>JBLNGH010000135.1:0-5592 GCA_050264575.1 Acidobacteriota bacterium | reverse complement strand
GTTCTTGACTTCAAGGACGGATTTCGAAGTTCTTAGAACCTCGGAACCTGGTGTTAAAGAACCTCGGAACTCCGGAACCTCGGAACTCCGGAACCGACAAACGATCGACAGGCTCATTTCGCCTATCGGTCCGCCGAAGGCGGCTCTGCAGGGTGCAATGACACTGATGTACCATTGAGCGTTTGCTTTACAGACGGATGAGCCAGCCGCGAAGTCTGCCCGGCGGGTAAGGAGTCGATGAATGTCAGGGGGAAGCCGGAAGGTCGGGCTCGAGGCGGTCGGGATCGAAGGCGCGTCGCAGGTGCACTGGACGCTCAGTGTTCCCGCGCTCTATGAAGCGGCACTCAGCCGGCACGAAGGCGTCCTCGCCGCGCATGGCCCGATCGTCTGCAGCACGGGACAACACACCGGCCGGTCGCCCAACGACCGGTTCATCGTGCGCGAACCCTCGAGCGAGTCTCACGTCGCGTGGGGCAAGGTCAATCGCGCCATCGATGCGGCGTCCTTCGACGGTCTGCACCGGCGGATGCTGGCGTACCTGCGTGGCAAGGAACTGTTCGTGCAGGATTGCTGGACGGGCGCGGATCCCGCGTACCGGATGCCGATCCGCATCATCACGGAAAAGGCGTGGCACAGCCTGTTCGTGCGCCACATGTTCATCGACGAGCCCGATCCGGCGAAGCGGCTTCAGCACGATCCGCAGTTCACGGTGATCGACATTCCGAGCTTCACCGCAACGCCGTCGATCGACAAGACGCATTCCGAGGTCTTCATCCTGCTCAATTTCGCGAAGAAGCTCGTCATCATCGGCGGCACGAACTACGCGGGCGAGATGAAGAAGTCGATCTTCACCGTCATGAACTACCTTCTGCCCCAGCGCGACGTGATGCCGATGCACTGCTCGGCGAACGTCGGCCCGAAGGGAGACGTCGCGCTCTTCTTCGGACTCTCCGGCACGGGGAAAACGACGCTCTCGAGCGACCCGCACCGCCGCCTGATTGGCGACGACGAGCATGGCTGGAGCAACAACGGGGTGTTCAACTTCGAGGGCGGCTGCTACGCGAAGATGATTCGGCTCTCGGCCGAAGCCGAGCCGCAGATCTACGCGACGACGCGGCGCTTCGGCACGCTGATCGAGAACGTCACCTGCGATCCGACCACGCGCGAGCTCGACTTCACCGACGACTCCGTCACCGAGAACACGCGCGGCGCCTATCCGCTCGAGTTCATCGACAACGCGCTGCTCTCGGGCGCGGCCGGACATCCGGCGAATGTCGTGATGCTCACGGCCGACGCGTTCGGCGTGCTGCCGCCGATTTCACGGCTGACGCCCGCCGGCGCGATGTATCACTTCCTCTCGGGGTACACCGCGAAGGTCGCGGGCACCGAGCGCGGTGTCACCGAGCCCAAGGCGACGTTCAGCACGTGCTTCGGCGCGCCGTTCATGGTCTGGGATCCGAACGTCTACGCGAAGCTGCTCGGCGAGCGGATCGCCAAACACCAGGCCAAGGTGTGGCTCGTCAATACGGGGTGGACGGGCGGCGCCTACGGCGTCGGATCGCGGATGAAGATCGCGCACACACGCGCGATGATCAACGCCGCGCTGTCGGGCGAACTGGACAACGTCGGCTTCGAAGTCGATCCGATGTTCAATCTCGAGATTCCGAAGGGCTGTCCGAACGTGCCGGCCGACGTGCTGCAACCGAAAACCACGTGGGCCGACAAGTCGGCGTACGACGCGCAGGCGAAGAAGCTGGGACACATGTTCCGCGACAACTTCAAGACGTTCGAAAAAACGGCCGCCGCGGATGTGAAAAGCGCTGGACCGCGGGCGTAAAAAAAGCGGGAAGTACGCTGTCAGGAGCGATGAAGTAGGGCTTAACCCGAGCGTCAAGAGCCGCGAAGTGCGCTGTCAGGAGTTGTGAAGTAGGGCGTCTCAAGCCGCGAAGTACGGTCGTCTAAAGCGGAAAGTACGGTACGAAGAACTGCGAGTACTTCTCCCGCCAAGTGCACTTGTCGAGACACGCCGTACTTCAGAATGCTTTTGGACTTCGCGAAGGCACTCGTACTTCTGGAATGGACGCGTACTTCTGAAATGCACCCTACTTCTCGCATGCACCGTACTTCTCGGACGTTGAGGCGCGCTCTGTCATGGATGCCGAAGCGGTCATCGGTCTCGAAATCCACGCCCAACTGCTGACGCGTACGAAGATCTTTTGCGCGTGCCCGACCACGTTCGGCGCGCCGCCCAATACGCAGGTATGTCCAGTGTGTTTGGGACTTCCGGGCGCGCTGCCGGTGCTCAACAAGCACGCCGTGGAACTCGCCATCAAGGCGGCGCTCTCGCTCAACTGCACGATCCAGACCGAATCGATCTTCGCGCGGAAGAACTATTTCTATCCCGACCTGCCGAAGGGCTATCAGATCTCGCAGTACGAGCGGCCGCTGGCGACCGGCGGCTGGCTGGCGCTCGCGGGATCGGCCGGGCCGTCACGCGTCGGCATTACCCGCGTGCACCTGGAAGAGGACGCCGGAAAGTCGCTTCACCATGGCTTCCCGGATTCCGATCGCGCCACGTACCTCGACTTCAATCGAAGCGGCGTGCCGCTCATCGAGATTGTCACCGAACCGGACTTGCGATCGGCGCAGGACGCCGCGGCGTTGTTCGCGCGGCTCCGCGAGACCCTCGTGGCCATCGGCGTCAACGACGGCAACATGGAAGAGGGCAGCCTCCGGTGCGACGCCAACGTGTCCATCCGTCCGCGAGGCACCGCGGCGTTCGGCACGAAGGCCGAGGTCAAGAACATCAATTCGTTCCGGTACGTGCAGCGCGCGCTCGAGTTCGAGATCGCACGACAGACGGAAGTGATCTCGTCGGGCGGGCGCGTCCGCCAGGAAACGCGGCTCTGGAACAGCGACACCGGCGAAACGACGTCGATGCGCAGCAAGGAGGAAGCGCACGATTACCGGTATTTTCCGGAACCGGACCTGCCGCCGCTCGTCGTGGATTCGAGCTGGGTCGACGGACTTCGCGCGACGCTTCCGGAGTTGCCCGAGGCGCGGAAAGCGCGATTGCAGGAGGTCTACGGCCTGAGCGGGTACGACGCGGAGGTCATCGTCCGGCTGAGCCACGCCGCCGACTACTTCGAGGCGATGGTGCGGGCCGGCGCGACCGCGAAAGCCGCGTCGGTATGGCTGCAGGGCGAGGTCCGGCGCAAGCTGAAGGACCTGGGCGAGGACGACATGGCTCGCGTCCCGATCGACCCCGGCGCGCTCGCTGAATTGGCGTCGCTGACCGAACGGGGCGTCGTCAGCAGCTCCGTCGCCAAGGACGTGTTCGAGACGATGTGGGCGACCGGCGGCCGCGCCGGCGCCATCATCGAATCAGAGGGCCTCGGCCAGATCGGAGACGAAGCCGCACTGGCCCGCGTCGTCGCGGACGTCCTCGCGCGGCATCCCGATGCCGTCGCGCAGTTCCGCGCGGGGAAGCAGGCGACGTTCGGGTTCCTGGTCGGCCAGGCAATGAAGGCGTCCGGCGGCAAGGCCAATCCGAAACTTGTCAGCGAGCTGCTACGCAAAGCGCTGGAGCGTTGACAGAATCGGCGGACACTCATACACTGGATCTGCCCCTGCCGCATGGCCCTGAAAAGTCGTCAGACATCCGTCGACGTTCCAGGTCTTCCGCGACCACTCTTTGGCGGTTCCTGCCAATGCCTCACTGAGTTCTACCGGGAGGAATTTCGCAAGCACCACCAGTGCCTCGAGCGCCAGCGCGAGTACTACTCGGAAGTGGCGATCTCGCAGGCGGAGGAAGCGCTGACCCGCATCCTCGAACGGCTCGAGCAGCTGTGCCAGCGCGAGGATGCCTGCGAAGTAGTGGGTCAGTTGCTAAAACAGTTCGACGTCGTTACGAAACTTTCCGCTTGGTCCGAGCCCGAAAAACTTCACTAAAGAATCTGAAATCTTCAATCTGCAATCTGTAATCGGTCGGGCAATCTGCAATCCGATCGGCAATCGACATCCGTTTACCCGATTCCAGTTACCCGATTCCAGATTCCCCGTTTCCCCGATCAGATTGCAGATTCCAGCTCTCAGATTCTAGATTACTTGAGTACCGTCGCCATCAACTCAACGGTCACTTTGCGGTCCGTCGTCGGGTCCGCCGATTGCGAGACGAGCAGCGGTTTGCCGTCCTGCAGGATCACGCTGATCGATTCGTGGAGCTCGGCGGGCTGGGACGTAGGCGACAGGCCGCGCTCTGAAAGCTGCTTTATGGTGGCGTCCAGTTGCTCACGAGTGCCGCCGCCGGGCGGGAGAGCAGCCCCCTGAGCGGGCGAGTATTCGAACGTGACGCGAACGGTGATGAGCCCGCCCTGATGAATCATCGCGGCCGCGTCGATGTTCAGCCCGACGTTGGACCCACTGGCGAGCCGATTCCACGTTCTAATCATGCCGCTCGATCCGTTCAGCACCAGCAGCGAGACGGTTTTTTTGACCGGCGTGCCCGTGTAGGTATCCGTGATGGTCAAGTCGAGTTTGACATTCGTGGGATTGGCGCCCGGCAGATACGGCGCGCGTGGAGGCATTGCGGCCTCCGGGGTCGGCGGCGGCGTTTGCGATGGCCGGGCCGGCGGTGGCGCCTGTTGACCTTGATCCGGGTACGGTTGATTTGCTGCAGCGACTTGCGCGGCCAGTCCTGACGATACCGGCGCGAGGGTTCCAACCAGAAAGATCACGGCACACAGTCTGCGCATGGGCGTTCCTCTCACTCGAAATGTCGGGGCTACTCGCGTCCGCCCGAACCGTCGTCGATCGTCCTTATGGCGATCGGCTCAGTGACGATCGGCTTCATGTCCAGTAGAGGGATCGCCAGGGGATCTGGTTGGATGCCGCGAGCCTCGAGGGCGCGCGGTCCTGAAAGGGCCGCGAGCGATCGGATCGGGGACATTGCCACCGCAGGCGGTCGAGGTGAAATCGGTTTGCGCACCGGTTCGCCGACAGCAGCCGCTGGAGGACTTGACACAGGACTCGGCCGCGTCTGCGCGACCGGCGATCCGGCTGGTGTCGGTCTCACGGTCGCGCCAGGATCGCGCAGCGCGATTGCCAGCACTGCCATGGCGGCCGCGGTCAGCGGCACCGCGAGCCAGACTCTGCGCGACAGGCGTCCTCCCCTCACTGAGGGCTCGATTCGCGCGAGCACCGCGTCGCGCAAGGCCGCCGGCGGGGCCACGTCAGTCATCACACGCGCGACGTCGTCAATCAACCGTTCCAATTGCTCAGCTCCTGGAGAACCCAATTCACCAAATCACCAAATCACCAAATCACATATTTCTGTGTTCCATCCTCACAGCGATGAGCCGCCGCGCCTCGCTCACGCGCCACTTCACGGTACCGAGCGGCACGCCGAGCATGAGCGCAATTTCACCGTACGAATAATCGCCGGACGCCGCCAGAAGCAACGCGTCCCTCAGCTTTGGCGACAGGCGCCCGATTTCCTCGCGGACTCGACGCGCCAGATCCTGGGCGACGATGGCGCGCTCGGGATCGGCGTCGCCATGCGGCACGGTGTCGATCGGATCCGAATCATCGGTC
>JBLNGH010000134.1:0-8025 GCA_050264575.1 Acidobacteriota bacterium | reverse complement strand
CGGTCCGATCGGGCGAGAGCGTGACGCTCGGCAGCGGATCGGCGTCCATGATGTCCGCGATGACCTTCGGCGGCGTGAGATAGGCGGTCGTGGCCGGCGCCTGCGCGGACGGCGCGGTTACGACCAGGCAGGCGAGCGCGACACCAAGGGCCGTCGGCACAAGGCCGGAAAGCAGCCAGAACTTGCGCATGGGAATCCTCCGTCGGCACGATGATAGAGAAAACGCGCGATGCCGTCATGCCTTCTTCTGATCGCCGTCATCGCCCAGGTCGCTCAGAGCAGTCCCGCCGAGCCTGTCGTCGCGGTCTGGTACCGCGGGACGCCGGCCGGGACGCCGCGGCAGGATGACCTCGCGGCGATCCGAGCCCGGGGTTTTACCGGTGTGACGTGGCCGGCCGGTCAGACGACGCGCGTGGAAGAACTGCGCCGGATGGCCGGAAGTCTCGGGCTTGCGGTCACCGTGCAGGCCGCACCGGTGCCGCTCACCGCGGTCTCGGCGCTCACGTCCGCAGATCGGGTCGACGTTCTCGTGACACGGCTCGCGGCTGACGAGATTCCTGCGCTCGCCTGGCGCGCCGTCGCGCATGGCGCCCGGACCATTGCGTTCGACTCCGGATCTCCAGCCGGCGCGCCGCTCACCGACGCGGATGGCCGCCCGCTGCCGTGGGTCGCGCCGGCGTCGGCCATCGCGCGGCAGTTGACGTTCAACGCGCGGCTGTTTCTCGACGCGCGCGCCGGTCCGCGCCTCGCGATTCAACCGCCCGCGCCGCCGGGCGTCGAGGTCGTGCTGCTGGAAACCGGGCGCGCCTGGATGTTGATTGCGACAAACACGTCGAAGGTGCGGGCGACGACGGTCGCGGAGCTGCCGGCGGCCGTGCCGCCCGCGCTCTGGACGAGCCTGCTCGACGGATCGGGTCTCTCGATGCTGAGCCGCCCGTCAGGTCCCCGCTGGACGTTCGAGCTCGCGGCAGGCGAAGCCGCAATCTGGGTGATCGATAAATAAACTGGAATCTCTAATCTGGAATCTGGAATCGGACGGGCAATCTGGCAATCTGCCAATCGAAGAGCGCCGATTCCCCGATTGGCCGATTTCCCGATTGCCCGATAGATTCCCGATTGCCCGATAGATTCCCGATTCCCCGATTCCAGATTTCCCGATCAGATTGCAGATTCCCAGATTTCAGATTCCAGATTGACTCAGTTCTTCGTACGCAACGGCGAGCGGCGCCCGGGCGTCCTGCATCTGGAACGGACCGAAATCGTCGAACCCCTTCAAGGGCTCGCGAAGCGCGAGAATCTCATCCTTTGTTTTGCCCGCTTTCATTTGTGCGCCCACGAACTGCAGGAGCGCCGTGAAGTAGTCGCGCAGCCGCATCACATCCGCGCGCGGGCCGGTGACCGGTTGATTGTTGCCGGTATGGCCGTAGATGTAGATCGTGTCGTTCGCATGATCCCCGGCGGCCTTTTCGAGCACGGTGATCCAGTTCTTGATCGACGCGCCGGCCGCGCGATCGATGATCGGATGCCGCCCCTTGAACATCAAATCGCCCATGTGCGCGACGTTCGCGCGTTCGAAGGTGACGACAACGTCGCCGCTCGTGTGCCCCGGTCCGTAGAAGCGCGCGCGCACCCATTCACTGCCGACCTGCTCGCGCCAGTTGTCGGTGAACGTCGTGTCCGGATAGAGCTGCTCCGTCGTCGGGGCCGGCCGGCCCGGCGGGTTGTGCATGTGTTCGGCCGCGCGCTGCTGCGCGACGACCTTCTTCGCGATCCCTTTGAAGACAATGTTCCCGTCCGTGTGATCCGCATGATGATGCGTGTTGATCAGGCGATCGACCGGCCGGTTCTTCGATCGCTCGTTCAGACCGTCGAGCAACAGCTTCGCGCTGTCGCGGTACTGGCTGTCGACGACCGCAACGCCGGTGGCGTTGATGAGATAGCCGATCGTCCCGCCGCGCCCGGTGAAGAAGCCGACGTCGCTGCGGATGGGCGTGAAGACCGGCGTGACCGGCGGCGGCTGCTGCGGCTGGGCCGGCGGCTGCTGCGGCTGCTGCCAGGCGCGGACGAGCGGCGAGCTGCCGATCGTGCCGGCGGCGGTGGCAAGGACTGAGGTCGTGAGAAAGTGGCGACGGGTCAGCATTGGGATCCTCGACAAGGGCAAAGGGCAGAGGGCAGAGGGCAAAGGGCAAAGGGAAGGGAAGAGGATAAATGACGAAGGGGCTTTGCGTTCACAAAATTCCAACGTTGCCAAATCCGCGGGGATCGCCCTCGATCCTCTCTCCTTTGACCTTTCCTCTGCCCTTTGCCCTCTGCCCTTTGCCCTTACTTGAGGACCTCGTCCACCTTCACCACCTTCACCGGCCCCAGGTTCGCGTCGCGAATCGGCTTCTCGATCTTTGCGAGATCGCCGACCACGACGACCGCGAGCTTGTCGGCCGGCACGTACTGACCGGACGCACGTGCGAGGTCGGCCGCCGTGACCGCCTGAATCTTCGGCACGTATTCGTTGAAGAACGACTCGGGCAGCGAATAGATGACGAGTTCCGCAAGATTGCCGGCCATGCCGGTGGTCGTCTCGAACCCGGCAGGAAAGCCGAGCGCCTCGAGGTTCCTGGCTTTGGCGAGCTCATCGGCCGGCACGGGCGTGTGGATGCCGTCGAGCTCCTTGAACATCTCGCGCAGCGACTCCACGGTCTTGTCGGTCTGGACCGCAGCCGACGCGATGAAGGGTCCGTTCGACCCGCGCATGTCGAACGTCGATCGGGCGCCGTACGCGTAGCCGTGCTCCTCGCGGAGGTTCTGGTTGAGCCGCGAGGTGAACGACCCGCCGAGGATGGTATTGAGCACGTCGAGCACGAAGTAGTCGGGTGTGTTCCGCGCGACGCCGACGCCGCCGATGCGGATTTCCGACTGCGCCGCGTTCGGTTTGTCGACCAGATAGATCTGCCGGGCGGGATGCTGTGGCGCCGCGGGCACCGTGGTCTTCGGAATGGCGCCGGTGTTCTTCCATGCGCCCAGCGTGCGTTCGAGCTTCGGCAGGACGCTCTCTGCCGTCACGTCGCCGACGACCAGCACATGCGCCGCCTGCGGCTGGTAGTACGCCGAGTAGAAGCCCTTGAGATCGGCCACGGACATCTCAGTGTTCGACGCTTCGTTGCCCAGTCTCGGTGTGCCGTACCGGTGGCGCGGTCCGAAGACGAGCCGCGCGAACGCCGCCGACGCCAGCGACGCCGGCTGGTCACGCATCTGAAGCAGGAACGTGAGCCGTTCCTTCCGCAGGCGCTCCAGGTCCGCGTCCGGAAACGTCGGGCGCAGGACCACGTCCGCCAGAATCTGCAGCGCATCGTCGAGCTTCGACACCGGTGTGTGGAGGCGCACGGTGGACGCGTCATACGAGCTGCCCGTGCCGAGCGATGCGCCGAGAAAGTCGACGGCGTCGGCGATCGCCAGGGCGTCTCGCGTGCCCGCACCCTCGTCGAGCATCGCCGCCGTGAAATCGGCGAGCCCGAACTTGGCGGCCGGATCCGCCGCGGCGCCGGCCTTGATGATGACGGTGATATCGGCGACCGGAACTTCGTGCATCTCGACGATCCAGACCGGAAGCCCGTTCCCCAGCGTGCGTTTCTGAATCGGCGGCAGCTTCAAGATCGGCGGCGGGCCGGGAATCGGAGCCTTGGAGCGATCGGGCGCCTGTTGCGCCGCGAGAGAGACGACGGTGAGAGCGGCGGCCGCCGCGAGGAGAACTCCGGAACCGCGGAACCCCGGAAGCGACAGAGCTCTTCTCACTTGCCACCACCTTTCCCGTCAGGGACGACACTCAACTCGAGCCGCCGGTCAGCCGGCAGCCAGCGGCGCGCGGCGGCCTGCACGTCATTGGCCTGCACGGCGCGATAGCGCGCCAGGTCTTCATTGAAGTAATCGGGGTTGCCCGTATACATGAAGTATCCGTTGAGCTGATCCGCCTTGCCGCCGAAGCCGCCGACGTTTTCCATGCGGCCGTAGAAGGACGCTTCGGTCTGATTGATGACGCGCTGCACTTCGCGGTCGTCGGGCGGCGCATCACGAAGCCGCTGCAGCTCCTCGTCGATGACCGCCTTGAGCTTGTCGAGGGTCTGCTCCGGCGGGTTCGACGACGGCCGCGCCGTGACGATGATCTGGAAGATCGAGCCGAGCATCTTCGACGCCTGGAACGCAGTGACGTCCTGGGCGATCTGCAGGTCGTAGACGAGCCGTTTGTACAGGCGTGAGTTCTTGCCGCCGGTGAGCACGCTGGCCACGACGTCGAGCTCCGCGTCGCCGGGCGTGTAGAGCGGCGGCGTGAGCCAGCACAGATACAGGCGGGGGAGCTGCACGCGATCGGTCAGCTTGTCCTTGATCACGCCGCCGAGCGAGACGGGCGGCACTTCGATCGGGTCGGCCGGCTTGCCGGGCTTGATGTCGGAGAACCAGTGCTCGACTTTCTTCCTCGCGTCGGCGATGTTGATGTCACCCGCGATCACGAGGCTCGCGTTCTGCGGTGCGTAATACCTGCGGAAGAACTCGCGGACGTCCTCGGCGGATGCCGCCGTGAGATCGTCCATGTAGCCGATGACCGGCCAGTGGTACGGATGGTTCTTGGGGTACAGCAATTCCGGAATGCGCACCTCCGTCATGCCGTAAGGCGCGTTCTCGTAGCTTTGACGCCGCTCGTTCTTCACGACGTCGCGCTGGCCGTCGACGAGCTTCTCGGAGACGATGTCGAGCAGGTAGCCCATGCGATCGGATTCGAGGAACAGCGCGAGATCCAGCGCGTTCGACGGCGCGTCGATGTAGTAGTTCGTGCGATCCTCGGCGGTTGACGCGTTGTTGTTGCCGCCCGCGGCCTCGAGGAAGTTGTCGAAGTCGCCTTCCTTCACGTGGCCCGATCCTTCGAACATCAAGTGTTCGAAGAGGTGCGCGAATCCCGTCCGGCCCGGTTTCTCGTTGGCCGACCCGACGTGATACCAGACGTTCACGCTCACAATCGGCACGCTGTGATCCTCGTGCAGGATCACGGTGAGCCCGTTCTCGAGCGTGAACATCGTGTACGGCACGCTGATCCGCCCGGCGGTCTGCGCCGCGGCGGGCTGCTGCTCGGCGGCGACAGGCGCCAGTCCGACCAGGGCGACGATCAGAAAAACAGTCCGCCCGAGGAGAGCGGGCCTGCGAGCGCCGCAGGGCGGGCGCCGCCTTCGCGCCGAAGGCGCTTCGGCGAGCCTCGCCGCAGCCTTGGCGGAGGCGGGAGCGGGGGTGGCGCCCCGCGAGCAAGTAAGAAAAGAAGACAGGCGTGACATGTGTAACTCCGCGGCGGATTTGGGAACCAGTCCGCCCTACGCGGCGGACTTGAGAACCAGTCCGCCCTACGCGGCGGACTTAGGAACTAGTCCGCCCTACGCGGCGGACTTGGGAACCAGTCCGCCCTACGTACAGTTAGTCTAGTGCGATGTTCTCGTCGCGATTGCCGGCGCGACTCGACGTGAATGCCGTCAGCCGCCTCGTCAGCCAGCTTCGCGCGTCCGGCACGCGGCTGCTCGATTTGACGCAAACGAATCCGACCGAGGTCGGCATTTCGTACCCGGACGGGGTGCTTTCGGCACTCGCCGATCCGCGCGCGAGCCGCTACGACCCGGCCCCGCTGGGTCTCGACGACGCGCGACGAGCGATCGCGGCGGAAATCGATCCCGAATCAGGCGCGATTCCGGCCGGACAAATCGTCCTGGCGTCCAGCACGAGCGAAGCGTATTCGCAGCTCTTCAAGCTGCTGTGCGATCCGGGAGATCGTGTGCTCGTCCCGCAGCCGAGCTATCCGCTCTTCGAGATGCTGACACGCCTCGACGGCGTCGAGTCTGCCGCGTACCGGCTGGAACACCACGGCGCATGGTCGGTCGACCGTGCCGGCCTCGAGCGTGTCCTTACCGCGTCGACGCGCGCCATCCTCGTCGTCTCGCCCAACAACCCGACGGGCTCGATGATGCGGGCCGCCGATCTCGACTGGCTCACCGCGCTCTGCGCGGCGCACGGCATTGCGCTCGTCGCCGACGAGGTGTTCGCCGACTACCCGCTGCGGCCGCGACCGGATGCGCGGCGCATCGCCGGCGATCGCCGTGCGTTGACGTTCTCGCTCGGCGGCCTGTCGAAGTCAGCCGGCCTGCCGCACCTCAAGCTCGCCTGGATCGTCGTCAGCGGTCCCGACCATCAGGTCGCGGCCGCGCTCGAGCGTCTCGAAGTGATCGGCGACGCGTATCTCTCGGTGTCGACGCCCGTCCAGGTTGCCGCCGGCCGTTTGATCGAATGCGGCCGGGCGATCGCGGGCACGATTGCCTCGCGTCTGCTGCGGAACCTGCGCAGCCTCGAGACGCGGCTGGGATCGGTACCCAGTGTCACGTTGCTCGAGCCGGAAGGCGGATGGTCCGCCGTGCTGCGGGTACCGCGCACGATGCCGGAAGAACAGCTCGTCCTGCACCTCCTCGAAGACGCGCACGTGCTGGTGCATCCTGGGTACTTCTTTGATTTTCCAGAAGAGGCGTTCCTGGTCGTGAGCCTGCTGCCGGCGCCCGAAATCTTCGACGAGGCCGTCGATCGTCTGTTGCCGATCGCCGGCGGCTCGACATGACGCGGCATGCGGGCGTCCTCATGCCCCTGTTCTCCGCGGCGTCCTCGAGCAGTTGGGGGATCGGCGAGTTTGGCGACGTCGCGACGCTGGCGCCGTGGCTGTCATCCGCCGGGTTCGATCGGCTGATGCTGCTGCCACTCGGCGCGATGGCGGCCGGTCAGTCATCACCGTACTCCGCGATGTCCGCGATGGCGCTCGATCCGATTTACATCGGCCTCGCGAGACTCGACGACTTCGTGCGGCTGGGCGGCGCCGCGGCGCTCGGGTTCGAGTCACGCCTGGATCTCGAAGCGGCGCGCGCGCGGCTGTCGGTCGGCTACGACAACGTCCGGCGGGCGAAGGACGAGGCGCTCAGAAAGTCGTTCGACCGTTTCGTCAGCGATGAATGGGGCGCGCAGACGCCGCGTGCGGCCGCGCTTTCCGGATACATCGCGCACGAGCGTTCCTGGCTCGACGACTACGCGCTCTATTGCGCGCTGTCCGAGGAGCTTCACAGCCCGCGCTGGCGCGAATGGCCGGCGCCGCTCCGCGATCGCGACCGCGGAGCGCTGGACGAAGCCCGCCACCTTCTGTCGCGCGACATCATCCGTCATCAGTACATCCAGTGGGTGGGCGAGTCCGAATGGCAGCAGGCGAGGGCGGCCGCGCGCGCGGCCGGCGTGGCCGTGTTCGGCGATCTGACGTTTGCCGTCGAAACCGACAGCGTCGACGTCTGGACTCGTCAGGAGGAGTTCGCGCTCGACGTCTCCGCCGGTGCGCCGCCGGATGCGTTCAGCGAGACGGGACAGGATTGGCAGCTCCCGATGTACCGATGGGACACGATTGCCGCCTCGGGCTACGCGTGGCTGCGGCAGCGCGCGCAGCGGATGGCCGCGCTCTTCGACGGCATCCGCGTCGATCACGTGGTCGGCTTCTACCGGACGTACGGGAAACCCGCAGACGGCGATCCGTTCTTCCTGCCGGCCGACGAAACCGATCAGCTCCGGCAGGGCGAAACGATCATGCGACTGATGCTCGACAGCGGGGCGATGATCATCGCCGAAGATCTCGGGACGGTACCGGACTTCGTCCGCGCCTCGCTGGGGCGTCTTGGCATTCCCGGATCCAAGGTCCTGCGCTGGGAGCGCGCGTGGGACGCGCCCGCGCAGCCCTTCATCGATCCCAAGTCATTTCCGTCAGTGTCCGCGACGATGACCAGCACACACGACACCGAGCCGCTGGCCGTCTGGTGGGAGAACAGCTCCCGCGAGGATCGAGTCGAGACGATCCGTTTGTTGTTGACGCTCGACGACTTTCAGCGCCGCGGCGTCAGCAACCCCGATCAGCCGTGGAACGACACGCTGCGCGACGCGCTCCTCGAGCTCGCGTACCGATCCGGCTCGTCAGAGGTGTTC
>JBLNGH010000133.1:0-14292 GCA_050264575.1 Acidobacteriota bacterium | reverse complement strand
GCCGTCCTTGGCCGTGCCGCCGACGCTGACCTTGTAGAGGCCGTCTTCGGTCGGCGTGAAGCGGGCGCGGTACTCACCGTCGTGCTCCACGGTCCACTCCATCGGCACATCCTCGGTCTTGCCGGATGGTGACGTGACCCGCGCCGTGATGCGTCCGTCGTTGATCCCCTTGTATTCGGCATCCGACACTTCAGCCGTGACGGTGACCGGCTCGCCGCGCTGCACTCGATCCGGGGAGACCGACGCCATCACGCGATCGGGCACGCCGTCGACAACCCAGCGCACGAGCCGCTGCCAGAACGTGTGATGCGTCTTGTCCTTCAAGTCCATCTTCGCGTGCATGCGCCACATCCACGTGTCCTGGACGGGCATCACCATCGCCTTGCCGCGGCCGTAGCGCTGGAACGCCAGCACCACCTGCTGCCGGTTGCGCTCGTTGATACCGGTGAGCAGCACCGTCGCGCCCGGCTTCACTTCGGTCACGGGGTTGAGCGAGGTCAGCGGCGGCAGGTCACGCCATTTCGCGGGCGCGTCGTCGGCCTTGTCGGTGATTTGGGTCGCCGGGTGGTTCACACCCGTCGGCGTCGTCCGGACGATGAGCTCGGCCGGCGGGAACTGCGGACCGCGAGAGCCTGGATCGAGCA
This sequence comes from Acidobacteriota bacterium, assembly GCA_050264575.1. Lineage (GTDB taxonomy): Bacteria > Acidobacteriota > Vicinamibacteria > Vicinamibacterales > SCN-69-37 > DASQFI01. The sequence continues at coordinate 13,648 of JBLNGH010000133.1, read as the reverse complement.
CGATGGGCAGCGCATCGGACAACGGCGTCCCGCCCCATCCGCCTTCGGCGAACGAGCGGCCGCCGCCCAACGCGAGCAGGCTTCCGCCGCGGACATCCACGAAGTCCTCGAGCATCCGCTGCTGCTCCGGCGTGAACGCGGACGCTTCGACGCTGCCGAGAATGATCCCGCGATAGCCGAACAACTCCTCGCGAGTCGCCGGGAATCCGTTGATCAACTCTTCGCCGCTGTCGACGCCGAGCCTGAGGTACTTGTCGGGAACGCTGACGGTCGCTTCAGCTGTGCGCTGCAGAAGCACCACCTGCAGGTTGTCGTCCTCGTCGGTGGCCTGCCGGATGAATTTCGCTTCCGGCCGCGGCTCGCCTTCGAGGTACAGGATCTTCTCGCGCCGGTTGTAGACGTCGATCAACGCTTCGCGCTGGTTGTTCTGCGCGACTTCTTCCTGGCCCTGTACGGGAATCCGGAACGTGATCTTGCGCGGACCGAGGTCGGAGACCTTGAACCGCACGTGCGTCGTCTCGGCCTCGCCGTCACGCGGGAGGGTGACGTCCTGCGTGCTGATCATCCGGCCGTCGTCTTCGACGATGAGCGGGACTTTCGTGCCGGCATACCCGGTTTGCGTGACGACGACGTCGATGACGAGCGACGAACCCTTCAGCGCGCGGCGCGGCGTTTCGACGCGCGTCACCTGGACATCGCGCGAGAGGCGCTCGCGCCCGACGCCCACCGCAAACACCGGCATCGCCTGCGACTTGAGTCCGGCGATCGATTCGTCGAGCGTGTTCTCGGAGTTGTCGGCGCCGTCGCTCACGAGGACCAGGCCGGCGACCGGCAGGCCGCTGAGCTCGTCGCGCGCGCGATCGAGCGCCTCCCCGAGACGCGTGCCGGTGCCTTCGAATTTCAGATCGGTCGTGGACTGCAGCCGCTCGGCGGTCGACGAGAAACGGAACACCCGCAGTTGAAACCGCTTGCCAAGCTCCGTCAGCAGCGGCGCATCCGACTTGCCGAGTTGCTGATTGATGAACCCGCTGCGGGGGCCGCCCGCGTAGTCGGCGACCTGCATGCTCCGCGAATCGTCGAGCAGGATCCCGACGAAGTTTTCCTGCGGCACAGCGACTTTGAGCCGCAACATCGGCTGCATCAGCGCGAACAGGACGATGAGGAAGAGCGCCACGCGCGCGCCGATGAGCATGACCCGATCGCGCCCACGCACCGCCGCCAGCCGCCGGTACGTCCACAGCGCGTAGAACGCCGCGACGGCGGCGATGAGCGCCACCGCCGACATTGAGCGGGTGGCTCCGAACGCGAAGCTGCCCTGCTCAAAAACCAGACGCGGGTATTTGAACAGGAACTCGAAAATGGCCGCGAGCATGAAGGCTGCGATTCTAACCCATTAGGATACTGGCATCGATCTATCGGTTTATCGATCTATCGATCTATTTGAGAGCATGCCGTCACGAGCCGTTCCCGCGAAGCATTGACAGGATGCTCTTCAATAGATCGATAGATCGATACGTCGATAGATCGATTCTATTTCAGTGTCTCCTCGGCAAATGTCAGAACCCGGTCGGGACTCACCCCGAGTCCACCCTGTGCAAGTTCGGGGCGTCCGCCGCCGCGTCCACCGAGCTCGGCGGCCGCCCGCTTAATCCACGCGGCCGCGTCCAGCTCGACGTCCCCCGAACGCGCCACCACCACCGGGGCCGGCATGCCGTCCCCGACGAGCACGGCGATCGTGCCCGGTTCGCGCACGATCGCGCTCGCCAGTGTCTTTAGACTGAGGGTGTCCCATCCAGGTTCGTGTCTTAAGACGCCGCGACGGCCTCCGATGTCTTTCGCTTCGGCGCGCAGACGCTCGGCGCGTCCGGCAGCGACTTCCTCGTGCAGACGCCGCATCGTGCGGGTCAGCTCTTTCATTTCTGTCTGGAGCCGTTCGATCGCCGGTCCCACCTCGGCTGGAGCGACGGACAACGCCCGGCTCGCCGCCGTCATCGCGTCGCGCAACTGTCCGTAACCGCGCAGCGCGCGGCCGCCGCACGCGAAGGCGACGCGGGTCGCGCCCTTGAAGCGCTCCCAGCCGGTCACCGCGATGATCCCGATCATCCCCGTCGCCGGGACATGCGTGCCGCCGCACGCCGACAAATCGAATTCGGTGACGTCGACGAGACGAAGCAATCCGGATTTGACGGGCTCCTTGCGCAGCGGCAGCCGGCCTGCTTCTTCCTCGGTCGCAAAGCGCACCGTCACCGGACGATCCTCCCAGACCACGCGATTCGCTTCGGCTTCGGCGCTCGCGATCTCGGCCGGCGTGACTTCGCGCGCCAGGTCGATCGTCGAGTTATCGGCGCCGAGATGAAAACTGACGGTGCGCACACCGGAGAGTCGATCGAACGCCGCCGACAGGACGTGCTGGCCGGTGTGCTGCTGCATGTGGTCGAACCGTCGCGGCCAGTCGATGACTCCGTGCACACGCTCGCCGACCGCGATCGGCCCGTCGACGATGTGCCGGATCGCTCCGGCGTCGTCGTCGACGACGTCCAGAATGCGCCGCGCGCCGAGCCGGCCCGTGTCGAATGGCTGACCGCCCGACGTCGGATAGAAACCCGTCTCGTCGAGGACAACGGCCGGATGTCCGTCGATGACGTCACTCTCGAGCACCGTCGCGTCGAATTCGCGGAGCAGCGAGTCGGCGTAATAAAGACGCTTGGTGGTCGGCATTCCTTATTCTGTCCGAAATGGAAACCTTTCGATGTCAGTCAGTCCAAAACGAGTAACCAGGGAGACCAATTCCTCCATGCGATACTGCCGGTGAGCGCAATGCCTTCACTCATGCAACGCTCCAGCAGGTTGCGTTTCGGCAGCCTGCTGCCTCGCCTTGGTCATGCGCCACGAGACGCTCGCTTCACTGCTGGCAGCACCAGAACGAATGTGTTGAGGAGTCACGATGAAGAGCGCGAAGTCCCGTGTAACGATCCACATGGCCGCGAGTCTCGACGGCTTCATTGCAAGAAAAGACCGAAGCGTGGACTGGCTCGAGACGTCGGACAACTTTGAAGGTGGGGAGACGATGGCCCAGGAATCCGTCGAGGAGTTCCTCGCCACCATCGACTGCTACGTCATGGGTTCGCGCACCTATGAAGCCGCCCTGGATTTCGAGGCAAAAGGGCTGGGCTGGTCCTACGGCAACAAGCCGACCTTCGTCCTGACCAGTCGCGAACTGCGGAAGACCAGGAATACCGTCGAGTTCCACTCCGGCGATCTCGAACGCCTGGTGGACGAGAGATTGAAGCCGAACTTCGGCAACATCTGGTTTGTCGGAGGTGGTGAAGTATCCGGCGAATGCCTGCGCCGCGGACTGGCCGACGAAGTGCGCTATTCGATCCTGCCGATTCTGATTGGCAGCGGAATCTCGTTCTTCGAGCGGCTCGACAAAGACGTCGCCCTGCACCTTGTCGAGGCGAAGGCGTACAAGAGTGGCATCGTGGCGCTTCGCTACGAGGTGCGGAAGTAGGCGGCAGCATGAGCTAGGGCCGTCGTCTATTCCGCCCTCGCCGGCAGCTCGAAGTAGAAGAGCGCGCCGGTGCCGTCACTCCGCGCGTAGCCGATCGTGCCGCCCGAGTGACGGACGATGCCGTAGCTGACCGACAGGCCGAGACCGGTGCCTTCACCGATGGGCTTGGTCGTGAAGAAGGGCTGAAACAGCTTGGACTCGTGCTCCGGCGGCACACCCGGGCCGGAGTCCTCGACCTCGAGCCGAACGCCGCTGCTGGTATCACGCGTCCGGATGGCGATGCGGCGATCCGAGGGCGCTTGCGATCCCACGGCCTGCTCGGCATTGATCATGAAGTTGAGCAACACCTGCTGCAACTCCGTGAACACGGCGGTGACGGCGTGTCCGGCGGCGTCCTCGACCGTGAGCGAGATGTTTTGCTCCTGCAGGCGGCGCTGGCGAAGCTCGACCACCGAGTCGATCACGTCCGACAGGAACACCGTCGTCGGCGTCGATCCCTGTTGCCGGCTGAATCGCGAGAGATTGCGGATGATGGCGCTGGCGCGGGCGCTTTCCTTCTGAATGATCGCCAGGTCCGCGCGGACGCCGTTCTTCAGCTCCTTGTCGCGCTGCAGGACCTCCGAGAATCCCGAGATCGCCTGCAGCGGGTTGTTGAGCTCGTGCGCGATCCCGGAAAGCAGCACGCCGATCGCCGCAAGCCGCTCCTGACGGATGATCTGCTGCTGCAGCAGCTCGACCTCCTCCCGCATCCGGCGCTCCTCTTCCACCTGCCTGGCGATCGCCTCGCGCGCGCCGCGCAGCTTCTCGACCATGTCGGTGAACGCGTCACGCAGATGCTCGAGCTCGCGGGTCGGCATCGACTTGGCGGGCGGCGTTCGCAGATCGCCGGCGCCGACGCGATCCGCGCTCTGCTCGAGGTGCAGCAGCGCCGGCAGCAGGCGTCTGACGAACAGCGCTTCGAGCACGAGCAGAATCAGCGTCGCGATGCCGGAGATCGCAAGGATGCGCTGGTAAATCGGACCCGCGCGAAGCCAGGCAACGCCGGTCGGAATCCCGACCGTCACCGTCCATGGCTGGCTGGTGACCTGCGCCCTCGACTCGGCAAGCTCTTCGGCGAGATCGCCCACGTGCCGGGTGTAATGCGCGACCACCCGCCCCGTGGACTCGGTCACCGTCACGACGCTGCCTTCGGGGAGCGGGATCGCGCGCAGGAAGTCGTCGAGCTTGCCGCCGCCGTCGGGCAGCCCCTGATCGACGTGCGCCGCGACCACAGTCGCGAGACGCTGCGCCTCGCCCCGCAGCTGCACGAGCTGATCGTTGTAAGCCGCCCCGGCGGCCCAGGTCATGACCGCGCCGACCGGAATCAGCAGCACGAGGGTGGCTATCGCCAGCTGTTCTCTGAGAGGGCGAGCCACGGCCGGAAAGACCGCTATTCTCTGTCCTCAGCCCGCGTGAGACAACAGGGGGTCGGGCACGCCGGCTTCCGCGAAACCGCGCGCGCGGAGCTGACAGCTGTCGCATCGCTGACACGGCCGGCCGTCGGGCGCCGGGTCGTAACAGCTGTGCGTCAGCGCGAAATCCACGCCCAGCTCGAGACCGAGCCGGACGATCCCCGCTTTCGTGAGCTGCTGCAGCGGCGCCCAGATGCGCAGCGGACGGCCGTCCACGCCCGCGCGTGTCGCCAGCGTCGCGAGGTACTCGAACGCGGAAATGAATTCCGGCCGGCAGTCGGAATATCCGGAGTAGTCGAGCGCGTTGACGCCAATGACGATTCGCTCGGCGCCGATCACTTCCGACCACGCCAGTGCCAGCGAAAGAAAGATCGTGTTGCGTGCCGGAACGTATGTTGTCGGAATCTCTGAAATTGGTGATGTGGTGATGTGGTGATGTGGTGAATCAAGGGCGCTTGCCGAAAGAACGCGATCCTTCGGAATCTCGCCTTCGCCAGTCAGCGACGACCCGCCAAACGCGCGGAGATCGACCTCGATTTCCGCGTGGCGCGCCACGGCGAGTGATCGGGCCACGCGGCGGGCTGCCTCGATCTCCTGCGAATGAGTCTGGCCGTACCTGACCGTCAGCGCATACAGCGTCCAGCCGTCGCGCCGGGCGTACGCCGCGGCCGTCGTCGAATCCAGGCCGCCCGAGAGCAGTACGACCGCACGACGGTCCGGCGCCATCAGACGCCCCGCGTTTCCGCGCCCCAGATGTATTTGTGCGCCTGGATCTGCAACCGGACCGGCAAGCGCGCGTCGAGAATCCACTTCGCCAGCGTGGCCGGATCGAGCTCGCCATGGACGGGCGAAAACAACACGGCTGCCGCAAGATCCTGCAATCGAAAGCGGCCGACGACGTCGGCCGCGTAGTCGAAGTCGGTGCGATCGGCGATCACGAACTTCACTTCGTCGTGCGGCGACAACTGCTCGAGATTCGGCCAGTGCATCCGCGCGGCCTCGCCGCTGCCCGGGCATTTCACGTCGACGACGGCGACGACGGCGTCCGGCACCTCGTCGAGGGGGACGTGGCCGCCCGTTTCGAGCAGCACGCCGTACCCCTGTTCGAGCAGGCGTTCCATCAAGGGATACACATCGCGCTGCAGGAGCGGCTCGCCGCCCGTGATCTCGACGAGCGGCGTGCCGTGCGGTTCGATCTCGGCAAGGATCTCGTCGATCGACATCTTGCGGCCGCCGGTGAAGGCGTACGGCGTGTCGCACCAGCGGCAGCGCAGATCGCAGGCCGTCAGGCGAACGAACACGCACGGCCGGCCGACATGCGTCGACTCGCCCTGGACGGACAGGTAGATCTCGTTGACCGTCAGCACTTTCGTGATTCTGCCATCTTTCATTAAACAAAGAAGATGGCGAGAATCAGGTTCATGGGACCTAACGTGGCAGACGTACCTGATGGACCCGTCGTACCGACCAGCGACAAGCGGGCTCGGGTTCTAATCGGCACCTCAGGCTGGAATTACGCCACCGGGAAGGGCACCTGGAATGGCGTGTTCTACCCGTCGCGCCGGCCGCGCGGCTTCGACGAGCTGGCGTACTACGCCGAGCACTTCGACACGGTGGAAGTGAACTCGAGCTTCTACCGGATGCCGGAACCGGGCATGAGCCAGTCGTGGGTGCGCAGGACGCCGAAGACCTTTCAGTTCGCCGTGAAGCTCTATCAGAAATTCACGCACCCGGATATGTACCTGTCGCGCGACGGCGTGACCGACTGGGATCTCTCACGCGCCGACGTCGACCTGTTCCGTCACGGGATCGATCCGCTCGCAGAAGCGGGACGGCTGGCGGCCGTGCTCGTGCAGTTTCCGCCGAGCTTCCATGCCGGAACCGAAACGCGCGATTACCTCGACTGGTTGCTGGAAGCGCTGTCGGGCTACGCGCTGGCCGTCGAGCTCCGGCATCGGAGCTGGAGCGACGACACGGCCGGCACGCTGGAGCGTCTGAAGGCGCACCAGGCGTCATGGGTCCTGATTGACGAACCCAAGTTCAGCAGCTCCGTCAGGCAGCGCGCGCCAGCCGATCAACCGGGCACGCCGCGCGAAGCGTCCGGGCTCACTTACATCCGGCTTCATGGACGCAACGCCGCGAAGTGGTGGGATCACGACGAGTCGGAGGATCGGTATGACTACCTCTATTCACCCGCAGAGCTGGCGCCGTTCGCGAGGACCGCGCGCGACGCGTCATCGAAATCACGGCGCGTGCTGCTGTACCTGAACAATCACTTCTCGGCGAAATCGGTCGCGAACGCGACGATCCTCAAGCACCAGCTCGGTCAGCCCATCACGGGTGAGGTGCCGGCTGAGCTGGTCGCGCGATTTCCCGATCTCGCGGGGATCGTGACGACGTCGGAATCGCCGGTCGACTTGCCGCTCGACTTTCGCGAGTGACGCCCACCCGCGGGCACAGTGAGCTCACGACGCACGCGGCGCAGCGCGGATAGACCGGCCGGCAGACGTTCTGACCCCACGTGACGAGCAGCAGGTTGACCCGCGGCCAGTAGCGCTTGGGTACGACCTTGTAGAGCGCCTGCTCGGTCTCGTCCGGCATGCGCGTCTTCACCCAGCCGAGACGATTCGCGATGCGGTGCACGTGCGTATCGACGCAGATGTTCTCGCGGCTGCCGTGCGAGAGGATGAGCACGAGATTCGCGGTCTTCCGGCCGACACCCGGCAGCGTCAGCAGATCCTCCATCGTGTCCGGCACCTTGCCGCCGAACCGGGTGAGGATCTGCCGGCACGTCTCTTTCACGTTTCGCGACTTGATTCTGTAAAAGCTGACCGGATAGATCAGCCGTTCGATCTGCTTCGGCGTGAGCTGCGCCATCGTGCGCGGCGTGCGCGCGATGCGGAACAGGCGCGCCGAGGCCGCGGCCGTCACCGGATCCTGCGTCTGCGCCGACAGCATCGTCGAAATGAGAACCTGGAACGGGTCTTCGCGGCTGTCTTCGCTGATCTTCTCGACAGCCGGCTCGTCCATCCCGCGAATCGCGCGGCCGAGAAGGCGAAGGACAGGTACGACGGGTACGTCGGGTCCCCGGAACCTGTTTCTAGCCATTTTCTTTCGTTTCATTCTTCTTCTTTATGAACGATGACGAGCGTGAGTTCGTTCCTGGCACCTGACGTGCCTGTCGTACCTGCAGTACCTGACGTGCCGACCAGCGTCAGTGTCCGTGGCTCCGGCAGTAGTTGCAGTGGTTGCACGCGACATTCGGCTCGATGACGCAGGCGTTGTCGGGATTCACGATGTTGATGTACACCGCGTGGCTAGTGTGATCGCGCGAAATCGACGGCGCGTCGATCGACGTCCCGGATTCCAGGCGCGACACGGGCGTCTCGGCCGCATCCCCCAGATGCCGCGCGATCGCCTCACGCACGAGCGCCCGCAGCTCCTGTTCTCTCATGTGCGTCGTCCACTGCTGCCTTTGGCCCGCCGGGCGTGGGCCGGCGGTCCGGGAGCCGGCTCAGCGGCAGCCGCCGTGTCCTCATCGATTGTCACACGATCGACGATGCCGATGATGGCGGCATCGACCGGCGCCGCCTTTCGCCGCAGCGCATCGCCGGCCGCGCGGCCTTCGATGACGACCAACACCTTCTCGCCGACTCCTGCTCCGACAGAGTCGATCGTGAGCAGAGGGGTCCCGCGCGGTTGATCGTCGAGCGTGAGCGGCTGGACGAGGAGCAGCTTCGCGCCGTCGAGCTTCGTGTGTTTCTTGGTGGCGACGACCGTGCCGATGACGCGTCCGAGCTGCATGACGCTCGCCTACTCGAGATCCCAGCGATCCACGATGCCGACGACGCAGGCGTCCGTGGGTGTTTCGGCGGGCAGGAATGGAAACGAGGCTTCCCGCCCGCGCACGAAGAAGACGTGTTCACCCACGCCCGCGCCGATGGCGTCGAGCGCGACGAGCGTGCGGCCGGCCGGCTGACGATCAGGAGTGATTGGCTGCAGCACGAGGAGCTTGTGGCCCATCAACGCCGGATCTTTGAGCGTCGAGACGATGTCGCCGACGACACGGGCTAATTGCATGTCAGGCCCAGGGCCCAAGGCCCAACGCCCAAGGCCCATGGAGATCTTTACGAGTCATGGCGGACTTCATTCTTTGACTTCGATTTGATCGACCACGCCGACAATCGCGGCGTCCACCGGGCAATCTTTCATGCCGGCCGCCATTCGCGCCGAGCTGCCGCTCACAATCAGCACGGTCTCGCCGAATCCGGCATCGACGGTGTCCACGGCAACGAGGTAGTTGCCTTCGGTCTTGCCGGTGGGCGGATCGATCGGACGGGCGATGAGCAGCTTGTTGCTGACGAGCCGCTCGTCTTTTCTGGTGGCGACGACGGTACCGACGACTTTGGCGAGAATCATGACCAGGGCAAAGGGCAGAGGGCAGACGGCAGAGGAGAGGGGAAAGGGGAAAAAGACAAAGGTGGCGTTGTCCTAAACAAAAGAGGACACGCGATGCACGTTCCGCACCTTTGCCCTCTGCCCTTTGCCCTCTGCCCTTCTTAAGCCTTCGTCGCCTTGCCGATCGGCAGCACGTCCTCGAGGTTGGCGTGCGGGCGCGGAATGACGTGCACGGACACGAGCTCGCCGACGCGACGGGCGGCGGCGGCGCCGGCGTCGGTGGCAGCTTTGACGGCGGCGACGTCACCGCGCACGATCGCCGTCACGTATCCCGCGCCGATCTTCTCCCAGCCCACCAGGGTCACTTTGGCGGCCTTGACCATGGCGTCGGCCGCCTCGATCATCGCGACCAGACCCTTCGTCTCGACCATTCCCAGTGCCTCACCCATGGAAGCCTCCAGCTAGGCCGGGGGGCTTCGCCCCGCCGGACCCCCCATCGCCGTCGCTCGCGGGGCCCCGTTCGCCCCACTCCGCTCCGGCGGGGCGCGCCTGATGGCGCGCCTGGCGCAACGCGTCACCTCACGCGCTGCGACGATCAACGGTCGTGTTACCGGCCGGCGATCGTCTTCACGGCCTCGTCGATCAGGGCCGTAAGCTCGGCGTATGTTAGCCGAATCTCGCCGTCAGTACCTATGGAAACGCGGCCCTGCCCGGCGAGCTGGGTGTCGGGCACGAGCCGATCGACCGTTGACGCCGGCGCCTGAATGACCTGACACGACGGATCGTCGGCCGGCGGCGTTTCGGGATCGGGACAAAACGGCGCGGGCGCGGCGATGCCGTACGTCGAACGCAGATTCTGCAGCCGCATCACTTCGTCGCGCGACAGGAGATGCTCGCGCCCGAGGAGCCGCGCCGTCAGGCTGATGCGCGCGAAATGCTCGATCGTTTCCATCTTGTAGTACGCGCCGAAGAGATCGCGGCCGAGCGCGAGCGCGCCGTGGTTGGCCAGCAGCAACCCGTCGTGCGATTTGACGTACGGCGCGACCGTGTCGGCCAGCTCGCGCGTCGACGGCGTCCCGTACTTCGCAATCGGAATACTGCCCAGCGTCGTCACGACCTCGGCGAGCACGGCGCGATCGAGCGGGATGCCGGCGACCGCAAAGCCGGTGGCAAGCGGCGGGTGGGCGTGGACGACTGCGCCGACATCCGGCCGCTGGCGATACGCCACCAAATGCATGAGCGCCTCGGACGAGGGCTTCCGGCCGGGCGCGCCGGATATGAGACGGCCGTCGAGATCGGTCACGACCATCATGTCCGGCGTCATGAACCCCTTCGACACGCTGGCGGGCGTCATGAGCAGCCGGTCCGGCCCGAGGCGGACCGAAATGTTCCCGTCGTTCGACGCGACGAAGCCGCGCACCCACAGGCGGCGTCCGACCTCGACGATGTCGGCGCGCAGTTGATCGGTTTGGTCCATTACTTGAGGGTTGAGGCGGGGGGCTTGCTGCTTGGGGCCGAGCCCTCACGGTCTTCTTGGGCCTTGGGCCATTGGCCTTGGGGCTTCGGCCTTTGGCCTTCGGCCACCGTTCCGGCCAGATGCGCATCGCGGCATGCGGGCGAACAGAAGTACTTCGTCTCGTCGCCGCGTCCCAGCGCGAGCGCGCGCGACTGGGGCAGGTACGTCCCGCAATGCGGGTCCTGCACGAGGGTGCCGCCGGCGTGCTCCATTCTCCGGGTTCGCTGCTGCGGCGCGCGCGGCGGCTGGCCGATGCCCAGCGCGCGCAACACGAGCCGGATGATGAAGAGCACGAACAGGACGCGGAGAATCCAGAAGAGCACGACGCTCATTGACCGCCTCCAGCGCCGCGCCGGCCGGCTTCCGCGCCGCCACCGCCGTGCCCGGACTTCAGCCCGTCGAGACCCTGGCGTGCCATGCGCGCCTCGTCGCTGTCCGGCGCAATCGCGACGACTTTTTCCCACGACTCCGCCGCGCCGCGCCGATCCTCTTTGCCGAACCGGATGATTCCCTGATTGAGCAGACTCTTCACGTGACGCGGATCGACGGCGAGCGACTTGTCGATTTGCGCGAGCGCGCGGTCAATCTGGTTCGTGTAGTAGTAGCTGATCGCGAGATCCGTGCTCGCGTTGACGTTCCTCCCGTCGAGCGCGAGCCCCGCCTCGTACCACGGAATCGCGAGATCGAACCGGCGGGCGTCGTAGTACAGATTCGCCAGCTCGACACGAACCGCGGCGTCGGCGGGCTGCGCCTTCGCGCGGCGCTCGAGATCCGCGGCGCGCTCGACGTCGAGCGGCGGGGGCGCCTGCTCGGGCGGCGCGGCCGACGCGGTCACGCCGGCGGCGGCCGGCGGCGGCGGTGCGCTCATCTGACTGCCGAGAATCCACCCGACGATCAGCCCGAAGAGAATGCCGGACATTCCGACGACGATGGTGTCGCGATTCATGCGTGTGCGTCAGCGTTGATCATAGCGCGGACAGATGGAGGACGGGGCTTCAGCCCCGTCGCAGTGCCGGCCCTGAAGGGCCGGCCTACACGAGCGCGTCAAGGTACTCGCGAACCGAGCGATCGAGTCCTACCCAGAGCGCGTGACTGATAAGAGCGTGGCCGATCGAGACCTCATCGAGGTGCGGGAGCCGCTTGAAGAGCTGCAGGTTGGCGAGATCGAGATCGTGACCGGCGTTGATGCCGAGCCCGGCCGCATGCGCGTACTCGGCAGCCGCGACGTACGCGGCAAAGCTTTCCTGCCCCGCCCTTGCGTTGCGCTCGAACGCACGGGCGAACGGCTCCGTGTACAGCTCCACGCGATCCGCGCCATTACCGGCCGCCCACTCAATCGACTGGCGCTCGGCGTCGACGAACAGGCTGACGCGAATGCCCGCTCCTTTGAGCCGCGCGATGACCTCCGCGAGCGCGTCCGGCGCCGTGTCGGCCGGCCAGCCGGCCTGGCTCGTGATCTCGCCCGGCTTGACCGGCACGAGCGTGCATTGATCGGGTCGCGTCGCCACCACCATGTCGACGAAACCGGGCCGTGGATCGCCTTCGATGTTGAATTCGACGTCGGCGCCGGCCGCGCGCCGGTCGGCCACGAGCGCCGCGATCTCCGGCACATCTGCCGCGCGAATGTGACGTTCATCCTGCCGGGGATGCACCGTGATCCCCGGCGCGCCGGCGTCGAGACACACGGCCACCGCCCGCGTGACGCTCGGAATCGATCCGCCGCGCGAATTCCGCAGCGTCGCAATCTTGTTCACATTCACAGAAAGCCGAATCATAGAAACGCTCGTCGGTCCTTAAGGGTCCTACAGGTCCTCCAGGTCCTACAGGTCCTCCAGGTTCGTCGGACTCGTTCGAGCGTCGGACGCGAAGGACCTCCACGACCTAGAGGACCCGTAGGACCGACAGGATCTTAGACCTATAGGACCGGCAGAGTTTGTTCACCCGAGCGTGCTTCTGATCGCCTCGGCGATTTCCTCGGCCCAGGCCTGCACCGACGCCTGATCTTCTCCTTCAATCATCACGCGCAACAGCGGCTCCGTGCCAGAGTAGCGGACGAGCACGCGACCGTGGCCCGAGAGCGCCGCCTCCACGCGCGCGATGGCGGCCCGGATTTCCGGCACACTCTCGACGGGCTTCTTTTCGCGCACACGCACGTTGACGAGCGTCTGCGGATACGTCACGAGATCCGCCGCCAGGTCGGCCAGGTCCTTGCCCGTCTCCGCCATTACGCGCAACACGGCAAGCGCCGTCGCCATGCCGTCTCCCGTCGGCAGGTGCTCGGTCAGAATCACGTGGCCGGATTGCTCGCCGCCAAGCGCGTACCCGCCGCGCAAGAGCTCGTCCATGACGTACTTGTCGCCGACCGGCGTGCGGACGAGCGCGATGCCGTGGCGGCGCAGCGCCAGCTCGAGACCGATGTTGCTCATCACCGTCGCCACGATCGTGTCGCGCGGGAGTCGCTGCCGCTCCTTGTAGTAGACGCCCAGAAGCAGCAGGACCGCGTCGCCGTCGACGATGTGGCCGCGATGATCGGCGAAGATCGCGCGATCGCCATCGCCGTCGAACGCCACACCGAGCTGGCATCCGGACGAGACCACTTCGCCGGCCATTCGCGCCGGATGCGTCGAGCCGCATGCCAGGTTGATGTTCCGGCCGTCGGGATGATCGCCGAGCGGCACGACCTCGAGTCCAAGCTCGGTGAAGAGCCGCAGGGCGGTGGCGGTCGTGGCGCCGTTCGCCATGTCGATGGCAACCCGCGCACCATCGAGCGCA
>JBLNGH010000132.1:0-4710 GCA_050264575.1 Acidobacteriota bacterium | reverse complement strand
CTCGAGGATGCGTCGGCCGATCGTGGCGGACCCCACGGCATCGAGCAGGATCTTGACCGCGACACCGGCCCGGGAGCGTTCGGCGAGCGCCTCGGCGAATTCGATCCCGATCGAGCCGTGCCAGTAAATGTATGCCTCGATCGTGATCGAATGACGGGCGGCTCGAACGGCGCCGAGCATCGCCGGGTAGAACGCGTCTCCGTTCTCGAGCACCGTCACTCGATTTCCGGGGACGAACGGCGTGCCGGTCAGTCCGACGACACTGTCGAGAAACGCCGGATCGTCCACGCTCATGTCGTGGTCGAGCCCGATCTGCGGCGCCTGCTCCCGGGGCGCCGCAAGGTGAACGAACAGGGCAAGGCCCGCGAATCCGGCCGCCCATCCCCAATGGTCCGCGGCAAGCGCGTACGTCGCGGCCGCCGTCCACACGGACCACGACCAGAGCAGCCGTCGTACACGCAGCCACAGCGTCGGCAGACCTCGCCGCCGGCGCTTGCGCGGGGTCGGCGGTGCGAGCCGGTACCGCCACGCTCGGGTGACTCGACGCGACTTCTGGAGCGCGGGGCGGCTACGCGGCCGGATGCGCGGATTCACGAGCGTGTTACCAGCGCACGCGCTGATGCGCATGGACTCACATCAAATCGCTCGGACCTCGAGGCGGCAGAACGGCCAACAGTCGGCATCGGGTGGTTCGTCAATCCTCTGCGCCGTAGTACGGCGCCAATGCTGAGCGTGGAATGTAACTTGCACTGATCGTGCCGGCAAGACCACGGCCGTCTCGACGAAACGAGACGCCCATCAATAAAAGCGTAGAACGTCCGTGAAAGCGTAGAACGCTGCGAAAGAGGAACACGATGGCACTCAAACACGACACTGTTGGCGAAGAGATTTCGGCATTCGGGGAACGCGTCAAAGGCGCGACGAAAGACGCGGCCGGCGCGATCACCGGCAACCAGAGACTGGAGCGCGAAGGTGAGCGCGAGAACGCCGAAGGGCGTGCGCGCCAGACGTCGAACAAAGTCCGCTCCAACTACGTGACCGGTCTGTACGACTCACCGGAGTCGGCCAACCGCGCGTATCAGGAGCTCACGAGCACGCACGGCTACGGCGCCGACGACATCGACGTGCTCATGACCGACGAGACACGGAAGCGGCATTTCGGCGACGTCAAGCCGGGTACGGAGTTGTCGAGCGGGTCCAAGGCGGCCAAAGGCTTCGGCGCCGGCAGCGCCATCGGCGGCGGCGTGGGCGCAGCGCTCGCGGCGATTTTTGCCGTTGGAACATCGGTGGTCGTGCCGGGCCTTGGCCTGGTCGTCGCCGGCCCCATCGCGGCGGCGCTCGCGGGCGCTGGCGCGGGTGGCGCCACCGGCGGAGTGATCGGCGCCCTCATTGGCGCCGGCATTCCCGAGGACCGCGCAGCGGCGTACGATCGCGGGCTCAAGCAGGGTGGCATTCTGCTCGGCACACGCGCGCGCGATGAACAGGAAGCGGTCGAGCTCGAACGCAGTTTCGGAGAATACGGCGGCACCGAAGTTCGTCGCTAACGAACGTGAAACAGGGCGCCACGCGCACGTCGCGTGGCGCGCCTTTTCCGCTCACTCGCTCCCGATTCCCGGCCATGAGTGATGCGCTGAAGACGCTGAAACCGTGGGTCACCTTCGCGGGCTCCGTGCTCGTGATCGGCGTCCTCTATTGGGCCCAGACTCTCCTGATCCCGATCGCGCTCGCCGTTCTCCTGACCTTCATTCTCGCGCAGCCAGTGACGCGGCTCCAACGATTGATCGGCCGCGTGCCCGCGGTTCTCGTCGTCGTGACGCTCACGTTTGCGGTGATTGTCGCCGGTGTGTGGGGGCTGGCCAATCAGGTGACGGGCCTCGCGGCCGATCTGCCGCGCTATCGCGAGAACATCCTGCAGAAGGTCGTTGAGGTTCGGCACGTGCTGAGGCCGGGCTCTGTCGAAAAGGTCCAGAAGACGCTGCAGGAAATCCAGGCCGAAGTCGAGAAGGCCGACCAGCCGCGGGGCACGACCGCCGCGCCGGTGATCGTGCGGCCCGAACGGGTCGCCAGCCTGTGGGGTTTCCCGTCCTGGCTGGGACCCGTGAGTGGACCGTTGGCGACCGCGGGATTCGTCATCACGCTGCTGATCTTCATGCTGCTCGAACGCGAAGATCTTCGCGGGCGTCTACTTCGGCTGATCGGTCACGGCCACCTGGCCGCGACGACGCGAGCCCTGGATGAAGCGGGCGAGCGAGTCAGCCGGCAGTTGCTGATGCAGACGATCGTCAACGCCACGTATGGCGCGGCGATCGGCGTGGGCTTGTCCCTCATCGGCGTGCCGTATCCGCTTCTATGGGCCGTGGTCGGTGCGGCGCTTCGATTCATCCCGTACGTGGGGCCGATCATCGCGGCCGGCGCGCCGATTGTCATCGCGCTCGCCGCGCTTCCGGGATGGACGAAGCCGTTGTGGACGGTGGCCATGTTCATCGGGGTCGAGCTCTTCACGAATCTCGTGCTGGAGACGGTGCTGTACGCCGGTGCGGCCGGCGTCTCGCAAGTCGCGCTCCTCATCGCTGTCGCCTTCTGGACCTGGCTGTGGGGGCCCATGGGATTGTTGATGGCGACTCCGCTGACCGTCTGCCTGGTCGTTCTGGGCAAACACGTTCCGGGCCTGGAGTTTCTGTCGACGCTGATGGCCGATCTCCCTCCGCTCTCACCAGACGTGGCGTACTACCAGCGCTTGCTGGCGGGTGATCAGGCGGAGGCTTTCGACATCATCGAAAAACATCTGAAGACCAATCCACCGGAGACCCTCTACGACGCGATCCTCGTCCCGGCGTTGAACTACGCCGAAAGCGATCGTCTGGAGGATCGACTCACGACCGAGCAGGAAGCGTTGATTGTGGACGGGACACGCGAGCTGATGAGCGACGCGATGGCTGCCGCGCGGGAAGCGCGCCCGTCCCTCACTGACGAGTCCGGTGAGACCACGGTCACGGAGGACGTCCAACCCCTGCCGAAGAAGCAATCGGTGCTGGCGTACCCGGCGAGCAGCGCCGCCGACGAGCTGGCGCTGCACATGCTCGCCCAGCTGCTCGAGAAAACGCCCATCGCGATGGAGGTCCTCTCGAACCACACGCTGATCTCCGAGTTGATCACCGCCATTCAGGAGCGCGGCTGTCAGATCGTCTGCATCGCGGATCTGCCGCCGAGCCCGCCGTCGAAGACGCGCTATCTCATCAAGAAGCTGCGGAGCGCGCTGCCCGACGTGAAAATCGTAGTGGGCCGCTGGGCGCCGGCGCCTCTTGCCGACGAGGATGCGCGGCCGCTGATGGAAGCCGGCGCCACGCACGTGGCGTCGACGATGAGCGAAACGGCTAATCAGCTTCGCCAACTCGCGGAGCTCTCCCCGCAAATCCAATCCGACCCGCAGACGACAGCGAAGCCGACGCTCGTGGCGTAGGACAGGACCCTCTCGCGTCCTCCTGAGGAAAGCAGGGCTCCAGCGTCGCGTTTTCATGACATGCTGTCACCCGGCTCGGCTCCCCCCTAGTCTTGACATCGGAACCCGCGACGAACGTCGACAAAGCAGCGCGTCTCGCAAGACCAGCGTCATGGGTCGTTCTCACGGTCCTGCTCGCTCTGATTCTCGCTCCGGCCTGGGTGTGCGACGACGCATACATCACGATGCGGACGGTCGACAATGCCGTGCATGGCTTCGGTCTTCGCTGGAACGTGGCCGAGCGCGTTCAAACCTACACGCATCCACTCTGGATGATGTCGCTGGTTCCCGCATACTGGTTGATCCGGGACGCGTACAACAGCCTGATGGTGCTCTCCCTCGCCGCGTCCACGGCGGCAGTTGTGATCCTTCGCCGCGTGGCTGTGACGCCAGCCGCCGGCGTGGTCGCGCTGGGATTGCTGTGTCTCTCCAAGTCGTTCACCGACTATTCGACGTCCGGTCTGGAGAATCCGCTGGCGCACGCTCTGGTGGCGGCCGCTGTGGCCACGCTGTGGAGCGGACGGGCCAGGGACGTTTCACTCTTCCTGCTCGGCTCCCTGGTGGCTCTGGCGCGTCTCGATCTCGCGCTCCTCGTCGCGCCCGCGCTGATGATGGTGATTGTGCAGCGCCGCTGGTCTGCGCTGCGGGCGGTGGCGATCGGGGCGCTGCCGCTTCTCGTGTGGGAGGCGTTTTCACTCTTCTACTATGGTTTTCCCTTTCCCAACACCGCCTACGCCAAACTGAACACAGGGCTGCCGGGCGGAGAGCTTGCTCGACAGGGGCTCGAGTATCTCGCCGATTCGTTCCTGCGCGATCCGATGACGCTCACGACGTGCGCTGTCGCCGTTGTGCTCGTCGCGGTGCGCCCGACCCGCCGGTCGACTCCGATCGCGGCGGGCATCGTCCTCTACCTTCTCTACATCGTTCGAATCGGCGGCGACTACATGTCGGGCCGGTTCCTGAGCGTCCCGTTTCTCTGCGCGGTATTGCTCATCTGTGGAGGCGACTGGAAGACATCTCCCTGGCTGCAGAGATATGCCGTATCTCTCCTCGCCGTCGTCGGCGTTCTCGCCATGGCAGCCAGGTTGGCGTGGCCGGATTCCGATCGGTTGCGACGATGGCTGCCGCCCGGCACGGATCCGCGAATTATCGATGCGCGCGGCGGAGTGATGACGCTTGGCACTGTGTGGACCGATCGGGATATCCAAGGC
>JBLNGH010000131.1:0-2977 GCA_050264575.1 Acidobacteriota bacterium | reverse complement strand
CCGCCCAGTAGCTGTATCCTTAGATCGTCGCCCTTCCGAGCGCGCGTTGGCCACCTGAGTGTGTCCGTTTCGGCATTCGTTGCCGTGCGGGGAGGCTCACATGAGTGATCTTCGCCAGGCGTTCCGCAATCTTCGCAGGCAGCCCGGTTTCGCGGCCGTCGCCGTTCTCACGCTTGCCTTCGGCATTGGAGTCAACGTGAGCGTCTTCTCGATCATCAACGCGTTCTTCCTGCAGCCACTGCCGGTGAGCGAGGCGAGGCAACTCGTGCTCATCATGCAGCGCAGCGACGTCGTCAACTTTCCTTATGGGTACTCCTATCCGGATTACCGCAACTACCGCGAGACAACGTCCACGTTGTCGGATCTCGCGGCCTATACGCCGATGCCGGTGCACCTCGGCGTGCGCGGCCAGACGCCGGAGCGGACCTGGATCGAGGTCGTGTCGCCGAACTACTTCTCGCTCGCGCGCGTGCGGCCGGCGTTCGGGGAGTTCCCGCCGCCGGATGCCGAGACGAAGGGAACGGCGCCGACGGTCGTCCTCAGCTACCGATACTGGCAACGGCGTTTTGGGGGAAACCCTTCGCTCGTCGGACGGCCGATCATAATCAACGGAAAGAGCTTCACCGTGATCGGCATCGCGCCCGCAACCTTCACGGGACTGTCGTGGGCGATGGCGGTGAGCGCCTTCGTACCGGCCGGCGCGCTGGGGACGCTGATGGATGGGGGGGACGCGTTCCGCGAAAATCGCGGCTCGTCGGCATTTCGGCTGATGGGGCGGCTTGGCCCGGGCAAGACGATCGCGGATGCACGCGCGGAGTTGGGCGTCGCCGCTGAGCGTCTGGCGCGATCGTACCCGGCGGAACACAAGAACGCTCAGGTGGTGGTGATTCCCGAGAACCGCGCCCGGCCGGACCCGACGGTTTCGGCGATCTTGCCGATCTTCGCGGCCGTTTTCAGTGGAATGGTCGCATTCATCCTGCTCATCGCCTGTGCAAACGTCGCAAATCTCATGTTGTCGCGCGCGGTCACACGCCAGCGTGACCTCGTGATACGGTCCGCGCTCGGTGCCAGCCGGCTGCGTCTGATCCGGCTCCAGGTGACCGAGAGCCTGGTCCTCGCCTCGCTGGCCGGTGTGTGTGCGATGTTCTTGGCCTACGCGAGCGGCCGCGCCCTGGCCGGACTCATGTCGCCGGGAGACATCCCGGTCAACACTCGGCATCCGTGGGAATGGCAGGTGTACGCCTTCACCCTGTGCATCTCCTTCGTCGCGGGCATCGTCACCGGGTTATCGCCCGCGCGAAAGGCCACGTGCTTCGATCTCGTCGAGTCGCTGAAGGATGGCGGAAGCGTGGTGGGTCCGTCGCGACACGCGTTGCGGAACACGCTGGTGGTCGGACAAGTCACGCTGTCACTCGTCGTCCTCGTGAGCGCCGGACTATTCCTTCAGAGCCTGCGGCGGGTGCAGACGATCGCCCTCGGGTTCAAACCGGATGGGCTGCTCATGCTGTCGGTCGATCTGGGCCTCCAGCAGTACAGCGACACGCGCGGCCGCCGCTTTCTGGACGACCTGCTAATGCGAGCCGCGTCGCTGCCGGGTGTGACCTCGGCGACCGCCGCAACCAGCGTCCCATTCGATTACGCGGGGCGGTTCGCCGATGTCACGCTCGACAAACCGATTCCCGGGACCACCGACGGCTCAATCCACGCTGCGTACACCAATGTTGCCCCGAAGTACTTCGAGACCACCCACACCTCGCTCGTGCGGGGCCGCACCTTCGATCGCCGTGACGACGAACAGTCGCGGCGTGTCGGAATCGTCAACGAGACCATGGCTCGTCAGCTGTGGCCCGCGGCGGACGCGATGGGCCAGCGGTTCCGCTTCGGCCGAACCGGTGAGTGGATCGAGGTCGTCGGGATCGCACACGACGGCAAATACCTGATGGTCGGTGAGGCGCCGCGTGCGTTCTTCTATCTGCCCCTTGTGCAGCAGTACCGATCGCCAATCATCCTCATGGTGCGATCCGCCTCGGATCCGGCCGCGCTTGCGACCGCACTGCAGCAGACGGTCAACAGGATGGATCCGGACCTTCCAATCTTCAACGTGCGAACGATGTCCAGACACTTGCGCGACAGTGTGTTCGGGTTCATGCCCATGCGCATGGGCGCCATGATGGCGGGCGTGCAGGGCGTCATCGGAGCTCTGCTCGCGCTGATGGGTCTCTACGCGGTGGTGGCGCACTCGGTCGCACGACGGACCCGCGAAATCGGTGTTCGCAGGGCGCTCGGCGCCGACCGTGGCGACGTGCTTCGGCTCGTCGTCCGCGAAGGAATGTGGCTGTCGCTCCTCGGAGTTGCAATTGGGCTCGTCCTGGCGATCGGGATCGGGTTTTTGCTCTCGAAGATTCTCTATGGACTGGCGCCGGTCGACGTGGGCGTGCTCGCCATGGTCACGATGATGCTGGTCGGCGTGTCCGCGCTCGCATGCATCGTCCCGGCGCGGCGCGCGATCGCCGTCGATCCAATAGTAGCGCTGAGATACGAATAATCCATTCTCTCAGTCTTCTTCGCCGGAACGCGGAAGAAGCCAACACGACAGCCTTCTTTGCAAACTCACTGCGCTCAATTGGCTGAAACGCGTCGTTGTTCTGCGGTAACGGTCGCGAACATCGGTGCCAGCCGCCGCCCAGTGCGAGGACGTCATCCGAGCGAAACGTTGAAGCTGAGCGCCCGTGAGACCGGCGCCCATTTGGTCACACTCTGGCCACAAGAACGGGCAGCCGCCTCGGTGCGCGCAAACGACGAGAAAGAAATGCGTAAATTGCTGAAAAAATTGGGTGGACGGCAGGAGGCTCGAACTCCCGACCTCCGCGTTGCGAACGAGCCCGGCGAGCGCGCTCAAGCTGCTGATTCCAAACGCGCAAGTCATTGGAAGGTCCGATCTGTGTGACCACGCGCCAAGCCGCATGAAAGCGCATCA
>JBLNGH010000130.1:0-3580 GCA_050264575.1 Acidobacteriota bacterium | reverse complement strand
CTTCGCACTGCGACACGTTCGGCCCTTGGCTGGAGGGTCGTTATGCCGGCCGACTCCGGAGCGACGCGACGGCGGCAGTCTGAAAAACGTCGCGAAAGAGGGCGACAGCGAGTGGGGATGGGGGTCCCCACGAGCGTTTGCCAAGACGAACGCTCTGGCGCGACGTTTTTCCGCGTCGCGGAGGCTGGAGGCCCGCATGACGACCCTCCGGCCAAGGGCGCTCTCGATAGCGAGACGACGCAGCGTTTGCGATCGCTTACCGCGAACGATTCGGGCGAGTCGGCGTCATGATCGGCCGCTCGCCAAGCCACCAGCGAGGACGCCACACGACACGCGTCAGGCCGAAGGCGCCGACGGCGTGGGTCTCGAGGTGCCGCATCGCCTCGTCGAGATCGTCGGTCACCATCAGAAGATCGAGGTCGGACTCGGCGACGGCGCCGTGGCTCACCATCTCGCGCAGCAGCGTCATGAACGGCTGCCAGTACGCAGTGCCGATGAGCACGACGGGATATTCCTGAATCTTGCCGGTCTGAATGAGGGTCAGCGCCTCGGCACGCTCGTCGAGCGTGCCGAGGCCGCCCGGCAGCGCGATGAACGCATATGAGTATTTGAAGAGGAGCACCTTGCGCACGAAGAAGTAGTGACAGGTGATCCAGCGATCGAGGTACGGATTGGGCGCCTGCTCGTGCGGCAGCTCGATGTTGCAGCCGACCGACAGACCGCCGACATCGCGCGCGCCGCGGTTGGCTGCTTCCATCAGACCCGGTCCGCCGCCGGTCATGACCGTAAATCCGAGTCCGGCGACGCGGCGGCCGACCTCGCGCGCAATGGCGTAGTGCGGATGCGATTCGCCGAAGCGCGCCGATCCGAAAATCGTCACGCACGGGCCGACGAAGTGCAGCACGCGAAACCCGTTGATGAAATCCCTCATCGACCTGAGCAGCGTCATCAGGTCGTGGAACCGCGATTGCGGACCTTCGAGCAGGACGAGGTCGTGAGATCCGCCGGGCGCCGGTCCAGGCGGACTCTTCGATCCGACGGGACCCGGCGGTGACGGCTGACCCGGCGGCGCGACGGGCGTCACTTCGGCCGGCGGCGCGGCTTCGGCGGGCGTCGGCGCCGTGGGAGGGTCGGCGGAATTCGAAGGGACCGAAGGGCCTGGCGCCGGACTCGAAGGATCCGGCGGTCCGTCAGGACGGGTCATGGATACAGCAGGCTGAGCCGCCAGGACGTCGCCTGGCGCTCGTAGAGCTCGCGGTGATGGAGGCGGCCCGGGCGGCCGCTCCAGAACTCGAGCCGATGGGGCACGAGTCGAAATCCCGACCAGAACGGCGGCCGCGGAACGGCACTGTCGGCAAATCGCCTCTCGATCTCTTTCACCCGAGCCTCGAGCTCGGCGCGCGAGCCGAGCGTGTCGCTCTGCCGGGACGCCCACGCGCCGATCTGGCTGTCGCGCGGCCGTGAGGCAAAGTAGCGATCGGCTTCGTCATCGGCCACGAGCGTCGACGCGCCTTCGATCCGGATCTGTTTCTCGACGGCAGGCCAGAACACGCAGAGCGCGCACGCGGGACGGGCGGAGAGCTCGCGCGCTTTCCGGCTGCCGAGGTTGGTGAAGAACACGAACCCGCGATGATCGGCGTACTGAATCAGCACCATGCGGCTCGACGGCCTGCCGTCGGCATCGACGGTGGCCAACGAGGCCGCCTTCGGATCCATCCCGCCTTTTGACGCCGCTTCAACAAACCATTCGTGGTACTTGGCGATGGGATCGATCACAAGAACCCTGACAAGGGCAAAGGGCAGAGGGCAAAGGGCAGAGGTGAGGGTAAAGGTGGAAAGGAAAAAGGGACGCGAGCAAAGGAAGGCTTCCTTCTTGCCTGTTACCTCTTTCCTTACCTTTGCCCTTTGCCCTCTGCCCTTTATTTTCTCTTCACCAATCCCTTGTCGGCCAGCTCGCCGAGCTTCGCGGCGAGGTCTTCCCCGGCGTTCCCCGCCCTGACCTTCTTGTCGATGAAGATGATCTTGCCGTCGGCACCGATATAGAAGGTCCATCGTTGCGCCAAACCGCTCGTACCAAGCACGCCGTATGCGGTGGCCACGGTTTTCGGAGGATCGGAGAGAATCGCGAAATCGGCCTGATGTTCGTCAGCAAACTTCTTGTTGGTCTCGGCATCATCAACGCTGACCATGAAGTACGCGACATCGAACTTGCGAATTGTTTCGCCGCTCGCACGGAGCGACTTGCACTCGGCCGTTCAACCACCGGTGAACGCTTTCGGGAACCAGGCAAGCACGACAGCTTTGCCCTTGTAGTCGGACAACTGATGGGTCTTGCCGTCCGATCCCGGTAGCGTGAAGTTCGGGGCCGCGTCGCCTTCCTTGAGCTCCACTGGCGCCTGTTGAGCGGTCACCAGAGCGGTCAGGCTGAGCGCAGCAGCAACTGCGAACAACAGCTTGGACATTTGATAACTCCTCAGAGAGGGAATTCTATCGGAAGACGTGGAAAAAGGCCCGAGGCCCAGGTCCTGGGCCCCGAGCCGGGCAGGCTATTTGTCGAGCAGGTGGCGGGCGGCGATTTGTGCGCGCCGTCGCCGCCGGGCCAGCTCGGCATAGATGTCTTTCCGAAGCAGGCGCAGCGACGTCCTGGACCGAGGCGATGCGGGTGGCTGACCCTTCGACGCCTGATCGTCTTCCAGGAGGCTGAGCTGCCGGGCGGACGTGCCATCAATGTGGTCCATAGCAACTCTCCAAGTAGCACGACGATATGCAAACGGTGTGACAAGCTGGGTCACGCCGTTTTTCGTCAAAATGCTAAAGATTGTGACGATCAGCCCGGCGACTTGGTTCGACCGGGACGGTCACGTTAGGTCAGGTGCACCAAAAGTGGGCAATCCGTACCACGAAGTCGGTTGTCGCAGTGCCCACTGCGGGCTGCTGACCATCGCGGCGGCGCTCGCGCCGTTCGCCCTTTTCGTGGCGATTTATGCGCCGGCGGCCGGCCACGGTCTCGTCCGGGACGACTACACCTGGATTCTCCGGAGCCGTGTCGCCAGCTTTCAGGACCTGGTCCGGGTGCTCACCACGGACCTCGGCTTCTATCGCCCCCTGGTGGGGCTGACGTTCGCCGCGAACGAATGGCTCTTCGGACCGGCGCCGACCGGGTATGGCCTGACGAATGTGCTGCTGGCGCTGGGCTGCTGCGCCAGCGTCGCGTCACTCTCGTCGGCGCTCGGTCTGCCGCGCGGCGCTGCCCTCGTTGCCGGGACGTTATGGCTTCTCAACGTCGCCGCCATGCCAATCGGCGTGCTCTGGATCAGCGGCCGCACGGAGCTGGTCATGATTCTTGCCGCCACGATGTCGGCCGCGGCGCTGGTGCGCGGCCGGCTGTGGAGATCGATCGCGTGGCTCGCCGTGTCGCTCTTCTCGAAGGAAGAGGCCGTGCTTCTGCCGTTCGTGCTGCTGGCGTGGCTGACGTTGGGGCCGCGCCCCCCCGGGGGCCCGCTGAAGTGGGCGATCGCATCCGGCGCAACCCACGCCGGCTACCTCCTGGCGCGCACGGTCGCCGGGGCGACGAGCGCGA
>JBLNGH010000129.1:0-6086 GCA_050264575.1 Acidobacteriota bacterium | reverse complement strand
GTCGCATGAAATGGCCGGTATCTGACTGAACGGCGGCGGACCGAGGCGCTCCGGCTGGCGGAGGAGCACCGGGTACGACTCGCCCGGCGGAATCAGCAAGTTGGTGCCCGCGTTCCGCGTGACGCTGACCTGGCTCCCGGGATTGGCGCCATAGACGCCCGTGAAGCGCGCCATCCCCTCGCGCGCGTAGTTCACGGAATATCCGCCGCGCAGCGTTGCCTGCTCCGGATCGCCGAGGATTGTCCGCAGGAACCCGGTCTCCACGTGAGGGAGCCACGCCACGCCGACGTTCGGCGCGACGTTGTTCCAGTCGGTGTTCCACCCTTTGCTGCCAGTGGTGTACGGCACGAACTGCGGATAGACGCCGCTGTTGGCGCCAGGCTGGAAGAAGTTGCACTGGCCATCGGGACCGATGCCGGAGATGCCGCACGCATCGGCGAACCCCGCCTGAGACATCACGTCGTTCACAGCCTGGAAGGGCCTCTGAATGTCCCAACGCAGGCCGGCGTTCAGCGTCAGCCGTGGCGTCATGCGCCAGGAATCCTGCGCGAAGAGCGAATACTCATTCATCCGCCCGGCTTGACGACGCTTGCCCAGATACACGTACTGATTGGTGGCCTCGTCGAGGACCAGGTTGCCGCCGATGCTGTTGACGCGTCCGGTCAGGAGCGCGTAGAGACCGCGCGCGCTGTCCAGTTCGGCGTTCGAGGCGCCCGGGAAATTGGCGGTTGTGAACATGCCGTTCGCCGGATCGTTGCTGTCCACGCCAAACCCGATGGTCGGCACCATCTGCTGGTTGTCGGCCCACACGTTGCCGAAGAAGAGCGACGTGCCGAAGCTCAGGCTGTGGCTGCCGCGCTGCCAGTTCAACGTGTTGTCGATGTTCCAGCTCCAGGCGCTGCGGGCCGTCGGAGTGTTCTGGTTGCCCGCGTTCGTGAGCGCCTGGTTGTTGCTGGCGGAAATCTGCGGGAAGGCGAGGTTGTGCCCGCCCTGCTGATCGAACGTCTGCGGGCCGTTGCTGGCGTTCTCGCCGAAATACGACGGGCCCCACTTGATCCCGCCGCGCAGCTCGTTGACGAGGTTCGGCGTCAGCGTCGAGCGCAGCGAGCCGGAGCTCAGCGGCCGGTACGACGTGTACTTGCGGAAATTGTCGAAGCCCGGGAACCGGACGTCGGCATTGTTCAGGTGATCCGGATCGCGGATGACGACCTGCCAGTTGTACGTGGCGCTGATCCGATTCTGCGCGTTCAGGTTGTAGTCGATCTTGACGACCGGTTGTTTCTCGGTCTGGTCTCCCGGACTCAGCCACAGGTACGAGTTCGTGTTGAAGTCGCCGACGTTGTTCACGACGCCCTGCGACTCGGTCGCTGCGCGGATGTCGTTCAGCACCCTCTGGACGGTCGGGTCGTACGACGCGATTTGCCCGTTGGCTGCCGCGAGGGCGAGGACGTCGCGCGTGCGAGTCACGGTCTGGCCGTTTTCGACGGCATCCCAGGAGAAAACGCCGGCCTGCGCCTGCGGCTGCAGCACGTACCGCGTTCGCGTGAAGTCGTTCGGCAGTCGCAGTTCTTCGTAGTTGAAGAAGAAGAACGCCTTCCCGCGGCCGTCGTACAGCTTCGGAATGACGATCGGTCCGCCCTGCCGGAATCCGTACTGATTCAGCACGACGTCGTTCTTCGCAAGACCGTTGATCTCGTTGAAGAAGAAGTTCGTGTTGAGCCCGGGACTGCGGTGGTAGTGATATGCACTGCCCGTGAACCGGTTCGTTCCCGATCGGGTCTGGAACGCGACCTGGACGGCGCCGTGTCCGCCCACGTCCGCTCCCGCGCCCGCCGTCGTCACCGTGACGGCTTCGACCGCGTCCGGTCTCGGCGTGACCATCGCGAACAAACCTTCGGTCGACTTGTTGAAGTTCTCGTTGTTATTCACGCCGTCGAGACTGATGGCGACGAACGAGTCCGGCAGTCCGTTGAAGTTCGAGTCGCGATTGACGCCCGCGGTGTTGACGCCAGGCAGAAACGTCACGGCGTTGACGAGATTGCGCGTCGCCACCGGCAGCTTGTTGATCTGATCCGACGTGAGCGTCGAGGCGACCGTGGGCGTCTGCGTGTTGATGAGCTGCGTCGTCGCCACGACTTCGACCGTCTGCTCGATCCCGCCGACTTCGAGGACCGCCTTGACGCTGCCGGGCGTGCCGATCGCGAGCACGACATCCTTGACGACCGCGGTCTTGAAGCCCGAGAGGGACACCGTCACGGTGTAGGTGCCCGCCGCAAGCGAGGGCACGGAGAAGGTTCCGGCACTGTTCGTCACTGCATTGAACGTCGTGCCGCTGGCGTTGTTCTTGACCACGACCGTGGCGCCTGGAATGACGCCTCCGCCGGAGTCGACGACCGTCCCCGAAATCGACGACATGGCGCCGCCTTGGGCAAA
Organism: Acidobacteriota bacterium; assembly: GCA_050264575.1. Lineage (GTDB taxonomy): Bacteria > Acidobacteriota > Vicinamibacteria > Vicinamibacterales > SCN-69-37 > DASQFI01. The sequence continues at coordinate 3,653 of JBLNGH010000129.1, read as the reverse complement.
CGCACGCGCATCTGCCATGAGCGTGAACAGTACGGCGCACAGCAATCCAATCAGATTGCGGCTCATGTGACCTGCTCTCCTGAAGGGATGTGTGACGAGAGACAGCGATAGCTGGACCGAAGCCGACACCCCTCCTCCATCTACTTAGCTCCGGTATGCATAACCTACGCGCGGCCGTAGTTGCCGTCAACAACGAAACGCGCGTTTTCCCGCAACTTCGTCGGGTGTCCGCGCGTAATATATCCGTGACGGATGTATGTCGCCGTGGAGGCGAGGGACGAATGACGGCCAACAAGGGTCAAGCGTTGTCGTTTCTGCCGCTGACGCCGGCGGTCTTCCACTTGTTGCTGGCGCTGTCCGATTCCGACCGGCATGGCTACGGTATCGCAAAGGAAGTCGCTGAACGCACCGGCGGCCGCGTCCGGATGGGACCAGGCACCATCTACGGGACGCTGACGCGCATGCGCGATGCGGGACTCGTCGAGGAGCATGTGCCGGAATCGGACAGCCGGCCCGGTGACGAACGCCGCCGGTACTATCGGATCACGTCACTCGGCAGGACGGTGGCGCGCGCGGAGGCGCGTCGTCTCGCCGAGCTCGTCGACATCGCGCGCGACAAGGCACTCATCTCGAGAAGAAAGGCGGGCGCGTAGCGTGCGTGTCGTCCGTCGCATCTGCCTGTGGATTGCGTCCGCATATCCGTCCAGCAGCCCGTGCACGGCCACCGATGCGGCGGCGTTCCTGGATGCTGCGCTCGTCGACGCCTGGCAGGAACGGCGATGGCGGGGCATCGCCGCCGTCGCGTGGACGACGACGGTCGATCTGGCGCGCGCATGGACGGGCCGCGCCGCTCTCCCGCTGTCGGTTGTCTCGAACCGGAACGCCGATCACAACTCGAGGAGCCCGGTCATGGATCGATTCGTCAGCGACATTCGATACTCCGTGCGCACGCTCAGGCGCGCGCCGGCGTTTGCCATCGTCGCCGTCCTCACGCTCGCGCTCGGCATCGGCGCGACGACGGCAGTGTTCGCGGTCGTCGACGGCGTGCTGCTGCGGCCGTTCCCGTATCCCCACATGGATCGGCTGATGATGCTGACCGAGATCGCCGGCGGCGGCCAGACGATGTCCGTGGCCTGGCCGAACTATCAGGACTGGCGGGCGCAGAACGACGTCTTCGAAGAGCTCGGTCTCTTCCGCAACATGCCGGTCGCGCTCGCCGGCGGTGACGCGCCCGAGCGGTTGAACGGCAGCCTCATGTCCTCGTCGATCTTCGCGTCGATCGGCATCGCGCCGATTGCCGGCCGCACGTTCAACGACCAGGACGATGCGCCCGGCGGCCCGCGGGTCGCCGTCATCAGCGAGCGGCTCTGGCGAAACCGGTTTGGCGGGCGCGGCGACATCGTCAACATGCCCGTCACGCTGAACAGTCAGCCCTTCACGATCGTCGGCGTCATGCCTGCCAGCATGCGATTCCCCGGGCGCGCGGTCGACGTCTGGCTGCCGCTCGGGCTGTTCGTCGACACGTTTCCGAAAGCTCGCGGCGCGCATCCGGGACTCTACGGGTTCGGGCGGTTGAAACCCGGGGTCGACGTCGAGCGCGGCCGCGCAACCATGAACGCGATTGCGCAGAAGCTGTCGGACCAGTATCCGGAGTCGAATCGCAATAACAGGATCGCGGTCACGCCGTATTACGAGCTGATCGTCCAGAACATCCGGCCCGTCCTGCAGATGCTCCTGGGCGCCGTCACCATGCTGCTGTTGATCGCGTGCTCGAACCTGGCGAGCCTGACGCTCGCGCGCGCGGAAACCCGGCAGCGGGAGCTGGCGCTGCGTGCCGCGCTCGGCGCAGGCCGCGGCCGATTGATCCGTCAGGTCCTGGCCGAGTCGGCGATGCTCGCGGCGGCCGGCGGCGTGCTCGGTGTCGGGCTGGCGTATGCGGCGGTGCGTGCGTTCGTGGGGTCGCAGCCGTCGACCGTACCGCGAATCGATCTGCTCGCGATCGACTGGCGGGTGCTGACCTTCGCGATCTTCGTGTCGGCGATCACGGTGGTGCTCTTCGGACTGCTGCCCGCGATTCGAGCGTCGCGACCTGACTTGCAGCACGTGCTGCGGACGTTGCGAGGGAGCAGCCGCCGCTCGGTCCGCCTGCGGCGCGTGCTGGTGGCCGCGCAGATCGCCGTCGCGACCGTGCTTCTCGTCGGAGCCGGACTCTTCGCGCGAAGTCTGGGCCGGCTGATGGCGATCGAGCTCGGATTCGATCCGGCACGCGTCGTCGCCATGCGGCTCACGCTCCCGGACGCGAAATATCCCACGCGCGAGGCGTGGATCGGGTTCCATCAAACGGTGATCGATCGCCTCGCGGCGATGCCGGGCGCCGAGGCGATCGCCATGAACAGCGCGGTGCCGCTCGAGGGCGGCGGCGCCGAGTCGCCGGTCATCAAAGAGGGCGATCCTCTTCCGAGCGCGGATCGTCCCACCGCCACGACGCTGTTTCAGGCCACGGCCGGCGAGTATTTCAAGGTCATGGGAATCCCGGTTGTCCAAGGACGCGTGTTTGGTGCTGCCGACACGGGATCGAGCCCTCCCGTCGTGATCATCGACGAGACGCTGGCGAAACATCTGTTCGGCACGCAACGCGCGGTCGGACGCCGCATCGCGTTCGAATTCAAGGGACACGGCCCCGGCAATTCCCAGCCGTTCTTCCGGGAGGTCGTCGGCGTCGTGCGTCATGTCACGCACTACGGGCTGACAGCCGAGCCCACATCCTTCCAGGTGTACGCGCCGATGCTGCAGCTGCCGATCTGGTGGGACACCCGCCGCCCGGCGATGGCGCTTCTCGTCCGGACCGGGACCGGCGCGGACGCCATGGTGTCGAGCGTGCGGCGAGCGGTCGTCGCGATCGATTCCAGCGTGCCGGTGTATGGCGTGCAGACGATGGAAACGTACGTGTCGCAGGCGACCGAACAGCAGCGGCTCAGTGCGATGCTGATCAGCGCGTTCGCCGTGCTGGCGCTGGTGCTCGCCGCCGTTGGCGTGTATGGCGTTCTGGCGTACATCGTGTCGCAGCGCACGCGCGAAATCGGCGTCCGGGTGGCGCTCGGCGCCCGCCGCGGCGACATCCTTCGTCACGTCGTCTCGCAAGGTCTGGTGCTGGCCGCGGCCGGACTTGCGATCGGACTGGCCGGCGCAGCCGCACTGGCCAATCTCGTCCGCACCTTGCTGTACCAGGTCTCGCCACGCGACGCCGGGACATTTGCGACCACAGCCGTGGTGCTCAGCGTGATTGCGGTTGTTGCGAGTCTGATTCCGGCGCGCCGCGCGTCGAGCGTGGACCCACTGACGGCGTTGAGAAATGAATGAACTGATTCCGGAAGCCTGAAAGCTGGAAAGCTCGAAAGCCTGGGAGCTTGGGAGCCAGAGCTCGTCCTTCCAGGCTTCCAGGCTCCTTAGCTTCCAGGCTCCTTAGCTTCCAGGCTCTCTCCCAAACTCAATTCCTTGCGCTAGGGGCAACGCGTCCGACCAGTTGACGGTGTTCGTCTGCCGGCGCATATAGGCTTTCCACGCGTCCGAGCCCGACTCGCGTCCGCCGCCCGTTTCCTTCTCGCCGCCGAAGGCTCCACCGATCTCCGCGCCCGACGTGCCGATGTTGACGT
>JBLNGH010000128.1:0-7443 GCA_050264575.1 Acidobacteriota bacterium | reverse complement strand
ATTGCCCGTCTCCACCTCCGGAGGCATACAAGATAGCACTGTCAAAGGGCAGAGGGCAAAGGAAAAGGCAAAGTGATCCTGAATGAGCGGAGCGAGTTCCGCCGTCCACTGGAGTTCCTTGGAGAACCCGCTGAGCAGCTCTCACGAGCTGCAGCGCCATGTGTGCGATGTGGTCCTCCTTCCGTGAGACGCATATTGCGACTCAGAACGGTGTCAGCGAACGCAGATGGGAAATCTGCCGCGCGATGCACTCTCTGCAACGTCGGGTTCTCGAATGTGATGGGTTTTCTCCAATGCGCGCCAACGCCTCCGAACATCCCCCTTTCCCCTTCGTCCCTTTTCCCTCTCCTTTGCCCTCTGCCCTTTGCCCTTGTCACCGCTGGCGCGACTTCGAATCTTGTCGAACGCGCCAGCGTGAACTCCCCTCCAGCTACCGTTTGTACGCGCGAAATCTGGCGCGTTTCGGCGCACTTTGGGGGCGATTCCGGGTTGCGAAATGTGTCAGCGCTGACGGTCCCGGCGGTGCGACGAAATCGTGATTTCTGCCGATAAGTACTTGTGGAATTGGGTTATATTGAACTCAACGCGGAGCGGAAAACTTGATGGCCAGTGCCAGATGGATGTTAGTGAGCGCCGGGAGTCTAGGTGTGGCCCTGGCGGCCACCACGGGTCTGGCTGAACGCGCGCCCATCGCCAGTCCTATCCCCTTCATCAGTTCACACGATCAAGCGGCCTCGGCACCGGCAAAGCAGACGCAGGCGCCCGCGCCTCCGGCGGCTGCCGCGACGGCACAACCGCTCGAACAGATCACGTCGAAGTTCTGCATCAACTGCCATAACGACGAACTGAAGCGCGGCGATCTCTCGCTCGTGAACTTCGACCTTTCAAAGGCGGGTCAGAACGCGGAAGTCGTCGAGAAGATGATTCGCAAGCTGCAGGCCGGCATGATGCCGCCGCCCGGCTCGCGGCGTCCGGACCCGCAGACGTCCGCGGCGTTCATCACGGCGCTCGAATCGAAAGTCGACGCGGCCGCGGCGACGCATCCGAATCCCGGCGGGCGGGTCTTTCAACGCTTGAACCGCGCCGAGTACTCGCGCTCCATCCGCGAAATCCTGGGGCTGACGGTCGACGCCGGCTCGTGGCTGCCGCTCGATTCGATGAGCGCCAACTTCGACAACATCGCCGACGAGCAGGCGCTCTCGGCGACGCTGCTCGAGGCGTACCTCAACGCCGCCGGCGACATCAGCCGCATGTCCGTGGGCGATCGGCAGGCGCCGACGATCGATCGCACGTACACCAACACGAGCTACCTCTCGCAGCATCCGTGGAATCAGCTCGAGGGCGCGCCGTTCGGCACGCGCGGCGGCATGGTCGTCGATCACGTGTTCCCCGCCGACGCCGAGTACGTCTTCGCCGCCGCGATCATCTCCGGCGATAACACCCGGCTCGAAGATCTCGACGTCTCGATCGACGGCGAACGCGTGGCGCTGATCCGCTACGAGAACGGCCAGCAGCGCGACGCCGACGGCCGTGGCGCGCAACCCATTCCGACCGAGCCGGTGTTCGTCAAGGCCGGCCAGCACAAATTGTCCGTGGCGTTCGTGCGCCGCATGGATGGGCCGTACGAAGACCTGATCCGGCCACACGACTGGTCGTACGCGGGCGGCGGGTCCGGCGGGACCGGCATCACGACGCTGCCGCATCTGCGCGATCTGATCGTGAAGGGCCCGTACCGGATCACCGGCGTCTCCGACACGGCGAGCCGCCGGAAGATCTTCACGTGCCGTCCGACGGGCTCGGCCGAAGAACGGCCGTGCGCGCGCACGATCGTCACCCGCCTCGGCGGCGAGGCGTACCGCCGGCCGCTCACCGCGAAGGAAATCGACGGCATCATGCAGTTCTACGACAAGGGCGCCGCCAAGGGCGGGTTCGAGAACGGCGTGACGACGGCCCTCGAGGCGATTCTCGCGAGCCCGTATTTCATCTTCCGGATCGAGCGGCAGCCGGCGAACGTGAAGCCCGGCGCGGTCTATCGCGTGAGCGACATCGATCTCGCGTCGCGGGTGTCGTTTTTCCTGTGGGGCGCGCCGCCCGACAAGGACCTGATGAACCTCGCGGTCCGCAACGAGCTGTCAGCGCCCGGCGCGCTCGAAAAACAGGTCCGCCGGATGCTCGCCGACCCCCGGAGCGAGGCGCTCGGCAGCCGGTTTGCCGCCCAGTGGCTGCGGCTCCAGGACATCGAGAAAGTCCATCCGGATCCGAACTTCTTCCCGAACTTCGACGACAACGTCGCCGCGCTGATGCGGAAGGAAACGATCCTCTTCTTCAACAGCCTCGTGCGCGAGGATCGCAGCGTCCTCGACCTGTATCGCGCGGACTTCACATTCGTGAACGAGCTGCTCGCGCGTCACTACGGGTTCCCGGGCATCGCCGGCAGCGAGTTCCGGAAAGTGCAGTACCCCGACGATACGCGGCGCGGCGTGCTGGGCCAGGGCAGCGTCCTCGTCCAGACGTCCTATGCGAATCGCACGTCGCCCGTCCTCCGCGGCAAGTGGGTCATGGAAGTGCTGATGGGCACGCCGCCTCCGCCGCCGCCGATGGACGGATCGGTGCCGCCGCTCGAGGACACGGCCGAGGCCAAGAACGGCAAGATTCTCACGACGCGTGAGCGGCTCGAGCTGCACCGCAAGAATCCGACCTGCAACGCGTGCCACCGGTTCATGGATCCGATCGGCCTCGCGCTCGACAACTTCGACGTCACGGCCAAGTGGCGTCAGCGCGAGAACGGCAGCGCGCTCGACACGCGCGGCGACTTCTACGACGGCACGCCGGTCTCGACGCCGGCCGAGCTGTCGGCGGCGCTGCTCAAGCGGCCGGTGCCGCTGGTGCGCACGTTCACCGAAAACCTGCTGGCGTACGCGCTCGGCCGCCGCGCCGAGTATTACGACCAGCCGACGATTCGCGCCATCACCAGAGCCGCGCAGGCGAACGACTACAAAATGTCGTCGTTCATCATGGGCGTGGTCACGAGCGACGCGTTCCGGATGAAACGCGCCGACGACACGAACGAGACGAGCACGACCAAGACCAGCACGACCAAGCCGAGCCCGAGCAAGACCAGTCAGCCGTCCGGGAAACGCTAAACGCACGAGCGCTGGGCGGACGCTCGCGTCCGCCGGAGGAGACCGAGTCATGCACTTCATCACTGGAAAGCACATGCCCCGCCGGACGTTCCTTCGAGGTATGGGCGCCACAGTGGCGTTGCCGTTCCTGGACGCGATGGTGCCGGCGAGCGCCTTCGGCAAGACCGCCAGAACGGTCGCGGCCAATCCCACGCGCCTGGTGTGCGTCGAGGAGGTGCACGGGCTCGCGGGCTGCACGGCTTTCGGCGCGAGCAAGTTCCTCTACGCGCCGGAAAAGGTGGGCCGCGATTTCACGCTGGTCCCGGACAACCCGCTCAGCACGCTCGAGCCCTTCCGTGAATACCTCACGATCATCAGCAACACCGACGTGCGGATGGCGGAGGCGTTCTCGGCGCCCGAGATCGGCGGCGACCACTTCCGGTCGAGCGCGGTCTTCCTGACGCAGGCGCACCCGAAACAGACCCAGGGATCCGACATTCACGCCGGCACCTCGATGGATCAGATGTACGCGCAGCGCTCCGGCCAGGGCACGCCGCTGCCGTCGATGCAGTTCTGCATCGAGAACCTCGATCAGGCCGGCGGCTGCACCTACAACTACTCGTGCGCCTACACCGACTCGATCAGCTGGGCGTCGCCGAACGAGCCCCTGCCGATGATCCGCGACCCGCGCGTCGCCTTCGACATGCTGTTCGGATCGGGCGGCACGGCGGAGATTCGCGCCGCGCGCCGCGACACCCGGCGCAGCATCCTGGACTGGATCCAGGGCGAGCTCGTGAGCGTCAAAGGCCAGCTCGGCGCGGCCGATCGCATCCGGCTCGAGCGCTATCTCGACAACGTCAGCGAGGTCGAGCGCCGCATCAAGATGGTCGAGGCGCAGAACCGGAGCGGCGAAGCGCGCGAGCTGCCCGACGCGCCGGCCGGCGTGCCCGATTCGTTCTCGGAGCACATGCGGCTCCTCTTCGATCTCCAGGTCCTCGCGCTCCAGACGGACATGACGCGCGTCATCGCGTTCAAGACCGGCCGCGACGCGCAGAACCGCGTGTTCCCGGAGAGCGGATCCAGCCAGCCGTTCCACCCGGCGTCGCATCACTCGAACAGCGAGCCGCGGATCATGGAGTTCAACAAGATCTGCAAGTACCGCGTGAGCCAGATGGCGTACTTCCTCGAGAAGATGAAGGCCACCATGGACGGCGACGCGAGCCTGCTCGACAAGACGATGATCGTCTGGGGATCGCCGATGGCGGACCCGAACGTGCACAACCATCGCCGCTGCCCGCTCGTGCTCATGGGGCACGCCGACGGCCAGCTGAAGGGCGGCCTGCACCTGAAGGCGCCCGACGGCATGCCGATGGCCAACGTGATGCTGACCGTCATGCACAAGCTCGGCATGGACGATGTGAAGAGCTTTGGCGACAGCACCGGCGAGTTCAATGTGACGTCCGTATAGACCTCGGGTTTCTTTTTGAGGCGTTTTTCCGCAAAAAGAAACCCGAGGTCTTAGACGTTGATTAGGAGATCCGTTATGAGACGCTGCCTGCAGGTTGCGTTCGTGTTGTCACTGGTCCCGGCGCTGGTGGCGGCGCAGTCGGCCGCGCCCGTCGCGGACGCCGCCAGACGCGGCGACGTCGAGGCGGCGCGCGCCCTCCTCAAGCAGGGCGCTGACGTCAGCGCGGCGCAGGGCGACGGGATGACCGCGCTGCACTGGGCCGCGGAACGCGGCGACCTCGCGATGACGGAGATGCTCGTGTACGCCGGCGCCAACGTGTCGAGCGTCACGCGCATCGGCGCGTACACGCCGCTCCACCTCGCCGCCAAATCCGGCAGCGCCCCGGTCGTGCGCGCGCTTCTCAAAGCGGGCGCGAACGTCTCGGCGAAATCCACCAACAGCGGCGTCACGCCGCTTCACCTCGCCGCCGCCTCCGGCAGCGTCGACGCCGTCACGGCGCTCCTCGACAAGGGCGCGGATGTCGACGCACGCGAGACCGAGTGGCAGCAGACGCCGCTCATCTTCGCCGCGTCGGAAAACCGCGTCGACGTCATCAATCTGTTGATCAAGCGCGGCGCCGACGTGAAGGCCGTCACGAAGGCCGTCGATCTCGGCAAACAGCAGGCCACCGATCGCGCCGCCGTGCAGCTCCAGCGCCGGATTCTCGAAGCGACCGTGGCGAAGGGCCAGGAGCCGACCGCCAGTCAGCAGCAGGCGGCCGTGCAGGCGGCCCGCGAGTTCTACGCCACCGGCAAGATGCCCGATCTGCCGCCGCCCGCGGCGAACGCAGCGGGCGGACGCGGCGGCGGCCGAGGCGGTGGCGGCGGCCGTGGCGCACCTGCCGGCGATCCCGCAGGCGGCGCGCCGCAGAACGCGGGTACCGGCCAAGGCACGGGCGCGGCGCCCGCCAATCAGCTGAACGAAGACGGACCCGCGCCGGCGATCTCGGCCAAGGGCGGGATGTCGGCGCTACACCACGCGGCGCGGCAGGGCTACGTCAAGGCCGCGACGGCGCTGCTCGATGCAGGCGCGGACCTCAACCAGAAATCCGCGGACGGCAACACGCCGCTCCTCATCGCGCTCATCAACGGCCAGTTCGACGTCGCGATGCTCTTCGTCGAGAAGGGCGCCAACGTCAACATCGCCTCCGACGGGCTCGGCATCACGCCGCTCTGGGCCACGATCAACACGCGCTGGCAGCCGCGCACGCGCTTCCCGCAGCCGCAGGAGATGGAGCTGCAGAAGGCGACGTATCTCGACGTCATGAAAGCGCTGCTCGAAGCGGGCGCCGACCCTGACGCGCGCATCAAGGTCCATCCCTGGTACATGGTGTACACCGGCTGCGGCAACGGCAATTGCGGTCTCACGAACACCGTCGGCTCGACGGCGTTCTGGCGCGCGGCCTACGGCACCGACGTCGACGCGATGAAGCTGCTCGTCAAGTACGGCGCCGATCCGAACATCCCGACGATGGCGCCTCCGGCCCGCGGTGGTGGCGCCGGCGGCCGAGGCGGCGGCGCGGCGTTCGGCCGCGGCGGCGGCCCTCCGGGACAGACACCGCCGGGGGGCGGCCCTGACGCGGCGCCTCCGCCTCGTACGGATCCGTCCGGTCTCCCGCCGGTCCCGGCGGGCGGACCCGGCGTCTACGCGATTCACGCGGCCGCCGGCGTCGAGTACGGCGAAGGGTTCGCCGGCAACGCGCATCGCCACGCGCCCGACGGCTGGCTGCCCGCGGTCAAGTACCTCGTCGAGGAACTGGGCGCGGACGTGAACATCCGCGACAACGACGGCTACACGGCGCTCCATCACGCGGCGGCGCGCGGCGACAACGAGATGATTCTCTACCTCGTCTCGAAGGGCGCCGACGTCAAGGTCGTGAGCCGCAACGGCCGCACGACGGCGGACATGGCGAACGGCCCGGTCTCGCGCATCTCGCCGTTCCCGGACACCATCGCGCTCCTCGTCAAGCTCGGCGCGATCAACAACAACCGCTGTCAGTCCTGCGTGCCGTAATGCGGCTCGGGCCTGCGGCCCGGCATCAGATCGAGGGCGGTCGGTGGTCCGGCCGCCCTTTTTGTTTCGGCGGGGGTGAGACCGTCAATCACGCGACGATTGTCAAGGAGCTTCGCGCGAGTCTCAAAAGATGATTCGACGGCTGGAATCGCGCGCGGGAAGTGCTACTCTGGCTCCTGACAAGGAGCCGGACGAATCACGATGACGGCGTTGCACCAGCAGTGGGTCGAAGCGTACGACCGAGTCAAGAACCTTCCCGACGACGAACTGATACGGACGGTCTACAAGACGAAAATCCGGAACACGCTGATGAAAGCGCGGCAGCGGCGGAACCAGGACCGCGTCCGCGTGATTCTGGTCGCGCGGCGAGGCAAGTCCATCAAGGCGCTGACGAAGCGCGACCATCGCGTGGCCGAGGCGCTGCACCGGCGCGTGCAGGAGCAGGGCTACCCCACCCACTTCGAGGTCGACTACACGGACGGCGTGGCGTTCATCAGTGTCGAGCTGCGCGCGCTGCGGGTTCCGAAGAAGGGCGAGCCGGCGCCCGAGCCGGATTCTGACGCCGCGGTACCCCAACCCCAGACTTGAAGACCTCGGGTTTCGTGGTCGACGTGTTGCTCACAGTCGAGATCCAGCTTACGAAACCCGAGGTCTTAACCGGCTTTGCCCAAGAATGCGACCGCGGCGAACGATCGTACGGCAAAGTAGGAGACGCGAACCCCTCATGCGGAGATTCGGGCAGCGCAGACTTGATCTCTCGGGCGGGCATCAGTCGGTACGACGGGTACGGCGGGTCCGCGG
>JBLNGH010000127.1:0-8291 GCA_050264575.1 Acidobacteriota bacterium | reverse complement strand
ATCCCGTGGGCCGACATCCTGCATCATCATCGCGAGCGGTCGTTCTTCTGGGGCTACGGTCACCTCCTGATCTTCTCCAGTATCGCGGCCACCGGCGCCGGTCTCCACGTCGCGCAGTATTTTCTGGAAGGGCACAGTCAGCTCGGCGCCATCGGCACCGTGCTCACCGTCGTCGTCCCGGTCGCCGTGTTCATCGGCATGCTCTATCTGATGTACGCCGTGAGCATGCGTGCCTCTGATCCGTTCCACCTAACGCTGCTCGCGGGCTCCGCCGCGGTGCTGGTGGCCGCCGTCGTCCTCCCAAGCCGGGGTGTGTCACTCCCGTGGAGCCTGGTCGTAGTCGCGCTGACGCCGGTCGTCACGATCGTCGGTTACGAGAGGGTGGGACACCGACACATGCAGGACCACCTGTCGAAACTTCGTGCTTGATCGATTGACTGATGAACCGACCGGATTGATGATGACTCTCCCGATTCTCAGCCGCTACGCGGTAAGAGAGGACTGCCAATGAGGACGCGCCCACCGCTTCCACTGATCGCCGCGTTGGTCACCGTGGCTCTGACCTCACCAGCGGCGCGAACCCAGTCGGCTAGCAGCCAGTACGCGACGATTCTCTCGAGCGTGTACAAGTCGGACCAGCCGGGGGCGGCGGCACTCGTCGCCAAGGGCGATGAAATCATGTTCCTCGGCGCCGCCGGGATGGCCGACCTCGAGCTGGCCGTGCCGCTCGCGCCCGATATGGTTTTCGAGATCGGCTCGATCACCAAACAGTTCACGGCCGCCGCGATCATGCTGCTTTCCGAGGAGGGCAAGCTCGCGGTGTCGGACGCGATGACGAAGCATCTCCCGTCGTACCCGCCGTACGGTCAGAACATTACCGTCGAGCACCTGCTCACGCACACGTCGGGCATCGTGAGCTACACCGGGATTCCTGGATACATGGCCTCCAAGGTCAGGAGCGACGTCACGGTGCAGCAGTTGATCGACGTCTTCAAGGACCTCCCTGTGGAGTTTGCGCCCGGCGAACGGTACGCCTACAACAACTCCGGCTACATCCTGCTCGGAGCGATCGTCGAAGCCGCGAGCGGCATGCGCTACGAGGACTTCGTGCGGAAGCGTTTCTTCGAGCCGCTCGGGATGAAGACCGCCTATTACGGCTGCTCGACGTGCATCATTCCGCGCCGCGCCTCCGGCTACGACGGCGGGCCGAACGGGTTCATCAACCAGCGATACCTGAGTTTCACGCAACCGTTTGCGGCGGGCTCCTTGATGATGACGGTGAGCGACCTGCATCGCTGGAATCGCGCGCTGTTCGGCGGCAAGGTGGTGAACGCGGCGTCGCTCAAGCGCATGACCACGCCATACGTTCTGAAAAACGGACAGCCCACCGGCTACGGATATGGGCTGTCGGTCGCCACCCTCCGCGGCCGCCGCGCGATCCGTCACGGCGGCGGCATCTTCGGCTTTGCTACCGATGCGCTGTATTTCCCGGACCAGGACGTCTTCGTCGCGGTGTTTTCGAACAACGCGGGGGGCGGCATCAACCCTGGATTGCCCGCCAGTAAGCTCGCGGCACTCGCCGTGGGCGATCCGTTCCCGGAGTTCACCGAGGTCTCGGTCTCAGAAGACGTGCTCCGCCGCTATGTCGGCGTGTACGAGATCAGCAAGGATGCCAGGCGCACTGTCACCCTCCGCGACGGCGCACTGTATACGCAGCGCACCGACGGCGCAGCGACCAGGGCTACCGCGGCCTCACCCACGCGATTCTTCTATCGCACGTCGCTGTCCTACTTCGACTTTGTGGTTGAAGACGGCCGCGTGATCGCCATGGTGATGTACCAGGACGGCAGCTCGCAGGGCGAGCGCGCGGTTAGGGTGCCGGATAAGCAGTGACGGTTACCCGATACACTGATCCATGATCTACGCATGACCGACCACAAACTCCGCGATCAACTCGAGCGGTTCGTTGACTGGGAAGAGGCGCACGTCGGGTTCGACCGGGCAATCGACGGGATCCCGGTGGATCTCCGTGGAGCGCTGGCGCCGGGCTTCGAGCACTCAATCTGGCAACTGTTGGAGCACCTGCGGATCGCGCAGGAGGACATCCTCGACTTCTGCCTCAACGCGAAGTACGTGCACAGCATGAAATGGCCCGACGACTATTGGCCGAAGGACCCCGCGCCGCCGAACACGGAGGCGTGGGACCGGAGCGTGGCGTCCTTCGGACACGGCCGTGAGCGATTCAAGGCGCTCGCGCGGGATGCGGGCGATCTGTATGCCCTCGTTCCGACCGGCAAGGGCCACCAGACGTATTTCCGGGCGATTCTGCTGCTGAACGACCACAACTCCTATCATCTGGGTCAGATCGTCGCGGTCAGACGCGCGCTCGGCGCCTGGACGTAAGTGCGCCAGCTTGAGCTTTCGACGGGGAGGCACCCGTGCGACCTAAGACATCACCTGCCTGGCGGGCGTTCCGAATCGCCGCCGTCGGCCTTGGTATTGCCGGCTTATTCGATCTGGCACCGCAGGCCCAGGAAGCAGTCACCGCCTTGGAAAACGTTCGCGTCATCGTCGGCGACGGCCGGGCCCCGATCGAGAACGCGACGATCGTGATCTCCGGCGGCCGAATCGCGCAGCTGGGTCCATCGGCCAGCGTGCGCGTCCCTGCCGGCGCGGTTCGCGTGAACCTCGCGGGCAAGACGGTCATGCCGACGATCGTTGACACCCACGTACATCTGAGCACCACGCGAGAAGCGCTGCTCACGGATCTCCGGCGGCGCGCGCAGTTCGGCGTCGGGGCGGCGATGAGCCTCGGGCTCGACCCGCCGGGTGACGTCTTCAAAGTCCGCGGCGAGGCGCCGGCCGGAGTCGCTCGTTATTTCACGGCGGGTCGCGGCATCACATTGCCGGAGCCGGGCCGTACGCAGGTCCCCTACTGGGTCACTACCGAGGCGGAGGCGCGCCAGGCCGTCCGGGACCAGGCGGCGCTCCAGGTCGACTTCATCAAGATCTGGGTCGATGACCGCGAAGGCCAGTACAAGAAAATGCCGCCGGCGATCTACGCAGCGGTCATCGACGAGGCGCACAAGGCGAAGCTCCGGGTCGCGGCGCACATTTACAACCTGGCTGACGCCAAGGGCCTGCTCCAGGCCGGCATCGATGTCTTCGCCCATGGCATCCGCGACGTCGATGTCGACGACGAGCTTGTCGGTCTCATCAGAGCCCGCAAGCAGGTCGTGCTCATCCCCAACATGCCCGACCGCGGCGTCGCCGCCGACTACAGTTGGCTCAAGGGCGCCGTTCCGGACGCCGAACTGTCCAAGATCCAGGCGGCGTCGACGGATCGACCGCAGGTCCAGGCGGTGTGGGGCATCCAGGCTAGAAACCTCAAGAGGCTCTCGGACGCAGGCGTGACGATCGCGCTCGGCACAGACGGCAATACCGCCTGGGCTCCACACGTCGAGATGGCCGACATGGTGGCCGCCGGCATGACGCCGATGCAGGTCATCGTGGCTGCGACAAGAAATGGCGCCGAGTTCTTGCGCATGAATGACAGCGGAATCATCGCAACCGGAAAGCGCGCCGATCTTCTGGTGCTCGATGGCAATCCCGTCGACGACATCACCAACACCCGGAAGATCAGCGCGGTGTATTTGCACGGCGTGAAGGTCGAGCGGTAATCACCTCGCCCTTCCAGCGACAATCACGATTCGATCGGTGATGACGCGCCGAGCTCTGCCGCTCCTGATCGCACTGCTGCCAACCGCCGCCGTTGCGCAGCCGGCCGTCGTCCTTGGGGTGTTTGTCGAGGCCACCGCCAAAGGCGATCCCCGGACGAAGAATCTCTGGTTCGATGTGACGTCGGTGGCGGTGAACCTGACGCCAGCAAACGCCGCTCGTATCGTCGAGCGAATCCGGCATCTTGGCGTGCAGCGGATCCTGTTTGGATCCGACGCACCACCCCCCAATAACCTTCCACGTCTGACATGGGCGGCGTTCCGTAAGCTGCCACTGACCGACGCGGAGTTTCGAACCATCGAGAACAGCGTCGCGCCCTACGTCCGCTGACGGACCGTCTACTTCGGAATCACCTTGTACAACCCGCCCGGATTCGCGTCCTCGATGAGCCAGACGGCTCCATCCGGCGCCACGGCCACGTCGCGCACGCGGAAGCCCATGGCCCAACGCTCAGCCTGCGCGGCGCCGCCCTTGCCGTCGAACGTAATACGGATGAGCGTCTGCGTCTGCATGCCGCCCACCAGCGCCGACCCTTGCCACTCCTTGAACATCGCGCCCTTGTAGAACGTGAGGTTGCCCGGCGCGATGACCGGCGTCCAGTAGATGACCGGCTTCGCCAGGTCGGGCATCGTGTCCGGGCTCGGAATCGGTACGCGGTTGTAGTTCACGCCGTACGACACGAGCGGCCAGCCGTAGTTCTTGCCGGGCTCGACGAGGTTCAGCTCGTCGCCGCCCCTCGGGCCGTGTTCGAGTTCCCACAACCGGCCGTCCGGCCCGAAGGCGAGGCCGTACGGCGTGCGAAAACCGCTCGCCCATGTCTCCGCCGGCGCCAGGTTCGGTCCCGTGAACTCATAGGTCGAGATCACCGGTGCCGTCTTGGCCACCTCGGTGTCGCGCGGTGGATTGATCAGGGGCACGCTCGCCGCGCCGGTCTTTCCCGCCATCGGGTTGTCCGGCGCCGGTTTACCGTCGAGCGTGAGGCGCAGGATCTTGCCGAGTTCCTGGTCGGGATCCTGCGCCGGCGTCATCCGCTGCCGGTCGCCTACCGCGAGGAAGAGATAACGGCCATCGGCCGAAAACGCGATCTGCGCACCGAACTGGCCGCCTCGGCCCTTTGGCATCTGACGCCACAGCACTTCCAGGCCGTCGAGACTCGCGGAATCCTTGCCAATCGACAGCGTGGCTCGCGACAGCGCCAGGCTCGATCCGCCGTCGCCCGGCTCCGAGTAAGTGAGATAGACCTTGCGGTCGGTCGCGTACTGCGGCGACAGGAAGATGCCCAGCATCCCGCCCTGGCCCTGCGCGAGCACAGCCGGCACGTTCTCCACGGGCATCTTGGCGCCGTCCTGGGCAACCAGCCAGATCGGACCGACCTTCTCGGTGATGAGCATGCGTCCATCGGGAAGAAACGCGATGCGCCACGGCAGATTCAACGTCGTCACTTTCGTGACGCTGAACGGCTGGCTCGACTCGGCCGGTAGTTCGCCGGCATTGACCTGTGCAAGGACAGACCTTGGCACGAGGACGAGAGACAACATTGCGATCGTGAGTATGCGCATGAATGTCGGCGCCGGCCGAAAGGGCCGGACCTGCCGCCAACAAGCTTACTCCGGCGGCTGACGATCGTTTACGTCAGAGCCCTCAGACGCCTGACGTTATTTCACGTAGGTGTCGATCACGCGGTCGATCGCCCGGCGGCACACCGCGCAGAAGCGGTCGGTGCGGGTGAACATGATGCAGTTGACCTCGGGGCGATAGAAGCCCTTCGCCTCGTAGTTCGCGCCTTCGAACGCGCCGACGGCGTGCGCGTGCTTTTCTTTGGCGAACGCCGCGTCCTCAGCCGCCTGCTCTTCCCGGAACAGCGCCTCCATCTCCTCTTCCGGCCGTGCGTTTTTTCTCAGCTCGGCGCGGCGGGCCTGGATCCCGCGTGAGAACACCTCGAACGCATCCTTGTCCCACGGTGTCGGCAACGGCGTCCCCGGCGTCACGAGATCGGCCCACTTGAGCGCCTTCGGATTGAGAAGGGCCGTCACGTTCGGCATCCACGGCTCCGTCCGTTTGGCGGCGGGCAGGTAGGCCACCGGCGACGTGTAGTACTCGTCGGCCAGCGCGGCGATGTGATGTCCGAACTCGTGCACGAAGACGTACGGCGCGAACGCATTGCCGGCGGCGACAGTGCTGTAGAGGTTGTAAATCCCGCCGCCGCCATACGTCCGGCCGTTCACGACGATCTCGACGACGTCGGAGGGCGCGTAAGAGGCGAGGCGCCGGAAGGCTTTGTTGTCGAACGTCAGGACGTAGCGCTCCGACCCGAACGCGTCGTACGTCGCGCCGACGGGCGAGTCGTGATGGACGCCGAGCGACGGTCGCGAGATGCCCGATTCGCGCGCGGCCGGCACGAGGCCCCAGACGTTGAAGTCGTTGCGGCGTTCCTTGAACGGCGAGGTCGAGAACAGGACGGTGACGAGCCGCTTCGCGTCGGCTTCGAACTTGGCGCGCTCGGCCGCGGTGTAACCGTCGCCGAGGAGCAGCAGGTCCACCTTCGTCGCTGGATCGCCGTGCGTCTCGATCGCCAGGAGCGCGCCAGCGTCGACGGCGGGCGCGGCGGTATTCACGAACATGTCCTTCGGATCGATCGAGGCCGACCACACGTCGTGCCAGCGGTTACTTGCGTCGCGCTTGCGAATCGTCAGGGTAACGGGCGAGGCGGGTGCCGGAAAGCGCACCGACTCGGAAAACGTGCGGGTCATCTTCGTCGCTTCATCAGTCGTGGACCACTCGTCGAAGATCGAGCCGAAACCTTCGGAATACAGCAGCGTCGAGGTCGCGCGGTCCCGCACGTCGAAGCCGTACGCCCCGAAGTTCATCGCGTCGGCCGGATGACCGACGCGGCCCGGCCACGCCGCCGGCTCGAGGCTGACCTCGTCGAGCGAGAACACCTCCTGCTTGTTGTTGCCCGTGTGGTAGTAATCGACCCGCATGGTCCGGACCGACCCGGCTGGAAGCGCCGCGGGCCGGGAGGTCGTCGCCGTGGATTCGGATCCCGGTCCGGGCGCCTGCGCGGTGCAGGCGGGACTTGTGATCGCGATCAGTAATAAAAGGATGGCGGAGCGCACGGGAGCATCCTATGCCAGGGAGCCTGCCGCCTGAGAATCGGGCCGGTGAACAAGTAGTAGACGGTCTACGTCTATAGTCCTGGACTGTCTACGCCCAGGAGCGAGCCATGCGACCGGACGACAGCGACCTCGACGAGGAAATTCGTGGCCACCTGGCTTTCCGTCGTCGACTTCACGTTGGTCGGTTCGCCATGGAGCCGCGTCTCGTGAGAGCCGGCGTCTGCACGCTTGACGCTGAAGGTTCCGCGATTACCCAGCATCCAGAAGTTGCCGCGATCGTCTTCCAGAATGCGTGAGACGAAATCGTCGAACAGACCGTCCTTGATCGTCACCGGGGTGAACCGCCCGTTCTTGAAGCGATTCAATCCGAGCCACCGCGCAAGACGGGGGAGACGCGCCTCGCGCGTCATGAGCGCTCACCTTCGGCAATTGAATTCCAGATCCGCTCGCGGACGCGGTGCAGGTCGCGCGCCGTCCGTAACCCGCCCGGCGTGACCGTGTAGACCCGCTTCGACTTGCCGCCCCGTCGCGCCACCGCGTCGCTCATCGTCGAACGGACGAACCCTTTCGCTTCGAGCCGCGCCAGGGCCGCGTAGATCGACCCGATCGAGACCCGCCGGGCCGTCGCTTTCTCCACGTACTCCTGGATGGGCACCGCGTAGGTGTTGTCTCCGAGCGCGCGGACCGCGAGGAGCGTGAATTCCTCGAACTCGCCGAGGCGTTCGCCCTTCATGACTCCATTTGACGTCGAGACGCCACAATTAGTTCGCGTTTGGATGGAAAATTGCCTTCACGCGGGATGAGCCTTCGACCGCAGAAGTGTCAGAATGACTCCCTTTTGTTTCGGAGGGGTCAATGACCAACCGGGAATTTCACTTACAGTGCCGAAAAAACGAAACCAATGCCTTTCACCGCGTGCTGAACGCCCTGCCGCATGACAAGTGGCACTACACGCCGCACGAGAAGTCGCAGCCGGCGGACAAGATCGTCTGGACGCTGGTCGGCGAAACGCATGCGCTGATCGATCTCATCGACAAGGGCGAGTTCACCTTCGGCGCGCCGCCGCAGAAATCGCCGGCGCACATGATCGAAGATTTTGGCAAGGCCTGGGACACTCTGGTGACGAAGATCGAAGCCATGGACGAAGCGGCGTGGAACAAGACCGGGCGGTTCCTGCTGAACGGCCAGGTCCGCATGGAAATGCCGACGAGCGGGTTCCTCTGGCTGTTCTTCTTCGACGCGATCCATCACCGCGGGCAGCTCTCGACGTATATCCGTCCGATGGGCGGCAAGGTGCCGTCCATCTACGGCCCGTCAGGAGACGATCCGACGATGATGTCTGCGAGCCACCGGCGGATGGAGTAGTTGGGGTGCGACCCGGGGGCGTCCCCCCACCCCCCGGGGGGGGGCCCCGGCGGGCCCCCCACGGCGCTCCCC
>JBLNGH010000126.1:0-5109 GCA_050264575.1 Acidobacteriota bacterium | reverse complement strand
AACCGAGGCCAGCGCGCCGGCCGTCAGGGATGAACGAATGAATTCGCGACGATTCATGCGCGTTGCACTCCTCGAGTCTCACTCCACCCAGATCAGAATCTGCTGATTGCCGGGATCGCGGTAGTCGACGATGATGCCCGGGCCAAAGCGCGCGACATCTTCGACCGTCAGACGATATCGCTCAGGCGCCACGCCCAGGTGAGACAGCACGTTCAGCGAACTGAACCGCATCAGCCACAGGGGCACGTCCGATCGCATGACTTGCTCCTCGGCTCCCGTCCAGGTCATCACGTGCAGGGTCTGCGCCCGAAGCCCCTGCGGGTGTGGAGTCCGCTGAATCCTGATGTCGCCCGCTTTCGCATCGACGATCTCGAGCATCGGCGGCCGGCCGGCAAAGCGCGTGCGAATCGACTCGATTTCCTTCTTGACCTCGACCTCGGTCGCGCTGCGCGTTTCGAGATGCCGGAGGAAGAAATACGCGCCCGTCCCGGCCAGCGCCGAAATCCCGAGGATGACGAGCGCCGCGCCGCCGATGGTGACTTTGACCCAGGTGCGCATGGCTGCGAGCTGCTGGAGCCGCCTCCGAAATGCCGTAGATCAGCCCGCCGCAGGCCGCGGGTGCGGAGCCGCCAGACAGCAGCGGCTCAATACTTAAGCACTCGGGACGGCGCCGGGCAAGTTGGCAACGGCTGTGCTACCTGTCAGGGATTCCGTGATCAAGCGACACTGACTGGAGGGCGTGCGATGGACCTCAATGCGTTCATGCAGAGTGCGACGGCCACGCTGACAGCTGTCGCCTGGAAGGCCGCCGGAGCGTTGGTGCTCTGGCTCGTCGGCCGGTGGCTGATTGCGCTCGCCTCCCGGCTGGTGGGCCGTGCGCTCGCGCGGCAGCGGTTCGACGTCACGCTGACGAAGTATCTCCAGACCGGTCTCACGGTCGTCCTGAACGTCGCGCTGATCGTCGCGATCCTCGGATTCTTCGGCGTCGAGACGACGACGTTCGCGGCGTTGATTGCCGCCGGCGGCGTCGCGATCGGCGTCGCCTGGGGCGGGCTGCTGGCCAATTTCGCGGCCGGCGCGTTCCTCGTCTTTCTCCGTCCGTTCAAGGTCGGCGACGCCGTCACGGCCGGCGGCGTCACCGGAACGGTGAGCGCCATCGGCCTGTTCGGCACGACCATCAACACGCCCGACAACGTGCTCACGATCATCGGCAATAACAAAGTGTTCTCGGACACGATCCAGAATTTTTCGGCGAATCCCTACCGCCGCGTGGATCTGACTGCGACGATCAGCAATGACGTGGATCACCGGAAGGCGATTCGTCTGCTCGAGGAGCGTCTCGGCAGCATCCCGAACGTCATCGCGAACCCCGCGCCGGACGTGGACGTGCTGCAGTTCACGCCGGCCGGTCCGCTGCTCTGCGTGCGACCGTACTGCAGCAACGAGCATTACTGGCAGGTGTACTTCGACACGAACCGGCTGATCCGCGAGGCGTTCGGCGAGGCGGGGTTTCCGGCGCCGATGCCCGCGTATGCCGTCAGCGGCGGGGTCGCGCCACCCGCATAAGACCTCGGGTTCGTTGTCGACGTGTTTACTTCTCGACGAACCGGTAGCTGCCGTGCGAGTCGTAGTCGATGCCGTGCTTCTTCTTGAGCTCCTGAATGTGGCGGAGCTGCGCCTTCGTATGCGGACTCGGGACGTTGCCGGTCTCGCCAATCTGCTCGTTCGTGTGCAGCAGGATCTCTTCGAGACAGCTGCTGAGGCTCAGGCGTTTGTAGGCAGCCAGATCGGCGAGTAGCGCCGCCAGCCGCTTCTCGAGACGCACCGGCACGTCCACGCGCTCGATCTCAATCGGCTCGCCCACCGTGTAGATGTAGTGCCCGAACCCGAGCCGGTAACCGTTCAGATCGCGGGCGAGATAATCGCGCAGGCCATACGGACGGTCGCCGGGCTCCTCGATGACCTCGACGCCATTCGCCCGCTGCGCGTCGCACAGGTCGTCGGCGTTCGAGACGACGAAGTAGACGGAGATGCCGTCCGGGCTCGGCGTCCCCTGCTGGAGAAACACCTGAACCTCGCCAAGATTCACGCCCGCCATCGTGACTGGCCCGCTCTCCGGCCACGTGAATCCGAGCGTGAAACCCAATCGGTTCGTATAGAAGTCCACCGCGGCCGGCACGTCCTTCACCGGCAAGCCCGGATGCACGCGTTCGCAGTCGACTTTCGGAAAGGGTCTGGTCATATGGGTACCTTCGCTACTGTGACCTAGGACCTCGGGTTTCGTGCCCATCTCGACTGTAGCTCACGTTTCGACATCGAAACCCGAGGTCTTCCCGGGTGTAGGATCACCCCGTGATCGGCGAGACGATTTCCCACTACCGGGTCATCTCCGAGATCGGCACCGGCGGAATGGGCGTCGTCTACAAAGCCGAGGACCTGCGGCTCGGCCGCTTCGTCGCGCTGAAGTTCCTCCCGCCGCAGCTCATGCGCGACCCGGACGCGAGGCAGCGGCTGATCGCCGAGGCGCGAGCGGCGTCCAGCCTCGATCACGCCAACGTCTGCACGATCTACGACGTCGAAGAGCTGCCCGACGGCCGCGCGTTCATCGCGATGGCGTACGTCGACGGCGAGACGCTGAAGACGCGGCTCGAGCGCGGTCCGCTGCCACCGGCTGACGCCGCCCGGCTCGCGCTGCAGGTGGCGCACGGCCTGGCGCGGGCGCATCAGGCGGGCATCGCGCATCGCGACGTGAAGCCGGCCAACATCATGATCACGAGCGACGGCGAAGCGCGGCTGCTCGACTTCGGCATCGCGAAGTTCGCCGGCGGCGGCGACCTCACGAAGACGGGCACCACCGTCGGCACGATCGCCTACATGGCGCCCGAGCATGTGCGCGGCGGCGTCGGCGACGGGCGCGGCGATGTGTGGGCGCTCGGCGTCGTGCTGTACGAAATGCTGGCGGGCAAACGGCCGTTCACCGGCGCCGACGACTACGAGCTGCTCCAGGCGATCATCGACAAACCGGTCCCGGCGCTTCCGCCATCCGTGCTCTCCGGACACCACGAGCTGGCGCGCATTGTGTCGCGGTCGCTCGATCGCGACCCGCAGCGACGGTACGCAAACGCCGGCGAGATGGCGCACGCCCTCGAAGAATTTCTGCAGTCACAGGCGACGACCACGACGGTCGCCGTGCCCGGCACCCGCGGCGGTGGATCGCGCGCCGCAATCCTAGTTGGCAGCATCGCCGTGGCGGTCCTGGCGACTGCTGGTCTCTGGACCTGGCGATCGAGCGACGCGCGCACCGCGCGCAATGTGACTCTGCCGGAAGCGCTGCGGCTGGCCGATCTCGATCGGTATGGCGAAGCCTTCGTGCTGGGCAAAGCTGCAGAGCGCGCAATTCCCACCGATCCGGTGCTCGCCAGTTTGTGGCCGCGCATTACCAGAACGACGAACGTCCTGTCGACGCCGGCAGGCGCTGACGTGTCCTTCGCGCTGATCGGCGGTGATGACACCTGGCATCCGCTTGGCCGCACGCCGCTCGAAAACGTGCAGTTGCCGCGCGGCGTGTTTCGATGGCGGTTCGCCAAAGCCGGGTTCGAGACGCGTGAGATCGTGCGCGCGGCGGCGCCCATGGGGTTCATTGCCGCACTCGACGACGAGGTGACCTTGACGCCGCCGGGCGCAGTCCCGCAGGGAATGGTGCTGGTGTCTGTGCCGCGACCCGGCCTGCGACTGGCGATCACGGGCTTCGACTTCAACATTCGCATCCCCGCGCCGGATTACCTGATCGATCGCACCGAGGTGACCAACAGCGAGTTCAAGGCCTTCGTCGATGCCGGCGGTTACACGAAGCGCGAGTACTGGACCGAACCGTTCGTCCGCGACGGCCAGCGGATCGAATGGGCGGCCGCAATGAACCTCTTCCGCGACCGGACCGGGCGGCCGGGGCCCGCCACCTGGGAAGGCGGCGCGCCGCCGGCGGGGCACGATCAGTACCCTGTGAATGGCGTGAGCTGGTACGAAGCGGCGGCGTACGCCGCGTTTCGAGGCAAGCGGCTGCCGACCATCCGGCACTGGTCGCAGGCGGCGGGTCCAGAGCTCGGCGACAACGTGACCCGGACGAGCAATTTCAGCGGATCCGGGCCGCTTCCCGCCACGGCCTATCGCGGACTCGGACCGTACGGCACGGTCGACATGGCGGGCAACGTCAAAGAGTGGGCGTGGAACGACAACGACCACGGCGCGCACTACATCCTCGGCGGCGCGTGGAACGATCCGGACTACACATTCCTCTATTCCGATTTCCGGTCGCCATTCGATCGATCTGACACCAACGGCTTTCGCTGCATGAAAGAGACGGGAAAGCCGGCAGCGGCGGCCATCTACGCCGCGATTGCGCCGCCGTCGCGCAATTACCGCACCGAGAAGCCGGTGGCCGATGCGATCTACCGTATTTACGCGGAACAGTACGCGTACGACCACACGCCGCTCGAGCCGCGTCTGGAGAAAACAGACGAGTCACCGGCCCAGTGGCGCCGCGAGATCGTGTCGATCGCGCCGGCCTACGGCGGCGAGCGGCTGGTGATCAATCTGTTCCTGCCGAAAAACGTGAAACCGCCGTACCAGACCGTGCTGTATTTTCCAGGATCCACTGCAATCAGGACCGCTAGCAGCGCGATGTTGCCACCGGAGTTCTGGGGGTTCGACTTCGTCTTGTTGAGCGGCCGCGCCGTGGCGTTCCCGATCTACAAGTACACGTTCGAACGCAGCGATCCCGCATTGACGTCGTCATGGCCGACGGCCACCCGCGCCTATACGACGTGGGCGCAGCAGCTCGTCACGGATGCGCGCCGGACGCTTGATTATCTCGGGACGCGATCCGATCTTGCCGGCAAAGAGGTGGCCTATTACGGCGTGTCGTGGGGCGCGCGGATGGCGCCGCTCACCATTGCGCTCGATTCGCGGATTCGTGTGGGAGTACTCCTCATGGGCGGGCTCGGCAGCAGCGCGCCGGTGCCAGAAGCCGATCCGTTCCACTTCGTTCCACGAGTGCGGGTGCCGATACTGATGGTGAACGGCGACGAAGATTTCATCTTTCCGGTCGACACG
>JBLNGH010000125.1:0-4539 GCA_050264575.1 Acidobacteriota bacterium | reverse complement strand
CTTCGGCGTCCATCCATCTCACCCAGATCTGCGATCCGTTGGGCTCGCCCTCGCGCGTGAACGCGATGCGTGTGCCGTCGGGCGACCAGATTGCGCCGGAGCCGTTGGTCAGAAAACGGTTCTTCGATCCGTCCGCACTCATGATCCAGAGCGCGGAGCTGCGCCGGTCGTTGATCTTGTCCACCCAGCCGCGCGTGTAGACGATTTGGGTGCCGTCCGGCGAGATCCGGGGGTTCGACACGCTCTCGATGTTGAAGAAGTCGTCGAGTTGCAGCTTTCTGGTCTCGCGTGATTGTGCCGTCATGGTCGGCACGGCGAGCGCCACGACGACGCCCATGCAGGGAATGAGGCGTCTCATCGAATCCTCCTTGTTAGCTGAGGACTCGGATTCTACCCGAGTCCTATAATCAGCGGTCAGGTCTTATGACTCACGACCCAACTCGTCGCGACTTTCTTCGCATCGGCGGCGCCGCCGCCGTCCTGGGCGCCACGTACGGCAACGCCGACGGTGCGGCGGCTCCGCTCCTCGAACAAACCGCGTCGCCACCGACGCCATTTCAGGCCGCTCCCATCGAGCTGGTGCGCATCGGCTACGTGGGCGTCGGCCTGCAGGGATCCAGTCACGTCCGGAATCTGCTCAGCATTCCCGGCTGCCGCGTGACCGCCGTGTGTGACATTCGATCCGAACGGACGGACTGGGCGACCAAAGCGCTCACCGACGCCGGGCAGCCGGCGCCGGCGGTGTACACGCGCGGGCCGCGCGATTTCGAGCGCCTGTGCGAGACCGAGGACCTGGACCTGGTCTACACGGCGACGCCCTGGGAATGGCACGTGCCGGTCATGCTCGCCGCCATGAAGAACGGCAAGCACGCGGCGACGGAAGTGCCGGCCGCGATGACGCTCGACGACTGCTGGGCGATCGTCGAAGCCGCCGAGAAGCACAAGAAGCACTGCGTGCTGATGGAGAACTGCAACTACGACCGCATGGAGATGATGGTCTACAACATGGTCCGCCAGGGAATCTTCGGCGAGATCCTGCACGCCGAAGGCGGATACCTGCACGATCTGCGCGGCATCAAGTTCGAGAATCGCAACGAAGGGCTCTGGCGGCGCGCGTGGTCGATGAAGCTCGACGGCAATCCGTACCCGACTCACGGTCTCGGACCGATTGCGAACTGCCTCGAGATCAACCGCGGCGATCGGTTCGACTATCTGATGTCCGTGAGCTCGCCGTCGCGCGGACTGCAGAACTGGGCCGTCGATCACTTTCCGCCCGACGCGCCGGAGCGGAAAGAGAAGTTCATCCTGGGCGACGTGAACACGAGTCTCATCAAGACGGCGCGCGGGCGGACGATCATGGTGCAGCACTCCACGAATCTCCCGCGCCCGTACAGCCGCATCCACCTCGTCCAGGGCACCAAGGGCCTGTTCCAGGGCTACCCGCATCGCGCCTACATCGAGGGACGTGGCCGCGCCGATCAATGGGTGCAGGCCAGCGATCTCCTCGACGAGTTCGAGCATCCGCTCTGGAAGGAAATCGCCGCGCAGGCGGCGGGCGCCGGTCACGGCGGCATGGACTACATCGAGGACTACCGGTTGATCAAGTGTCTGCGCGAGGGCACGCCGACCGACATGGACGTGTACGACGCCGCCGCGCTCAGCAGCGTCGTCGAACTGAGCTGTCAGTCGGTCGCGAGGAACGGCCGGCCGATGGAATTTCCCGACTTCACCCGCGGCAAGTGGCGGGCGCGCACGCCGCTGCCCATCCTCCACGCGTGAGCGCCCGCGGGCTGGATGCGGATCGCCTTCGACAGCAGTTCGCCGGCGCCGGCTTCGAGGCGGACGATGCCGACGGACGCGCGCGGCTGGTGCTGCAGTCGGCGCAGGCGCTCGCGCAGCTCGCCGGCGGAGGGCCACCGCGTTGGGCGTGGTTCGTTCCCGGCCGGATCGAAATCTTCGGCAAACATACCGACTACGCCGGTGGACGGTCGCTGCTCTGCACGGTCCCGCGCGGGTTCGCGGTCGTTGCGCGTCCGCGTGACGACGCGCGGGTCCGCGTCGTCGATGCGCGCTGGCGGCAAGGCACGACGATCGATCTTGGTTCCCATCCCAAGGAACCGGCCGGGTGGTCGAGGTACGTCGCGGTCGTCGCGCGCCGGCTCGCGCTGGATTTTCCGGGCGCGGCGCTCGGCGCCGACATCGCGCTCGCGAGCGATCTTCCCACCTCGGCCGGGCTCAGCAGCTCGAGCGCGCTCGTCGTCGCGTTGTCATTGGTGCTGATCCGCCGCGGCAATCTCGAACGTCGCTCCGAATGGTCGCAGACGCTGTCCACGACGCAGGATCTCGCGGGTTATCTCGGCGCTGTCGAGAACGGGCTCACGTTCAAGTCGTTTACGAGCGCGCCGGGTGTGGGGACCGACGGCGGCAGCGAGGATCACACGGCGATTCTGTTGTGTCGGGCGGGACAGATCAGCGCGTACTCCTATCTGCCGGTCGTCCATCACGGCGACGCGGAGATGCCGGACTGCTGGCGCTTTGTGGTGCTCGAGAGCGGCATCCAAGCGGCCAAAGCCGGCGGGGCTCGCGATCAATACAACCGGGCGTCGCGCGGCACGCGGGCAATTCTCTCGGCGTGGCATGCGGAGTTCAGTGGCGCGCATCCGCACCTGGCGGCCGCGCTCCGTGAGGCGGCCGCGGTCGTCCCGGCATTCAGCGCGGCGCTCGCGTCGAAGAGCGCCGAAGGCTTCGAAGGCGAGGCGCTCGTCCGCCGGCTTGCGCACTTCATCGCCGAAGACGCGCGCGTGCCGGAGGCGCTCGAGGCCTTTCGACGAAGCGATCGGGGCGGCATCGGCGAACTCGCGGATGCGTCGCAGCGGGACGCTGAACGTCTGCTCGGGAATCAGATTCCGGAGACCATCGCGCTCGTCCGTCTGGCGCGAGAGGCCGGCGCGTTCGCCGCGTCGAGCTTTGGCGCTGGATTCGGCGGCAGCGTGTGGGCGCTCGTCGACGCCGCTGGCGCAACGGATTTCGCCGCCCGCTGCGCGGATGCCTACACCGCGCGATTCCCGGCGATTCCCAGAATGTCGCCGTTCACGTGCCGGCCCGGACGAGCGGCGATGGAGATTGATCTGTCGGAGTGACCGATGCAAGGGCAGAGGGCAAAGGGCAGAGGAGAGGGGAAAGGAAGAAGGGACAAGGGCGCCAGACGAGCTCCGAAAGCGGGTCAGATCAGATCCGACCCTTTTCCCTGTCACCTTTGCCCTCGCCTTTGCCCTCTGCCCTCTGCCCTTTGCCCTTCTTCCACGGCTTGAACGCGTTGTCGACCCCGTCGAGCGCGGGCTTCACTTCCGGCAGATGCCGCTCGATGATCGAGAGCATCGTCGTCTTGCGGATGTAGTCGATGCCGAACTCGGTGTAGAGCTTGGCGCCGTAGTCGTCGGTGAAGAAGCGATCGCTCTTCAGGCGGCGCGATGCCATGAGCACGAAGATGCGGAACGCCGTCTCGCTGAAGCCGAAGCCCTCCGGCAGCGGCTCGGCGTAGAGCCCGGTCATCAGATCGACCATCTCGATGTTGTTGTTGTAGACCTGCCGGATCTGCTTCCGCCATTCCGGGTTGTCCGTGAGCTCGTCGAACGACGTCACCGGATCCTTGTGGACCAGCCGCCGGAACTGGTTGTAGCGCGGCACGCCCCGCTCGCGATCGCGCAGGATGTCCACCGCCGCGAGATCGAACCGCTCGCCGTTGTCGCGGACGAGGTTCTGGAGATGCTTGGGATAGTTGTGCAGCGTGATGGCGCCCGGATGCGTCACGCCGAACGAGTAGAAGAGATCCGCCATCTTGACGCGCTCGGCAACCGCGCGGGTCTTGCGGCCGGCGATGTCGGGGAATTGATGTCGCTCGATCTCGGCGCCGGTGGCGTGCGATCGAAGCACCAGCTCGTCGGGGATGAGCGGATGCATCCGGTAGACGGCGACGAACTCCTCTGTGAGCGAGTACGGCGCCGTGTGATGGTCCGCATGCGAGCCGACAATGCCCCCGAGCAGTTCATCGTCGCCGATGAATCGAAAGACCTCCTGCAGATCTTCGCCGACCACACCCGACCAGTTGGTGTTCATCGCGAGCTTGATGAGCTGGTGAGGAAGAATCGCCGGCGTCCACTCGATGGTGTGGATTTTCGCGAGCAGCGCCGAGTTGATGAGCTTGGCCGTCGCGTAGAGCTGCCGGTCCTCCCAGTTCGGATGTTCCTTCACCAGCAGATCGCAGATGTGGTTGTGCTCGAGCGCGAAGAGCGTGTGCAGCATCGCCAGGCCGATCCACCAGTTGTCGACGAAACCGGTGCAGTCGATGCCGGTGGCCGGGTCGACCGGGAGCAGCTTTCCAGACGCTTCCATCCGGAGCTTGCCGCCCTCGCCGCTGCGAAGGCTTTTGGCCACGGCGGCCTCGCAGCCGTACACCTGTGAGGCGTCCCACCAGTGGCTGTTGGCGTTCGTATACGCGGGCGGGCGCGTGGAGCCGGCCGGCGCGGCATCCGGGACGCT
>JBLNGH010000124.1:0-6650 GCA_050264575.1 Acidobacteriota bacterium | reverse complement strand
CGAATATCAGCGTGACTCGTCGTCGAAGCGCCCTCGGTCGTCCGTCGTCTTGGCAGTTGCCGCTACACCTCATCCAAACACCGGGGCTTGACGAGAGGTCATTCCATATCAGCCGGGTAGGCCTCGCGCGATACGCGTCAGGTCGAAACGCGAGCGGATGGAAGCGCGATTGCGAGGGCCAGCTCCCTCGGAGGCCACCATGACATCAACGCACGTCCCTTTCGGTCAAGGCGCATAAGTCGGCACGGACTTGTCACACGGAGCGCGGGCCGGCATCTCAAGGAACGTGGCGCTGTACGTGGCGGGATTGTGGCGGTATCCGGTGAAGAGTCTCGCCGGAGAGCCGCTGCAGAGCGCAGGAATTGGACTCGACGGCCTCGCGGGCGACCGCATCGTCCGCGTGCGAGGGCCGGAGGGCGTGCGAACATCGCGGCGCCAGTATCGGCTTCTGGGCCTCCGCGGAACGCTCGGTCCGGACGGCGTGCCACGGATCAATGACCATCCGTGGACCAGCGATGAAGCTCTTGCGCTCGTCAAGCGCGCGGCGGGTGCCGACGCGTGGTTCGAGTCGTGGGAAGAGCTCGATCGGTTCGACATCCTCCCGCTGCTCGTCGCGACCGACGGCGCCGTGGCGGCGTTCGGACGCGACGTTCGGCGGCTGCGTCCGAACATCCTGATCGGCGGAGTCGAGGGGCTCGACGAGCGCAACTGGCCAGGCGCCGAGCTGCACGTCGGCGACGCGATCGTCCACCTCGACTCGCTCCGCGGACGCTGTCAGATGACGACGGTGGATCCGGATACGTTGGCGCTCGACCCCGGGGTGCTTCGCGACATCGTCCGTCGATTCGGGAATCGATTGGCGCTCAACGCCGACGTCATCCGCGCGGGCACCGTCAGGCTTGGCGATCCGGTGACACTGGTCCGCGCCCTGGCGAACGTCTGACGCGCCGCTACCGTGAGGCCTTCACCTCGAGCGTGAAACACTGGCGGCCGGCCGCGTGCCCGCGGAATGGCGGCTCGTGCATCGCCGGCACGTCGGTCGACGGTCGCGCAAACGTCGCACACACTTCGTAGTGGCGATCGTCGACGATGCGGTAGGCGTATGGCTCACCGGATTCAGGATCCCGCGGTACGGAAGCCGCGCCGCCGCGTGCGGCCTCCTCCAGAGACATGGGCAGACGCGTGTTCGTCCTCCAGTACGCGTCCAGACTGGTCACGATTTCGGTGAGATCGCCGACGCGCTGATCGTCAAATCGCCGCTGCCGCGCTTCACCCGGCGATCCGACGTAGACAAACGCGGCAGCGATCGCCGCGACGACCGCGGCAACGATGCAGGCACCGACGACAGAGCGTCCTGACAGCGGGCTCATACGCGAGCGTCCCGCTCATCGATCCGGATGTCCCACAAATAGAACGTGAAGGTCGCGCCTGCGATCACGGCGATCGTCAGGATCTTCAGGATGAGCCGCACGGTCAGCTCTCCGCTCAGCAAGTTGTACACGAGCGCGATCACGTCGCCGATCAACACGGACGACGCCACAAACAACGTGAGGTACGTGAGCCACCGCCGCACCTTCGAGTTCCGCTTCCCCGGATCGGCCTGAATCTCACGGCTCGTGATTCTCGACACGTACAGAAACACCGGCGTGGCAACGATGAGCGAGGCGATCGAGAAACGCATCGCCCTGTGAATTCCTTCGACGTAGCGCGGGTTCGTGAACGCCGGATCGGGCCAGACCTGGTCGATCAGGAGAAACACGAGACTGCCCAGGTGAAAGGCGGTCGTGTAGAGCGTCGCGAACAGCAGGAGATAGAGGAACGCGTCGCGAGCGTCCAGATACGGCCGCGGACGAGGGACGGGGATCGGAAAGTCGATCTCGGCGAACTCGGCAAGCGCGCCGCGGATCTGCGTCGCGGTCCATCCAGATCGCCGGAGCGCGCCGTCCACCTCCGTGCGCGGCAACTGGCGCGAGAGCGCTTCCTTGACGAACGTGTGCAAGTCGTCGGTGATGGCCATGGTGTCCTCGATGGTCAGCATAGCGACCGCAGGCGCGCAGGTCTTGAGCGGCCGATGAAAACTCCTGAAAAGTTGTGACCGGGCCTACAATACCGGCCTCATGACGGTCGAATCGCACTTCACGAAAACCGATCCGGCGGTGTTGGCCACCTATCGCCAGATCCTGAAGACCGCGCGCGCCCTCGGCCCCGTGACCGAGGATCCCAAGAAGACCTCCATCCATCTCGTCCGGCGGACGGCGTTTGCCGGCATCGCGACCAGACGAGCGTCGCTGATCCTCACGTTGAAGTCCGCCCGCGATATTCGCAGCCCCCGAATCGCCAAGCGCGAACAGGCGTCGGCAAATCGATGGCACGTTGAAATCCGGCTCGAGAAACCTGCTGACGTCGATCGTCAGCTCATCGGCTGGCTCAACGCCGCGTACGACCTCGCTGGCAAGTAACGCCAACCCTCGGTCGCGCGTGAGCCGTAGCATCCGGTAAGGTGACGCCATGCCGAGCCGGTTCACCGCCACGGGCGTCGCCGTGCTGGTCCTGAGCTCATGGCCCCATCCCTGGAGTGTGCGGGACATGATCCAGAAGGCCACGCCGCGCGAGATCCGTATCCCTGTCGCCAACGCGTCGCTCTTTGCCCGCGACATCGGCCGCGGCCACCCGATCATCGTTCTGCATGGCGGACCGGATTTCGATCATGCGTACCTCTTGCCCGACCTCGATCGACTGGCGGACACGTACCGGTTGATCTACTACGACCAGCGGGGACGGGGAAAATCGGCGGCAGGCGTGCGGCCCGACGACGTCTCGCTGACGTCCGACCTCGACGATCTCGACGAGGTCAGGCAACACTTTCACCTGGATTCGGTCGCGCTCCTCGGACACTCATGGGGCGCCGTGCTCGCGCTCGAGTACGCGCTTCGACACCCGTCGCACGTGTCTCACCTCGTGCTGATGAATCCCGCGCCGGCATCCACCGCCGATGTTGCGGTCTTCCGGAAGGCGTACCTCGAAACCCTCGGCGCCGACATGGATCGCCAGCGGCAGATCGTCGCCAGCGCCGCCTACAAAGGGGGCGACCCCGAGGCGGTGACGGCGCGATATCGCATCCATTTCAAGCCGGCGCTGGCGCGTCCGCAGGACTACGAGAAACTCATGGCCGCGATGCATGCGGCGTTCCTCGCCCAGGGCAAAGACGGCATCGTGAAGGCCCGCGCGGTCGAAGACCGGCTGATGCACGACACATGGGAGAAGGACGGGTACGATCTCCTGCCCAAGCTGCGCAGCCTTCGCATCCCGACCCTGGTGATGGCCGGCGATCACGACTTCATCCCCGTCGAGATCGCCGCGCACATCGCGCAGACAATCCCGAACGCTCGGCCGGTTACCTTCAAGAACTGCGGACACTTCGCCTACCTGGAGTGCGCCGACGACGTTCGCGCCGCACTCACGAGCTTCTTGGCCCCGCGGCCGCCACGGCTGCGGTAATTGAAGGCAGTTCGGCGTGACTTTCACGCGTTCCGATGGCAGAGTGTCGCGATGACTCGTTTCGTGTTTCGCTCGACATGGCTATGGCTGCCGGCGCTGACCGCGTCGGCGCTTCTCGGCGGCAGCCGGCACACGGTGGCCTCGACCCAGGCCGGACGCGGGGGCGACGTCAAGCAGATCGCTGCGGGATTTCACCAGCTGTTCCTGCACGACGACTGCACCGGCGAGTATCCGCCCCAGCCGGATACCTGCCTGCACAAGCAGCTCCTCGAGAAGCCCTTCACGTTCGGCGGCAATCCCGCCGTGGTGTACGACGTCCGGCTGAGGATTCGGGGGATCTTCGAGCCGACGACGATCGAAGGCGGCGAGACACCGTACCCGGATCATCCGTACTACCAGGCCGGCGGCACGGTGAGAGCGCGAGAGTGGTCAGCCTGGCACATCGAAGTCTCGAATCCCAAGCAGACGTACTGGCTGAATCACTATCCGAAGGTGTCGCACACGATCTACCTCGAAGACTTCGAGGCGACGATTCCCGTAGCGGGCGGCGCCGCGGTCGTCGTGCGAGTCGTGGACGGGAACGATCGGCAGATCGACAACAGCGAGCCGGGCCGGCCCGACCGTCAGCAGATCATCAAGGGCGTCGTCGACAAGCCGCTGGCCGGACAGATGCTGCGGCTGGACGTGATTTCCGTCGCGACGAGATGAGCGCTTATTTCACCGCCGCGACATAGCTCTGCCGCGCCCGCACGGTCGCGTCGGAGTTGCGCAGCCGGACTTCGATCGTGTGCTTCTTGCCGTCGAGCGCCGACGGCGTGAACCCGAGCAAGTACTGCTGGTGCAGCTCGTCGACCACGCGCGAAAACGTGGCGCCGAGGTCGTCCGCGCTCGACAGCTCGAAGTAGCCGCCGCCGGTTTCGACCGCCAGCTGTTTCAGCGCCGGATCGGGCGCCGTCTCCATGCACGGCCGGTACGGGGCCGGCCTGCCCGGCGGATCTCCGCGACCGGGCGTGCCGCCGCGCCCGGGATTGGGTGGAGGCGGCGGTGGGGGCGGAAGCGGAATCGGCATCGGACCGCGAGGCGGCCAGCGTCCGCCCAGGCCGGGCGGCCAGGGGCGGCCGCGGCCCTGCCCGCCGCGCCGCTGGAACAACGGCGTCGAGGACCGTGAGATCACCATCGGCGCACGCGTCTTGCAATCCTCCGCAAAGCCAATCCCGAACAACATCACTTCTTCGTTCAGAAGCCTGTCGCGCACTTCGCCAAGCGACACATTGAAGCCGCCGCGCCCGGGATTGTCGTAGCCGTCGGTGAACACGAGCACGACGCGCCGCCCCTGCTCGCGCGTCACGGCAGTCATCGCCATCGCCGTCGCATTCCAGAGCGGCGTCGCGCCGGCGGCCTGCAGATTCTCGTGCAGGATGCGGATCATCTCCTGGTGGTCGCTCGTGAACTGGGGCGGATCGATCTCGACGCGGTTGCTGAAGCTGCCGATGCGCGCCCGGTCTCCCGGATCGAGGCGATTGACGAGCTGCTCGGCTGCGTCCCGGACCAGGCCGAAATTGCCGACCATGCTGCCGCTCCGATCGAGCATCATCACGATGGTGATCGGCTGCGCGTCGTTGGCGAAGAGCGTGATCTCCTGCGGCTTGCCGTCGTCGAACACCTGGAAGTCGTCTTTCGTCAGGTCGGGGACCAGCCGTCCCTCGCGATCGACGACTGAAGCGTAGACGGATACGGTGTCGGTCCCCGTGCGGAACGAGCGTTCCTGGCCGGCCCCGGTCGCGACGATGCTCAAGGCAATCGCGGCTGGAGCGAGAAATCGAACGCGAGTCATGGACGACCCCGCTGACAGGCTAGCGACGTTCATTGTCGCATGATCGGAGCGCCGAGGGGCTTCGCCGCTGTGGGCACCCCTACGCGTTGCTCGGAAGGTGCCTTTCCGCGTCAGGCGGGGGAAAATGCCGGTAGTGGCCAGCGCCCACCACGTCCATAGCCATCACCACGGGCATGCTCACGCCGGAAGCCTGCCGGACTTCGGCCGCGCGTTCGCGATGGGCATCGGCCTCAACACGACCCTCGTGCTGGGCCAGGCGATCGCCGGGATTCTCGCCCACTCGACGGCCTTGCTCGCCGACGCCGGCCACAATTTCGGCGACGTGCTGGGCCTCGTTCTCGCTTGGTGGGCCAGCCGGCTTGCGCGCTCCGCGCCGACGGCTCGCTATACCTACGGGCTTCGCAGCGCGTCGATTCTCGCGGCGGTGACCAACGCGGCGGTCCTGCTGGTCACGATGGGCATGCTCGCGTGGGAAGCGATTACGCGGCTGGCCGAGCCTCACGCGGTCTCGGGCTGGACGGTCATCGTGGTCGCCGGCATCGGCGTCGTCGTCAATGCCATCAGCGCGTGGCCGTTTCTCGCAGGCCGGCAGCACGATCTGAACGTGCGAGCCGCGTTTCAACATCTGGCTGCCGACGCGGGCGTCTCGCTGGGCGTGGTCGTCGCCGGCGTCGCGATGCTGCTGACCGGCCACATGTGGATTGATCCGGTGGTGGGTCTGCTGATTGTCGCCGCCGTGATCTGGAGCACGTGGAATCTGCTGCGGGAATCGCTGAATCTCGCGCTGCATGCGGCGCCCGCTCACGTGAACGTGCGCGCCGTGTACGAATACCTGTCGAGTCTGCCGTCGGTGAGCGACGTCCACGATCTGCACGTCTGGGCCATGAGCACGACGGAGACCGCGCTCACCGCGCATCTGATGGCACGACCGGGCGAGTCAACCGACGGTTTGCTCACTGGCGTGACGGAGGCACTTCGGTCGCGGTTTCAGATTCAGCACGTGACAATTCAGATCGAGACGCCGGAACCGATTCCGATGACGTTCAGGTCGAAGGAACGATAGTCAATCTGAAATTTGGAATCTGGGAATCTGCAATCTGGATTGCAATCGGAAATCGGGGAATCTGGAATCTATCGGGGAATCGGGAATCTATCGGCAATCGCGGAATCGGGAATCGGGAATCGGGAAAGCGGAATCGGGAATCGGGAAAGCGGCCGCGATTTCAGATTAGCGTCATTTTAGATTCCAGATAGATTCCCGATTCCCGGATAGATTTCCGATTGCCGTTTCCCAGATTGCCGTCAAGATTGAAGATTC
>JBLNGH010000123.1:0-6252 GCA_050264575.1 Acidobacteriota bacterium | reverse complement strand
CCCCGGTGGCAGCTTCAGGGCGGTCAGCGCGCCATTGCGGTCGCCGACGACGATGTCGAGTTGGGCTGAGGAGCCGGCAGCGGGGCCTGGCACGTAGATGAGCGATCCGGTGGCAGACACGCCGTATTGCGCGGCCCCGGAGGTTGCGCCCGGCGATCGACGCACCCCTTCTACTACCGGGACCGGGCCGCCCTTCGCCTCGAGCCGGTTCAAATCGAACGCAACGGCGAAGAGTGTGCCACCCAGCGCGTAGACAAGATGTCCGGTCGGCAGATATCGCGCATCGGTGCCGCCGGCGACGAGGCGCTTGCGTTCCCCGGATTTCAGCGACTGCACCACGATGTCCGCCTTTTCCCAACGGTCGGCGGCGGAGCCGGTCGCCAACGTGAACAACATCGTCTCGCCGCCGGGCAGGATCTGCGGTCCGTGCGCGATCTCCTCGCCTTTGAGCGTCACCACGCGTTCGGGCGTCCCGCCGTTCGGCGACACGCGCATGATGACTCTCTCCTCAGGCTGGCCGAAGGCGATTCCGCTCTCGGTCCACGTCAGGCCG
Organism: Acidobacteriota bacterium; assembly: GCA_050264575.1. Taxonomy (GTDB): domain Bacteria; phylum Acidobacteriota; class Vicinamibacteria; order Vicinamibacterales; family SCN-69-37; genus DASQFI01. Next base: position 5,699 of record JBLNGH010000123.1, on the reverse strand, counting down.
TACGGATTCTGGGCCGGGCAGATGGTCACGGCCGCCCCGCCGGTGATGGCCACACGCTTGATGCTGTTGTCCAGCGACGCAAAAAACGCGATCGATTGACCGTCGGGAGAGAACGCCGGTTCCGTCACGTTCGCGAGCGCGTCCGTCCCCTGAATCTGCTTGGCTTCGAAATCGTTCATCGATCGCAGATACAGACGGTTGCCGGCGACGAACGCCATGCGAGTACCGTCGGGCGAGAGGGCCACGTAATGACGGCCCGTCCCCGTGAAGCTGACGCCTTCGGGCAGCGACACGACGAACCGGCTCAATGCGCCAGCAGGCGCCGGCTTGAGGTACCAGGCTGCGGCGATTCCCAGCGCGGCCGCTGCGATCGCGGCAAGTGCGACAGGCACTGCGCGCTTCCACAGCGGCCTTGCCGGTGCGACCACGACGGGCACAGGCTGCGGCGCGGACGGTTCCGTCAGCGCGTCCTGCAGCAGGAAGCGGACCGTGCTGATTTCCGGAATGCGGGTCTTGCGATCCCGCGCGAGACAGCGTCGCAGCAGAGTCCGAACGGCTGGCGGCACGTCGGCCGGCAGCGCGGTCCAATCCGGATCGGCGCGCAGTACCGCCGCGAGCGTCTCCGAGACATCTTCGCCGTCGAACACGCGCCTGCCGGTCAGCATCTCGAAGAACACGCAGCCGAACGCCCAGACGTCCGATCGTCGATCCGCGACCCGGCCCTTCGCCTGCTCCGGCGACATGTACGCGGCCGTGCCGAGCACGACGCCGGCCTGCGTCGCCGCGAACGTCAACGTCGGCGAGTTCGACTGGCTCGCCGCCGGATCGGAATCGATCACGCGCGCCAGGCCGAAGTCGAGAATCTTGATCTGGTTCTCCGTCGTCAGCATCACGTTGCCCGGCTTCAGGTCGCGATGGACGATCCCTTTTTCGTGCGCGGCTTCGAGCCCGTCGAGCATCTGGCGCGCGTAGGTGACGGCTTCGTCGAACGGCAGCGCGCCTCTGATCAGTCGCGTTGCCAGCGACTCGCCGTCGATGAACTCGAGGATGAGGTAGCGCGACTTGCCGCCATCGGCGACTTCGAGGCCGTAGATCGCGCCGATGTGCGGATGGCTCAGCGCGGCGAGGACCTGCGCTTCGCGTTCGAATCGGCCGACACGTTCGGAATCGTTGACGACGAGATCGGGGAGGGCTTTGATGGCGACGTGACGGCTCAGGCGCGTATCGCGGGCTTTGTAGACTTCGCCCATGCCGCCTGCACCCAGTTTGCCTTCGACTTCGTACGTGCCGATGCGGGTGCCCGAGCTCAGAGGCATGAAGCCGCGCGATCTTACCCCGAAGTCGTATAATTGATGGGTTACATCGCTTTCTTGAGCCCTGCGGCCATTCCGGTCCAGCCCCTCACCAAAGCTCCCAGAGGGGCCTGTGGACGACCAGACAACATCTCTTCAGATAAGACCAGTGTCTTGTCCGATCTGCCGATCCGCAGCGATCGTGACGACGGCGAAGGTTCCCAATCAGTACAGCTACTGGCGCTGCACGAGTTGCGGCGAAATCTGGAACGTCCTGCGGTGGCCGCCGCAGCCGCATGACGCGAGCGGAGGACGGTGACGACGGCGCGTGCCTGACCCCACGTCACTTCGATTGGTGGCGGTGAAAGTGGAGCGGGTCGCGCAGGTTTTGCAGCTCCCGGTAGTAGTAGAGCGGGGTCGGGCGGTTTCTCGTGAATCTCAGCTTCCGGAGGAACTCGATTTCCTCCGCGGTCGCCTCGCCGCTGAGCGATCGATCCTGCAGGAAGGCCTCGAGCCCTGGCTCGTCTTCGATTGCCGAGACGGGTTCCTGCTCCACGAACTCGAATCTCTTCGAGTGCGCAGGCACGAGCCGGCGGTTCAACACGATCTCCATCGCGAACGTCGCCAGGTCGATATGCCAGGATTCGATCAGCGGATCCAGGAACGTGACGCAGTTCTCGGGTGACACGTTGAAGACATCCGTCTCCAGGAAGTCGAGCACCATCACGCGCATCTGCGCGTAGCTCCGGCCGGTGAGGCGGGTGACACGACGGAGCCATTTCTCATCGGTCCGTTCCTGCTGCGTCACCCGCTTGGCGACGTCGAGCAGCTTCTGCGTGATGAGGCGCTCGAGGGGACCAAACGGCTCTTTCTCGAACATCGCACGGATCGGTTGCACCTTTCCGGGGGCGTACTTGCGGAGAATCAGCTCCCGGACTTCCTTGAACAAGGGGGCGGGCGGGTCCGCCAGCTTTCGCTTCAAGGCATCGGTGCGGGTGAGATCGGCAAGCGTCGCCAGCTTCCCGGCAGGAAGTCGCAGGAACGCTTCCATCCGGTCGTAGATGTCGGTGCGATCAGGCGCCGGCGGAGGTTTTTTCCCGGTCAGCAGCTGGGAAATATACGACTCCGTCACCTGCGCCGCCGCCGCCAGATCCCGTTGTTCCCGGCCGAGTTTGTCGAGCCGCTGGCGAATGAGAAGCGGGAAATCCACGGGCATCCTTCCCTGAGGCTGGTGACTTAACTCACTAGTTTAATTCAAGCGGCTCTTCCGACCCATATCGGCCGCTAAAGTTGACAAAAATAGTTAAGTCACCGACACTAGAAGCCAGGACGACAGGCCCCTCTGAGTCTTCAGCGATCTGACGACGTCAGGTCATCTGCCTTCCCTCTTCGCCACGGCCACAAAGGAGTTCACATGTTTGCTCGCACGGTCTCTTTCCATCTCAAGCCCGGTCTCGCGGGCGAGTTCACCCGCGTCCTCGACCAGGACATCATGCCCACCCTCAGGAAGCAGAAGGGCTTTCAGGACGAAATCTCGCTCGTCGCCGCCGACCGGGCGCAGGCGGTTGGCATCAGCCTGTGGGACGAGCAGGAAAACGCGGACGCGTATGCCCGCGACGCATTTCCCGGCGTGGTGAATAGGCTCGAGCACGTGGTGCAGGGCACGCCGCTCGTGCAGACGTACGAGGTGACCAGCTCCACCCTTCACCCCGCGCTCGTCCGCGCGATCTGATTTGATCGACCCGTTCACACGCGCTTGGAGCCGACAATTCATGACCGTCAAACCTTTACACGACCGAATCATCGTTCAGCGCATCGACGAAGGCGAGCAACACGTCGGCGGAATCATCATCCCCGACAGCGCGAAGGAAAAGCCGCAACGGGGCAACGTCATCGCGGCCGGCGATGGCAAGTCCAACGCCGAGGGCAAGCGCGTCCCGCTCGACGTGAAGGCAGGCGACAGCATTCTGTTCGGCAAGTACGCCGGTCAGGAGATCAAGCTCGATGGAGACGAATACCTCATCATGCGTGAGGAAGACGTCCTGGCCGTCGTCGAAGACCATGACCAGCCAACCGCATCAGTGAAGCAACAGGAGCGGAAGTAATGGCCAAACAGATTGTGTACGGCGAGCAGTCGCGGCAGGCGATCCTTCGCGGCGTCAACCAGTTGGCCGATGCGGTCAAGGTGACGCTTGGCCCCAAGGGGCGCAACGTCATCCTGGACAAGAAATTCGGTTCGCCGACGATTACCAAGGACGGCGTCACGGTCGCCAAGGAAATCGACCTGAAGGACCCGCTCGAAAACATGGGCGCGCAGAGGGTGCGCGAGGTGGCCAGCAAGACGTCGGACATTGCCGGTGACGGCACGACGACGGCGACCGTCCTGGCTCAGGCGATCTACCGCGAGGGCGCGAAGAACGTCGCCGCAGGCGCCAACCCGATGGAGATCAAGCGTGGCATCGAAAGGGCCGTCGAAGCCATCGTCGCGTCCCTCAAGACGCAGTCCAAGCCCGTGACGGGTCCGATGATCGCGCAGGTCGGCACCATTTCGGCCAACGACGACGAGACCATCGGCCGGATCATCGCCGAGGCGATGGAGAAGGTCGGGAAGGACGGCGTCATCACCGTCGAAGAGGCGCGGACGCTCGAGACCTCGCTCGAGTTCGTCGAAGGCATGCAGTTTGACCGCGGCTACCTCTCGCCGTATTTCGTGACGGACCCCGAGCGCATGGAAGTCGTGCTCGAGAATCCGGCCATCCTGATCCATGAGAAGAAGATCAGCTCGATGAAGGATCTCCTCCCAATCCTGGAGCAGGTGGTGCGCCTCGGCCGGCCGCTGCTCATCATCGCGGAGGACATCGAGGGAGAGGCGCTGGCGACGCTGGTCGTCAACAAGCTGCGCGGCACGCTCCAGGTGGCCGCAGTGAAGGCGCCCGGTTTCGGCGATCGCCGCAAGGCGATGCTCGAAGACGTCGCCATTCTGACCAACGGCCGTGCGATCACCGAGGACCTCGGGATCAAGCTCGAGTCTCTCAAGATCGAGGAGCTCGGCGAAGCCAAGAAAATCATGATCGACAAAGATCACACCACGATCGTCAGCGGCGCCGGCAGCCCGACGTCGATCCAGGGACGCGTCAAGCAACTTCGCGTTCAGATCGAGGACACGACGTCCGATTACGACCGGGAGAAGCTGCAAGAGCGGCTCGCCAAGCTGGTCGGCGGCGTCGCGATCATCAAGGTCGGGGCGGCGACGGAGACCGAGATGAAGGAACGGAAGGCTCGCGTCGAGGACGCGATGCACGCGACCAAGGCGGCCGTCGAAGAGGGGATCGTGGCGGGCGGCGGTGTGGCGCTTCTGCGAGCCTCGAAGGAGCTCCAGAAACTCAAGCTCGAGGGCGATCAGCAAATCGGTATCAACATCGTCAGCCGCGCGATCGAGGAGCCGATGCGATGGATCGCGACCAATGCGGGTGAAGAGGGCTCGATCGTCGTGCAGAGGGTGCGGGAGATGGGGCCCGAGGAAGGCTTCAACGCGCAGACTCTGACGTTCGAGAACCTCGTGCAGGCGGGCGTGATTGATCCGACGAAGGTGGTCCGATCCGCACTGCAGCACGCGGCGTCGATCGCGTCTCTGCTGCTGACCATGGAAGCGGTCATCACGCAGATTCCGGACAAGGACATGGCCAGCGCGATGCCGGGCATGGGCGCAGGAATGTCAGGCATGTATTGATCGCCCCGCGACCTGCGACCGACGTGTCCGGGGGACGGACGGAAAGGGTATCTGTCATGAAAAACCGCGTTGAAATGGTGGGGTACGCCGCGATCTTGGTCGCAGGACTGTGCATCACGACGTCGCTCTTGTCACTTGCCGTCTCCGGCGGCGCGTCGTCGGTGACAACACCGGTGACGGTGGGGGTGTTCGGGCTGAGTCTCTTGAGCCTGGGAATGTTAGCCGTCTGGCATGGACTGCGGCCGCCGGCGCAGGCTGTCGCGCCACTTCTCTATAAGCGTGAGACGCCGGCCCGGCCGCGAGAGGTGGCATGATGATTCACCTCCTCTGGCTGGCGGGGGCCGCACTCGTCATCTGGAAGTACGCACATCATCTTCTTGGCGCGGGCGTTCCGGGGACCGTCAGCGCGCAATGGCTCGAGGAATATCGCCGCGAAGGCTACACGAATCGTTAACACCTCGGCTTGCCCAAGAATGCGCGGCGACCGACATGACGGGGAAAGAAGGCCGACGCGAACGACACCCGACAGTGCACGGCGTATGCCTGGTGGCAAACCTCCTATTGGGCCGAGTCTCGTGACGCGGCTGCAAATTGTGCCTACAAAGACCACGGCGGATCTCGCAAGAAACCTGAACGTCACCATTAATAAAGATGACGGGAATCAGGTTCCACGGACC
>JBLNGH010000122.1:0-11956 GCA_050264575.1 Acidobacteriota bacterium | reverse complement strand
TTCCCCTCGGGAACGGCGTCGTGTTTCCCGTCGAGAATCTCCTTGAAGCCGCGAACGGTATCGGCGACGGCGACCTGCCGGCCCTCGCGGCCCGTGAAGACCGAGGCCGAGCTGAACGGCTGGCTGAGGAAGCGCTGGATCTTGCGCGCGCGGTAGACGGTCGTCTTGTCCTCCGGCGAGAGCTCGTCCATGCCCAGAATCGCGATGATGTCCTGCAGGTCCTTGTACCGCTGCAACACGCGCTGGACGCCGCGCGCGGCGTTGTAGTGCTCTTCCCCGACGATCTCGGGCGCCAGCGCTCGCGACGTCGAGGCCAGCGGATCGACGGCCGGATAGATGCCCAGCTCGGCGATCGACCGTTCGAGGACGATCGTCGCGTCCAGGTGCGCGAAGGTTGTCGCCGGCGCGGGGTCCGTCAGGTCGTCGGCCGGGACGTACACCGCCTGAAACGACGTGATCGATCCCTTCTTCGTCGACGTGATCCGCTCCTGGAGGACGCCCATCTCGGCTGCGAGCGTCGGCTGGTACCCGACGGCGCTCGCCGTCCGCCCGAGCAGCGCCGAGACCTCGGATCCGGCCTGAGAAAACCGGAAAATGTTGTCGATGAAGAGCAGCACGTCCTGCCCGCGCTCGTCCCTGAAGAACTCCGTGATCGCCAGGCCGGAGAGCGCGACGCGCAGGCGCGCGCCCGGCGGCTCGTTCATCTGGCCGTAGACCAGCGCGATCTTCGACGCCCCGAGGTCCTTCTGGTTGATGACGCCGGCCGTCGACATCTCGTGATAGAGGTCGTTGCCCTCGCGGGTCCGCTCGCCGACGCCGGCGAACACCGAGACGCCGCCGTGGAGCTTCGCGATGTTGTTGATGAGCTCCATGATGACGACGGTCTTGCCCACGCCGGCGCCGCCGAACGCGCCGACCTTGCCGCCTTTCAGGAACGGACAGATCAGATCGATGACCTTGATGCCCGTCGAGAGCACCTGCGGCGACGTCGACTGATCGACCAGCGGCGGCGGTGGACGATGGATCGGATAGTACTTTTCCGCGGTGACCGGACCGCGCTCGTCGACCGGGTTGCCGGTCACGTCGAAGACGCGCCCCATCACGCCGTCGCCGACCGGCATCGAAATCGGGCCGCCGGTGTCGGTGACCTTGAAGCCGCGCTTGAGCCCTTCGGTGCTGGCCATCGAGATCGCGCGGACCCATTTGTCGCCGAGATGCTGCTGCACTTCGAGCGTCAGCTTGACCGGCTGGTCGAGGACTTTGTAGTCGACCGTCAGCGCATTGAAGATGGGCGGCAACGCGTCGGAGAACTCGACGTCGACCACCGCGCCCACGACTTGAACGATTGTGCCTGTGCTCATATTTAATAGCTCCGAGGGGCGCCGCCCCTGCGGACACCCCTACGGCGTCGCTCGCGGGGACCCCTGCAGCCCCGCTCCGCTCCGCCGACTCGCTCGCCACCGCTCGCTCGTTTCATCATCGTGCTTAGCCCGCCTGACCGCCGGCAATCTCCAGCAGTTCCTTCGTGATGTTGCCTTGACGCAGCTTGTTGTATTCGAGCGTCAAATCCTTGATGAGCCCGTTGGCGTTGTCCGTGGCGTTCTTCATCGCCACCATCCGGGCGCTCTGCTCGCTCGCCTTCGCCTGCAGCAGGGTGAAAAACATGTAGATGTTGAGGTAGTGCCTCAGCAGGTACCCGAGCAGCTCCGGCGCCTTGGGCTCGAAGAGCGTTTCCGCGGTATCGGCGGCGAGATCCGCCTCGGTTTCCGCGGTTGGCACGTGCAGCCCTTTGATTTCGCCGACGGGCAGGTACTCGATCGTGACCGGTTCCTGCGTCAACGTGTTGACGAATCGCGTCGCGATGATCACGACTTCGTCGACGGCGCCGCTGAGGAAAAGATCCCGTCCGGCGACGGCGATGGCCTTCGCTTCGCCGAACGTCGGCGAATCGCCGTACGCGAATTCCGCGTCGAGCTTGCGCTTCGACCGCGCGACGAACTGCGCCGCTTTGCGGCCGGCGGTGATGTAGATCGTCGTCTCGGGATCGTAGCGGGAGGCCAGGCGGAAGACGTTGGTATTGAGCGCGCCGCACAGGCCCTTGTCGCCGGCGACCAGGATGACGGCCCGGCGCCGTACCGGACGCACTTCGGTCAGCGGATGGCGGAAGTCGATCGCCCGCGTCGTCGCGGCACGCTGGATCCGGTAGAGCCGGTGCGCGAAGGGCCCGGCCGCGATCGCCGCCTGCTGCGCTTTCCGCATCTTCGACGCGGCAACCATCTGCATGGCCTTCGTGATCTGCGCGGTGCCGCGGATCGATTTGATGCGTCTCCGAAGGTCGCGCGGGGTCGCCATGATCTACTTCCAGGTCTGCTTGAACTGCGTCGCGGTCGCCTTGAGCTCGGCGGTCAGCGCATCGCTCAACGCTCGTTCCTGCGCGATCTTCTGGAGCAGGTCGGCTTTGCGCGTGGTCAGGAAATCGGTCCAGCCGGCCTGGAACTCCTTCACGCGCTCGATCGCCACGTCGTCGACGTAGCCGTTCTGCACGGCCCAGATCACGGCGACCTGCACCTCGACGGAAATCGGGTTGTATTGCGGCTGTTTGAAGATCTCGGTGATCCGCTTCCCGCGATCGATCTTCGCCTGCGTCGCCGCATCGAGGTCCGACCCGAATTGGGCGAAGGCCGCCAGCTCGCGGAACTGCGCCAGATCGCCCTTGAGCTGCCCGGCGACCTGCTTCATGGCTTTGATCTGCGCGGCGGACCCCACGCGCGACACCGAGATCCCGACCGAGATGGCCGGCCGGATTCCCTGATAGAAGAGATCGGTTTCGAGGAAGATCTGCCCGTCGGTAATCGAGATCACGTTCGTGGGGATGTAGGCGGAGACGTCGCCGGCCTGCGTCTCGATGATGGGCAGCGCGGTGAGCGATCCGTTGCCGTACTGCTCGCCGACGCGCGCCGCCCGCTCGAGCAGACGGCTGTGCAGATAGAAGACGTCGCCCGGGTAGGCTTCACGCCCGGACGGGCGCTTCAACACCAGCGACACCTGCCGGTATGCGACGGCGTGCTTGGACAGATCGTCGTAGACGATGAGCGCGTCCATGCCGTTGTCCATGAACCACTCGCCCATCGCCGCGCCGGCAAACGGCGCGAGGTACTGGCTCGTCGCCGAGTCTGATGCCGGCGAGGCCAGGATGATCGTGTACGGCATCGCGCCGGCCTCGTCCAGCACGCTGATGATCCGCGCGATCGTCGACTGCTTCTGTCCCACCGCGACGTAGATGCTGTAGAGCGGTCGATAGTCCTTGTCGCCCGCGGCCTCGGCCGCCGCATTGAGGCGCGCCTGGCTGATGATCGTGTCGATGCAGATCGTCGTCTTGCCCGTCGAGCGATCGCCGATGATCAGCTCGCGCTGTCCGCGGCCGATCGGAATCATCGCGTCGATGGGCATGATGCCCGTCTGCACCGGCTGGCTGACGGACCGGCGTCTGATGACGCCAGGCGCCACCTTTTCGACCGGGTAGGCCGCGACACTGACGATGGGTCCTTTGCCGTCGAGCGGTTCGCCGAGCGTGTTCACGACGCGGCCGAGCAGCCCCTTGCCGACGGGCACCTGCAGCAGCTTGCCGGTCGCGCGGACCTCGCCGCCCTCTTCGAGCTGCGTGTAGTCGCCGAGCACGATCACGCCGACCTCGGTTTCGTCGAGGTTCAGCGCGAGACCGGTGATGCCGCGGCCGAAGTCGAGCATCTCGTTCAGCATGACGTCGCCCAGGCCTTCGACCTTGGCGACGCCGTCGCCGATCTCGCGGATGGTGCCCACCGATTGCTTCGCCGTCGCGGTCTTGACGGCGGCGATCTGGGCTTCGATTTCGTGGAGCAAGTCAGCCATGTCGTTCTACCTCACCGCCTCCGGTCATTGCGAAATGTAGGCCGGCCCTTGAGGGCCGGCGCGCTGGCGGGCTCAAGCCCCGCCCTACAAGCTGTCACAACCGTGCCTCGAGGGCAGCCAGCCTGCCGCGGACGCTGCCGTCGTAGACGTCGCTGCCGATGCGAATGCGCATCCCGCCGATCAGCGCGGGATTGACCTCGAAGGACGTCTCGAGGCCCTGACCGTACGTGCGTTCGAGACCCGCCTCGACGTCGCGGCGGACGTCGTCCGTCAGTCCCGCCGCGCTCTCGATCACGGCCCGATGGCGATCGCGATCGAGCCGGACCAGCCGGAGAAAATCGCCGAGGATCGCGACCGTGCCCCGCCGTCCGGACCGCGCCACGCGTTGCGCAGCCTGCCGGGCTTTGTCGGGATCCACGCGGCCGTTGACCAGGCACACCCGGTACAGCCGTCGCGCCGCACGCCGCGTTCGCTTTGAAGCGTTCATCCGTCCCTCTGGGTTGCCACCTACTGCGGCAGCGACCGGGCGGTCTCTTCTGCCAACCGTCGATGGTCGTCGGGTGTGAGCACCTTGCCGGTCACCGACGCCGTCGTCTGCACGACCAATCTGCCGACCTCGCGCTTGAGATCGGCGAGCATGAGCGCGCGGTCGCGATCGGCCGCCTCGTGCGCGCGCGCGACGATTTGTTCGGCTGCTGCGATCGCCTTCTGCGTCTCGGCAGCCTGAACCCGGGCCGCCGCCTGGCGTGCTTCGTCGATCAGACGCTTCCCTTCCACGCCAGCTTTCTGCAGGACGTCCTGACGTTCCACCTCGATTCGCTCGAGCTGGGTCTTGATCTTTTCGGCGTTGGCCAGACCGCTTGCGATCTGTTGGCGCCGCGCGTCCAGCATCCGGAGGATCGGCTTGTAGGCGAAGGCGTACAGCACGCCGCACACGATCCCGAAGCTGATGATCTGGGCGCCGAGATGGACCCAGTCGACGCCGAATTGGCGAGCGATCTCTTCGACGGGTCCGCCGTGTTCCTGGGCGGCCTGAATGGCTAGAGCCAGCATCTGCGTCTATCGCACGAGGAACAGGGCGTAGAACACGATCGCTTCCGCGAACGCAATCGCCAGAATCGACTGGACCATGATCTTCGTCGACGCTCCGGGATTCCGTCCGACAGCGCTGGAGGCAGACATCCCAATCAGTCCAACACCAATCGCGGCACCGAGCGCCGCCAGGCCGACGTGCAAGCTTCCGATCATCTGCGTGTCCTTTCTCCAAGTCGCCGGCAAGTGACGCGGCGGACGGTCATGCCGGCTTCACCACGGCGTCCGGTTCGGACGCCGGCGAATGCCCGGCTTCTTCGTGATGGCAGATCAGCAATGTGAAAACGGCGGTCAGGAGCATGAAGACCATCGCCTGGACCAGACCCACCAGCAATTCCATGAAATAAAACGGCACGGGGAGCAGCCAGCCGAGGCCCGGAACCATTCTCGACATGGTCTCGAGCATGTTCTCGCCGGCGAAGATGTTCCCGTACAGACGGAAGCTGAGCGACACGGGCCGGAACAGGATCGAGATGATCTCGAGGCAGCCCGCCGCGAAGAAGACCACGATCATCAGGACCTTGAGCACGCCCGACGTCTCGCCTTTCGGCGCGAAGAGCTCTTTGGCCATTCCGCCGGGACCGACTTCCCGCAGCGCCCAGTAGATCCAGCACGCGAAAAACAGCAGGGCCATCGCCAGCGTCATGTTGAGATCGGCGTTGGCGCCGCGAAACAGCGGACGATCGATCACGAATCCTTCCGCAGCCTGATGGCCCCAGCCAATCGTCCCCACACCCGGCAGGAGGCCGATCCAATTGGTCGCGAGAATGAAAATGAAAATCGTCGCGAAGAACCAGAACGTCCGGTCCAGCAGATGCTTCCCGAGAATGCCTTCCAGCAGGTTGTAGAGACCCTCGACCATCCATTCGAGGAGGTTCTGTGCGCCGCCCGGCACCTGCGTCATTTTTCGGGTCGCGAGCTGGGCGAACACGATGAGTCCCACAGCCACGATCCAGGTCACCACCATGGAATTCGTGATCGGAAACCCGAGAACCCGGCCGATCTCCACCGCGCTCTGCGGAAGACCGTGGTGTTCTTCTTGGGCGACCCCGAGGGCAAAGAAGGCAGAGATATCCATCACGATGCCGTTGCGGGTGGGAGCATACCGCATGCCACGGAGCCAACCCAGTTGACACACTCGCCCGGAGTCATTCGTGTCGATTTGCGCCGGATTTGACGGGGCGGTTTCTTGCCTCTGGCGTTGAGGCTGACCCCGGCATTTCGGATGGGCTCCGCGATACCGGAGTCCTATTCTACTTCATCACCCGCCGGAATCGTCGAGAGGCGGGTGTTCGTGGCGAACGCCAATTTGCCGGACTCGGCATGGCTAGTGCACACATGAGTCGCCGGAGGAGCATCCCGATGAACCTGCGTCAGCGAATTCTGGGCGGCCCGCCCTCGCCGAGGCTACGGCAGGCAGGCCTGTCTGCTGTGGCCGTTTTTGCGACAACCGTTGCAGCCGCCGGTTTCCAGTCGGGAGCGGAGACGTTCACGGCGACCGCAACGGTCAAATCCGCCGCTGGCGCAACCGCGAGCGCACCGATCACGATCGTCGTCGATCGAAAGATGCCGCAGGCCGAGGCGGAGAAGTTCATGGAGGCGTTCAGGACCGGTGGCGCGGCGGCGCTCCGCAAGGCGCTGACCGGCGTTCCCCCGACGGGCTCGGTGACCGTGGGCGGCGGCGCGGCGACGCCGACGCGGCTCACGCTCGAAAGGCGCACGGACAAAGGCCGGCTTCTGACGATCGTGGCCGACAAACCCATTCTGGCGTTGGGCGCGGGACTGCCCGACGCCAAGCCAAAGACCGATTACGACTTCGCGGTCGTGGATCTCGAAGTCAACGACAGCGGCGCCGGCACGGGACAATTCGCGCCAGCCGCGAAGATCAGCGTGAACAAAGGAGCGTTCGTCGTCTCCGACTATTCGTCGGAGCTCATCCGCCTGACCGGCGTGAAGAAGGTCAAGTAACCCGCGGATCGATCTCGACAGCGGGGCCCTCGGAGGCCTCCGGTATGCCGTGCCGACTCTGCGATACCGGGGGAAACGGCTGGTGCGCTGACTGAGGACGTTTGATGATTCCTGCCAACGTGTTGATGCGATTGGGCTACTTCCCCGGATGCACGACGGCGGTAATTGGAACGACGAGTGCGAGGGTAGGAAGAATGGTCCGGCTCAGCGTCGCCCTCCAGGCGACGTCGGCGCGCGCGGCGGAAAGCCTCCTGGAGGCGTGTCGATTTCTGTCGATCAGCACGCGGTTCGATCCGGGCTGCGTCGAGTGCAGCGCGTGGCTGGAAGCCGAGGCCATGGTCCGCTACACCGAGCTCTGGGCGACCGAACCCGACATGCGCCGGCGTGTCCGGTCCGACCAGTTCACGTCACTGCTCGGCGTGGTCGAGGCCGCCAGCGAGGCCGCCGTGCAATTCGATTTCGTCACCTCCACGCGGGGACTCGATTACATCGAGGAGGTTCGCGGACTCGCGAGAGGGATCTGACGCGGCCGCCAACCGTCGAGCCGCCCGCCGCCCGGGAGAGCACTGATGAAACGAAAAAAGTACGAGAAGACGCTGCAGAAGCTGCAGGTGCGGCTCTGCCACCTCCAACAGTACGTCAAGGAGAAGGGGCTGCGGGTCATCATCATCTTCGAAGGGCGTGACGGCGCCGGAAAAGGCGGCACGATCAAGGCCATCACCGAACGAGTGAGCCCCCGCGTGTTCAGGGTGACCGCGCTGCCGGCGCCTTCCGATCGGGAAAAGTCTCAGGTGTACATGCAGCGATACCTGCAGCACTTCCCCGCGGCTGGCGAAATCGTGATCTTCGATCGCAGCTGGTACAACCGCGCCGGCGTCGAGCACGTGATGGGCTTCTGTACGCCGGCGGAACACAAGCGGTTTCTCGAGCTCTGCCCGGAAATTGAAAAGTTCATCGTCGACGGCGGCATCATCCTGATCAAGCTCTGGCTCGAGGTGAGCAATGACGAGCAGGAGCGCCGGTTCGAGGCCCGCGTCAAGGATCCGCTGCGGCAATGGAAACTCAGTCCGATGGACCTGCCGTCGCGCGAACGCTGGTACGACTACTCCAGGGCGCGAGACATCATGCTGAAGAAGACCGACACGCGCTTCGCGCCCTGGTACCTCGTGCGATCCGACGACAAGCGCGCGGCGCGCCTGAACGTGATCGAGCACCTGCTGTCGAAGATTCCGCACAAGAAGCTGAAGACGAAGAAAGTGAAGCTGCCCAACCGCTCGAAGAAGGGCGCGTATGACGACGACAAGGCGATCGCCCGACGGCGGTTCGTGGCCGAGCGCTACTGAGAGTCGGCCGGCATGTAGACCGAAGTGGGAGCGGTCGCGGCGATGACGACTCGTTCGTGCACGGCCGGCGTGAGCGCGCCGCTCGGCGCCTCACGGCATGGCGGGGGCGTGAACTTCAGCGTCTTCTCGAAGCGCGCCACCGGCATCGAGCTGCTGCTGTTCGGCGACCGGAACGCCGCGGCGCCCGAGCGCATCATTCCGCTCGACCCGAACGTCAATCGGACCTATCACTACTGGCACACGTTCGTCCCGGATCTCGAGCCTGGCCAGGTGTACGCCTACCGGGCCCACGGCCCGTTCGCGCCTGAGCGCGGCGTGCGCTTCGATGGCGAGAAAGTCCTGCTCGATCCCTACGGGCGTGCCGTCGCCGTTCCCGACGGCTACGATCGCCTGGCCGCGAGCGCGCCTGGAGACAACGCGGCGTTCGCCATGAAGAGCGTCGTGACGGCGCGGGGCGCCTACGACTGGGAAGGCGACCGGCCGCTCCATCGTCCCTTCGCCGAGACCGTGATCTATGAAGCGCACGTGCGCGGGTTCACCTGTCATCCCACCTCAGGGGTGCCGCCGTCCGCGCGTGGTACCTACGCCGGCCTCATCGAAAAGATTCCGTATCTCGCCGATCTCGGCGTCACCGCGGTGGAGCTGCTGCCGGTGTTCCAGTTCGATCCGCAGGACGCGCCGGGAGGGCGGGTGAACTACTGGGGATACCAGCCCGTTTCATTCTTCGCGCCGCACCACGCCTACAGCTCGCGGACCGATCCGCTGGGCGTCCTCGATGAGTTCCGGGACATGGTCAAGGCGTTGCACCGCGCCGGCATCGAGGTCATCCTCGACGTGGTCTTCAATCACACGACCGAAGGCGGACAGAGCGGACCCACGCTCTGCTACCGGGGACTCGCGAACGAGATCTACTACATCCTCGAGGCCGACAAGTCGCGGTTCGCCGACTACACCGGCTGCGGCAACACGCTGAACGCCAACCATTCCATCGTCCGGCGCCTGATCCAGGACAGCCTCCGGTACTGGGTGACGGAGATGCACGTCGACGGCTTCCGGTTCGACCTCGCGTCAATCCTGTCGCGCGACGAGGCAGGCGCGCCGATCCCGAACCCGCCGGTGCTCTGGGACATCGAGTCGGATCCGCTGCTCGCCGGCACCAAGCTGATCGCCGAGGCCTGGGATGCCGCCGGGCTGTACCAGGTCGGGAGCTTCATCGGCGACACGTGGCAGGAATGGAACGGCCGGTTCCGCGACGACGTTCGACGGTTCTTGAAGAGCGACAACGATTCGGTGCCGCGCCTCGCCATGCGGCTCCTCGGCAGTCCCGACATCTACGGGCACGAGGAGCGGGAGGCCGAGCAGAGCATCAACTTCGTGGCGTGTCACGACGGCTTCACCCTGAACGACGTCGTGTCGTACAACCAGAAACACAATGAAGAGAACGGCGAGGACAACCGCGACGGGTCCAACGACAACATGAGCTGGAACTGCGGCGTCGAGGGTCCGACCGATGACCCGGCGATCGAGGCGCTCCGCAACCGGCAGGTCAAGAACTTCTTCGCGTTGACCCTCCTCTCCATCGGCACGCCGATGATCCTCATGGGCGACGAAGTGCGGCGGACGCAGAACGGGAACAACAACGCGTACTGCCAGGATGATGAAACGAGCTGGTTCGACTGGGATCTGCTCGGCCGGCACGCCGACGTTCACCGATTCGTGAAGCTGCTGACCGCCTTCCGGCAGCGTCGCGATGTCGTCGCCGAAGACTCGACGCTCTCGCTCAACCAGCTTCTCGATCAGGCGGCGATCCGCTGGCACGGCATCGCGCTCGACAAACCCGACTGGGGCACGAGCTCGCATACCCTGGCGTTCACGCTGCGAAGTTTGTACGGCCGGTTTCTGCTTCATGGCATGCTGAACGCGTACTGGGAACCGCTGACGTTCGAATTGCCGCCCGTTGAGGCGACCACCGGCCAGCGATGGCGGCGCTGTATCGATACCGCGTTGCCGATGCCGGACGACATTCAACCCTGGGATACGGCACCCGCCGTGACGCAGACGAGGTATACGGTGCAGCCGCGATCGGCCGTTTTTCTGGTCCAGGCGCTTCCGCGACCGCATGCAAGCGCGACCGCACGGTGATGCCATGGCGCTCCACCCGCTCGCGGGCAAGACCGCTCCAGCGAACGTTCTCGTAGACGTCGATCGGCTTCGGAGCGAGTACTACGCGCGGAAACCGGATCCGTCGGATCCGGCGCAGCGTGTCCGCTTCGGGACCAGCGGCCATCGCGGCACGTCGCTCCGCGGCGCGTTCAACGAAGCGCACATCCTGGCCATCACGCAGGCGATTTGCGAGTACCGGCGCGGCGAGAACATCAGCGGTCCGCTGTTCATGGGCAAGGACACGCATGCGCTCTCCGATCCCGCCTTCACGACCGCGCTCGAAGTGCTGGCGGCCAACGACGTCAACGTGATGATCGACGCGAGCGAGGGATACACGCCGACGCCGGCGGTCTCGCATGCCATCCTCACTTTCAATCGCGACATAAGATCGGGGCTCGCAGACGGGATCGTCATCACCCCGTCGCACAATCCGCCGGAAGACGGCGGGTTCAAATACAACCCGCCGAACGGCGGGCCGGCGGACACGGACATCACGCGCTGGATTGAGGACGCCGCCAACCAGCGGCTGTCGAGCGACCTCGCCGGCGTGCGTCGCATCGCCCCAGACAAGGCCCGTCACGCCTCGACCACCCGGCTGCACGACTTCGTCGGATCGTACGTCAGCGATCTCGCGTCGATCGTGGACATGGACGCGATCCGATCCGCCGGGCTCAGGCTCGGCGCCGATCCGCTTGGAGGCGCGAGCGTCGCGTTCTGGCAGCCGATCGCCGAACGGTACGGCATCAACGTGCAGGTCGTGAACGATCAGGTCGATCCGACGTTCCGCTTCATGCCGCTCGACTGGGACGGCCAGATCCGCATGGACTGTTCGTCGCCGTACGCGATGGCCCGCCTCATCGAGCTGAAAGATCGATTCGACATCGCGTTCGGCAACGACCCGGATGCGGACAGACACGGCATCGTCACGCGCACCGGCGGACTCATGAATCCGAATCACGTGCTGGCCGCGGCCATCGCCCACGTCTTCACGCGGCGTCCCGCCTGGCGTGCCGATGCGGCCGTCGGGAAGACGGTCGTGAGCAGCAGCATCATCGACCGTGTCGCGGCGAAGATCGGCCGCGGGCTCATCGAGGTGCCGGTCGGATTCAAGTGGTTCGTGCCCGGCCTGCTCGACGGCTCGCTGGGATTCGGCGGCGAAGAAAGCGCCGGCGCATCGTTCCTGCGGCGCGACGGCACCGTCTGGACGACCGACAAGGACGGCATCGTCATGGACCTGCTCGCCGTGGAGATCATGGCGACAACCGGACGGGACCCCGCCGAGCTGTACGGCGACTTGACGCGTGAACTTGGCGCGCCGTCGTACGAACGGATCGACGCGCCGGTGACCAGCGACCAGAAGGCGATGCTCCTCAATCTCTCGCCGGCTGACGTGCGCGCGTCGGAGCTGGCGGGAGATCCGATTCTGAACATCCTGACGTCGGCGCCGGGCAACGGCGCACCGATCGGCGGCCTGAAGGTCGTCACCGCGCAAGGCTGGTTCG
>JBLNGH010000121.1:0-3060 GCA_050264575.1 Acidobacteriota bacterium | reverse complement strand
CGAACAATCCCCCGGTGAAGATGTTCGCGCGCCGCACTTTCCGTTCGAACCGCGCGGCCTTCGATCGGACCTCGTCGATGGACATGGCGCGTTCCTCCCGCGGCTGGTCCTGCCACACCGCCTGGATGTCCCGTGCGGGCTCATTCATGGTCGGCGACCTGTTCATGAAAGCGACGGGTCAATTCCTTCTTGAGACGGTGAATCCTCGTCGCGACATTGCCTGCTGTCAGCCCCGTGATCTCGGCGATTGACGCCGCGTCGACCTCTTCGAGATAGAGAAGCATGACTTGTCGATCGATCGGACGAAGCTGGCGAATCAGGTCGTACAGCCGGTCGAGCGTGCGGCGGCGATCGAACCGGTGCTCTTCGTCGATCGTCTCCGCGATCGATTCGAGATCCTCGGCGCCGATCAGGATGGACGGCCGTGCTCTCGCTCGAATGACATGCGATGTGGCGACGTTGTGCGCGACCCGGTACACCCACGTCCGGATCGAACAGCGCCCGTCGAAACGCGCGAAGCTGCGCCACACCGCGACATGGATCTCCTGGAGCAGATCCCGGCGCTTGTCGGCATCCCGCTCGTACGCACGCGCCAGCCGCTCGAGCGCGCCGCCATATGCCTCTGCCGCCTCGGAATACAATCGCTCCGGGCCCTCGAGCGGATGAGACATTCACGGGAGATAGTCGCAGGCCGGACGGCTGTCTTACAGCCGTATTTGTAATCGGCTCGAGCGGTGGACGGATGTCTGCCGTCACGTAGACTCCTCGCGACTGCCGTATTCTTAGCAGTCCTGGCCATCGATGACAGCGGTTATCGCACCCAGTTCATTTTCGCAGCGCCGGCTCTGGATGCTCGATCGGCTGTACGGCCAGCACGCGCCGTACAACGTCCCTTGCTCGTACCGCGTGTCCGGGCCGCTCGACATCGCGCGGCTTCAACGCAGCCTCGATGTCATCGTCCGGCGGCACGAGGCGTTGCGGACATTCTTCAGGCTCGAAGGCAACGACGTCGTTCAGATCGTTGTGCCGGATCTCGAAGTTTCCATCGCCGTCCAGAACTCAGCCGAGGAATCTCAGGATCGAATATTTCATGCAGCGGTCGAGGCCGCGGCCGTCGAGGCAGCGCGGCCGTTCGACCTCGAGACGCCTCCCCTGTTTCGCGTCCGCGTCTACCCTCTCAGCAGGCACGATCATCTGCTCGCGTTCTGCTTCCACCATGCGATCTTCGACGGATGGTCGGAAGCGCTGTTTCTCGACGAACTGGCGGCGCTCTACGAGACTGATGCGGACGAGGGCCGCGCGAGGCTCGCGAAACCATCAGTTCAGTACCGGGATTTCGCCATCTGGCAGCGCGAGATGGCGACAACTTCGGACGTCGAGGCCAGCCTGAATTTCTGGCGCGCCCGGCTGAGCGGGGCCCCAACGACTCTCAACGTTCCGTTGGACCATCCGCGGCCGAGCCATCCCACCCGCCGCGGCGGGTTGGAGCTCCTTGTGCTCTCCAAGGCCGAGGTTGACGCGATCGGCTTGATAGGCCGCCGCAGCGGCGCCACGTTGTTCATGACGCTTCTGGCGGCATACAGCGTTGTCCTGCATCGCTACTCCGGTGATCCCGACGTGATGATTGGCACCGTGCTCGCCGGCCGGAGCCGCGTCGAGTTCGAGGGGCTGATCGGCTTTTTCATCAACACCGCGGCGCTGCGCGTGAACCTCGGCGGCGAGCCAACGTTTGGCGAGCTGCTCGAGCACGTCAAGCGCTCGGCGCTCGAAGCGTACGCCCATCAGGACGTCGCGTTCGAAAAGGTGGTCGAAACGCTCCACCCGCAACGCACGACGGGGCACATGCCGTTCTTCCAGACCATGTTCGTCCTGCAGGGGCTCGTCAACGGCAGACGGACGATGGCCGATCTCCGCTTCGAGCCGCTGGAGATCCACAACGGCACCTCGAAGTGCGATCTGGTGCTGAGCGTCGGAGAGGCGAAGGACGGTCGCGACGGCCTGTCCTGCTCGCTCGAATATGACGCCGACTTGTTCACGCCTCGAACAGCGGCGCAGTTGCTCGAGAGTTATCGCCTGGTCCTGAATGCCGTCAGCACGGATCCGAATCAGCTTGTCGCCACGATCCCGATAGTCGGCTCGACCGATAGAGCGTTGATTGATCAGTGGACTGAGACACCAGCGACGCTACGGGACTCGACGATACACCGGGAGTTCGAAGCGATCGCCGGGCGGACGCCGTCGGCGATCGCCGTGAGCACCGACTCGGAATCACTCACCTATGCTGAGCTCGACGCCCGGAGCAACCGGCTTGCGGCACGGCTCCGCCGCGAAGGAGTTCATAAGGGCCATCTGGTGGGCATCTGCCTGAACCGATCGATTGAGGCGATCGTGGCGCAACTCGCTGTTCTGAAAGCTGGCGCCGCCTACGTCCCGCTCGACCCGTCGTACCCGGCGGCCCGTCTCGAATTCATGCTCGAGGACAGCCGGGCCGCCATCGTTCTGGCTGACGCCGGGACGGCCAGCCGTGTTCCGCCAGGCACGGCGAAAGTGATCGCCCTGGATCAGGAAGCCGGGCTCATCGCGCAGGAGCCGGCCGAGAGCCGCGCCGACGAGTGCGGTGCGAACGATCTCGCATACGTGATGTACACGTCCGGATCGACAGGCCGTCCGAACGGCGTGCAAATTCCGCATCGTGGCGTGCTGCAGCTCGTGAGCGCCGACTATGTGTCCTGGGAGAGGGCCACGACGTTTCTGCAGATGGCCCCCTTGTCGTTCGACGCCTCGACGTTCGAGATCTGGGGTCCGCTGCTTCACGGACGGCGGCTCGCCATATTTCCGGAGCGCGTGCCGACCGTCGCGATGCTTGCCGCGGCGCTCGAGGCTGAAACCGTCGACTGCTTGTGGCTGCCGTCCGCACTCTTCAACGTCGTGATCGATGAGCGTCCGGAGTGCCTGGCCGGCGTATCCCAGTTGATCATCGGCGGCGAGGCGCTTTCGGTCCCGCATGTCCGCCTGGCTCAGGCGCGGCTGCCGTCGACCCAGCTGATCAACGGGTACGGG
>JBLNGH010000120.1:0-5196 GCA_050264575.1 Acidobacteriota bacterium | reverse complement strand
CTTCGATCTGGAAACGGACGCCGGTCGTGACAGTCGGCTCCGGCTGGGCGAACACCGGCGAGGACGCCAGCAAGACGCCAACGATTGCGCCTGGAATCCAGCACTGGTGCCGTGTCATCTGGGGTCCGTCGATTGTACGCCCGGAAAGGTATCTACGACCTCAATGACCAACGAATGCGATCTACTTCAGCGGGCTTCGACATTGTACGCACCAGACCTGGCGGGTCATGGGCACAGTAAGATCACTGCGTGCCTTTCACCGTGTTCAATCTCCATCCCAGCCTTCTCCGTGCCGTCAAGGAGATGGGCTTCGTTCGTCCAACACCGATCCAGGCCGACACGATTCCTCCTGGCCTGGCCGGCAGTGACGTCCTCGCATCGGCCGAGACCGGCAGCGGCAAGACCGCGGCCTTCCTGCTTCCCATCCTCCACCGTCTCATCGGCGTGCCGCGCGGCACGACGCGCGCGCTCGTGCTCGCCCCCACGCGCGAGTTGGCCGCGCAGATTCTCGGAGACTTGCAGGACCTGGCGGTGCACACGCCAGTCACAGGCGCCGTGATCTTCGGCGGCGTCGGCCACGGGCCGCAGGAGCATGCGCTCCGCAGCGGCGTGGATGTCATCGTCGCCACGCCCGGCAGACTGTTGGACCACCTGCGCCGCCCGTACGCGAAGCTCGACAAGATCGAGTATCTCGTGCTCGACGAGGCCGACCGGATGCTCGACATGGGATTCCTGCCGGAGATTCGAAAGATCCTTCGCCACTTGCCGGCGCGGCGCCAGACATTCTTCTTCAGCGCGACGATGCCCCCGGAAATCCGTGCGTTGACGTCCGAGATGCTTCGCCATCCCGTGACGGTTCGACGCGAGCGCGCCTCGGTGACGCCCGTCGGCATCACGCAGGCTGTCTACCCAGTCCAGCAGGAGTTGAAATCGGCATTGCTCGTCGCGCTCCTGCAACGCGGCGACATCAGCCAGGCGCTCGTGTTCACGCGGACGAAGCACCGCGCCAATCGGCTGGCAGACACCCTTGTGCGGTCGGGCATTCAGGCAGGACGGCTCCACGGCAACCGATCGCAGTCCCAGCGCACGGCGGCGCTTGCGGCGTTCAAGAGCGGCCGATCCCCTGTGCTCGTCGCGACCGACATCGCGGCTCGTGGCATCGACGTCGATGCCCTGGGACACGTGATCAACTTCGACGTGCCGCTCGTGCCCGACGATTACATCCATCGCGTCGGCCGCACGGGTCGGGCTGAGGCGACGGGCGAGGCGTTTACGTTCGTCTCACCCGAGGAGCGAGACGAGCTGTCGGCGATCGAGCGCGCCCTCGGCCGGGCGCTGCCGCGCGTCACGGTACCGGACTTCGACTATGCGGCCCGGCCGGCCACGCGGCTGGAGATTCCGCTGTCGCAGCGACTGTCCGAGCATCGTGCGCGTGAGGGACAAGGCCGAGGGCGTGGCGGCGCGAAGCGGCACCCGCGAGGTCACGGGAATGTCACGAGAGCTCACGCACAGCCAAAAGCGACGAGCTCCGCTCCAAATGGCGGATCCGGGACCGCCAGCCCGCGCGGCGCACGCCGGCAATGGAGATTTCGGCCGCGACGACGACGATGAGAGAGCCGAATTACGTTTGTGAAACTGGTCGGCTGTGAGCTTCTGTCACACGAGACCTCAGTCCTGCCGGCCATGAGTGAAACGCCTGCCCAGGTTGCGAGGAGTCTGGCGAACAACTTGCTAGATCCCTCCCGACATGTCCTCTCTGAGACTGGTCCATTCGAAGGACCATCCCACCCGTGGTGAAGAGCCGCAGGGGCCCTCCGCAGGGTCATCTGAAATTGCCGAGAGTTCGTCCTCCGTCAGGCTGCAGTCGATGGTTGAGAAGGTCTACAAACTTGAGAACAACAACGTAGACGCTCTCCAGGTTTTCGACCAACTCATCGATGACCTCCTCGCCGAGGCGCGCGGAGAAGCAAAACCAGTCGGCGGCGAACAGTAAAACTTACTCCCGTCGCAGCGCCGACGTCGGATCGAGCCGCGCGGCGGCGCGAGCCGGCGAGTACGCGGCTATGAGCGCGGCACCGAGGAGCACAGCGGTCGCCGCTACGATCGTCAGCGGATCGCGGTTGGTCACGCCGAACAGGTACGCCTTCGCGAACGACGACGCCAGGAGTGCGCCGGGTACACCGAGCACCACGCCGATCGCGGCAAGCACGAAGACATTGCCGAGGACAAGGCGGACAATCTGGCCGCGCCTGGCGCCGAGTGCGATGCGAACGCCAATCTCCGGCGTCCGTCGCGAGACGTCGTAGGAGACACTGCCGTAGAGTCCGACGACCGCGATCGTCAACGCCAGAATCGCAAACGTCACACAGAGTCGAGTCAGCAGGATTGGCGTCGCAATCAGCCGATCGATCAAGCTTGTCTGTGTCGCCATGCGCGTGATGGGAATCCGCGAACTGGCGTCGTGCACGATCTGGCGCACCGGCTTCTCATAACTCGATGGATCCGAGCTCGTGCGAATCGCGAACACCATTTCGCCCAGCTCGTCGCTAATCTGGATGAACGGGACGTAGACAAGTGGAGGATGCTCGACGAGCAGGCGGCCGTAGCGGACGTCGCGCGCGACGCCGACGATCTCGAAGCGGAGTGCCGCGACTCTGGCTGAGTCGTGAGGCATGCTGACGAGCTGACCGAGAGGATTGGCGTCGCCGAAGTACTCACGGGCATACGCCTCGCTCACGACGACCACCGGCGTCGCGCCGGGTGTGTCCATTTCGCCGATGTCACGCCCGCTTGCGATTGGCACCTGCATCGCGGCCAGAAAGCCCGCGCCGACACTCATGATGGGAACGCTGTCCTTCGGCTCGCGGCCGACCGGCACCACCGTCGTGACGGAGGTGCCATCGCCCAGGATCGCCGACCCGGACAGGGTGACGGCGACGACGCCCGGCATGGCCGCAAACTGTCGTCGCAGCTCGCGATAGATCGCAAGGGCGCCGCCCGCATCGAATCCCCCTTGCCTGGCGTTGACCGTCACGGTCAGCAGCCGATTCGGGTTGAAGCCAAGATCCTCGGCCGCGTAGCCGGCGAGCGTCCGGGCGAACAGACCCGAGACGACCAGCAGGACCAGCGTGGCTCCGAGCTGCAGCACGACGAGCGCGCGTGTCAGAGGCGCGCGGCGGCTCGATCCCGGTGATGCTGTGGACCGGGCGGCGTGAATCGCCGGCAGAAGGACCCTTCGGCTTGATCGAATCGCGGGCGCCGCACCGAAGACGATGCCGGTCACGATCGACAGTCCGGACGCGAAGAGCAGGACGTGCCAATTCAGATCCGCGTGGAGCGTGAAGTCGGATTGGTCGTTCGTCAGGAACGCCGTGACAACTCGCTCGCCAAGCACAGCGATGCCGATCCCCAAGAGCCCACCCGCGCAGGAGAGGACGAGGCTCTCGGTGAGGAGTTGCCGCATCACACGCGCGCGGCCCGCGCCAAGGCTCATACGGACCGCGATCTCACGCGCGCGGGCGGCAGACCGCGCGAGGAGCAGGTTTGCGATGTTGGCGCAGGCCAGGAGCAGGATCAGCCCCGCGAGACCCATCAGAAGAAAGAGAGGCGTCGAGTAGCCCCGCCGTAGGCCATCGATCCCCTGCCCGCCCGGCACCAGCGCGAGCACGGGCGCCTGACGCCAGCGTCTGCCGGTCTCCTTGACGTGGGTGGTGAACTGCTGAAACGGCGGCGCCAGTGTCGCCTGCGCGCGCTCGAGACTCACATCTGGTCTGAGCCTCGCCATGATCTCGAGCCAGCCTTCGTTCGGATCGTCGAATCGCGCGCGAAGCGATTCGATCGGTCGAGTCGTCTCCAGAACGAATGCGGCGTGAAGCGGCACGTAAATGTCAGGAGTCAGGCCGGGATCGGTGCCGGAGAACGTGCGCGGGACGACGCCGACAACTGCGAACGGCGAGTTGTTGAGGTATATGGTCTGACCCACGGCCGCGGACGGTCCACCGAGCCCGCTGTCTGCCAGAGCGGTCGTGATCATGACCACCGGCTGCGCGCCCAGCCGGTCGTCGTCGTCACCGAGCACCCGGCCGGCGGCCGGCACGACGCCGAGCCCATGGAAGTAGCCGCCGGACACGTACTCGCCTGTGCCTCGGATAGTCTCGTCGTGAATGGTCAGGCTGATCGGCCCGGTACTTTGGTACGCGAACACGCTCGAGAAGATGTCGTCGTGCCGCTCGAACAGCTCAAATGCGGCGTATGAGAAAACGCCATTCGTGTAGCCCGCCGCGGCATCTCTGACTGCGCTGTCGTGCCTCGATAGCCCGTGATTCTCGGGTTGCCGCGCGTGCCAGGTCATGCGCACGAGACTCTTCGGATCGCTCACCGGCAGTTGTCGCAGCAGGATCGCATCCGTCAGGCTGTACAGCAGCGTGTTCGCCCCGATGCCGAGCGCGAGGCACAGCACCGCCGTGGCCGTGAACGCACGGCTCTTCGACAGCGTGCGGATGGCGTAGCGGATGTCCTGCTGGAGCTGCTCGATGGTCGCCCATCCCCACGCCGCGCGCGCGTCCTCGGCGATGACCGCGACGTTGCCGAAGTCGAGCCGTGCCGCCCGTCTTGCTTCATCGTCGCTGAGACCAGCCACTTGTCGTTCTTCCGCTTCAGTATCGAGGTGAAAGCGGAGCTCTTCCTCGAGCTCAGTCTGGCGCCGCTTCCAATGCCAGAGCGCGCGAAGCCGTGATCGCAGAGGTGGCAGCATTGTGTAGTCAGACTACACAACATTCTGTAGTCCGTCTACAGAATTATGGGCGCTCGCGCCGTGTCCGGATTCGGATAGCGGACGGCTTCACGCTCGCTTTACACTCTCACCGTCCAGGAGGCAGTGGCATGACGAAGCGACTCCTTCACGTTCTTGCGGCCGGTGCAGCGCTGCTGGCCGGCTACGTGCCGTCGATGACGGCGCAGACGCCCAGCCCCGAAACCTACGGGGAGATGCGATGGCGGTCGATCGGACCTCCGCGCGCGGGCCGTGCCCGGGCCTTGTCCGGCGTTCGGACTCAGCCGAACGTCTTCTACATCGGCTTCGACAACGGCGGCGTGTGGCGCTCGACGGACTTCGGGTCGACGTGGGTCCCGCTCTTCGACCGCCAACCGACAGGATCCATCGGCGCCATCGCCGTGGCGGAATCCGACCCCAACATT
>JBLNGH010000119.1:0-12552 GCA_050264575.1 Acidobacteriota bacterium | reverse complement strand
GGCTCTTCCAGGAATCCGACGGCGGCACGACGGCGGTCGTGAGCGAGCGGCTCGCGCGGGAGCTTGCGCCAAACGGAACGGCGCTGGGAAGCCTGTTCTATCTCAGCAATTCGGTGATCGCCGCACAGTCCCCACGACGATACGAGCTGGCTCGGCCGCTAGCAGGCCAGGGCGCGGAGATTCCCGCCGAGCGGCTCGCGGTAGAAATTGTCGGCGTCATTGCCGACATGCCGCGGAGGGCCGGCGACGCTCATCCTGATCCCGTGGTGTACCTGCCGCTCCCGGCTGACTCGGCTGGACTCTTCACGCTCCGGGTACGCACCAGCAATCCGGACGACTTGCCGCCGCACATCCGCGACGTCATCCGCCACGTCGAACGACGGCTCGCAGGGGTGAATATCCAGTCCGCAGAGACGCTGTTCCTTCGAGGGAGTGGGCCGATACGCGCCCTGGCGTTGTCGATTGGCGGCCTCGGGTTGATCGCGCTGCTGTTGGCCGCGGCAGGACTCTACGCCGTCATGGCGTACCTCGTGTCGTTGAGAAGGCAGGAACTCGGCCTTCGTCTGGCCATTGGCGCTCGGCCGGCCGATGTGTTGACGCTCGTGCTGAGACAGGGTTTCCGGCTCGCGATCATCGGCAGCGTGGCTGGATTCGTGATCGCGATCCCGATCGCAATGGGGCTCCGTGCGTCGGTCACCGGCGTCTCGCCGCTCGATCCGACGGCGATGTTGCCGCCGGCGATCACGCTCGTCGTCGTCACGCTGCTGGCGTCGACGATTCCGGCGCGTCGAGCCGCCCGGATCGATCCGATTCGCGCGCTCCGCGAGGAGTGAGGCGACGTACGAAAAAAAGTCGCCCAGCCCGGGCAGACGTTCCTGCCCGGGCCGAGCGTCACCGCATCTAACGAGACAGACCGGCTACCGTCCCGGTTAGCTGCAGGTGTCTGCAACCATCGTGATGGTCTTGATGGTGAAGGTCGGCAGATCCTTCTCCGCCACCACAGTGGCCGGCGGCGTCACCGCAACGACCTTGTCCTGGGCGAGACCCACGATCTGGATCTTGTGGTTCAGGTGCGTGGACAGATCCTGGTCTGGCTGGAACACCAGCAGGAAGGTCTTGCCTTTCTCATCTTTCTTGGCCGGATCGATGGCGTTCTCGAACAGGTAAATCTTCTGGGTGGATCCGCGGACGACGCATCCGACGAGCGTGACCTCGGCCGGCTTGGCCGCGGTCTGCGGCTGCTGAGGCGGGGTCTGCGGTTGCGCCTGCTGCTGTTGCTGCTGCTGTGCCGGCGGCGGCGTGGCGGTCTGGGCGGCGGTCACGGCCGCGAACGCCACAGCCATCAGTGAGCCGATCAACATTCGTTTCATAGCTCCTCCCTCATCACGCGAGCTCATCACGCGAGCTGAACAAAAACACGCCGGCCCAGGCATGAGAGCTATCAAGTCGCGTGCCACGGACGAATGTCGCGCACGCGGGAAAGATTCGCGGTCGATCGGCGAAGTGGGAAGATCTTTACCGTGTAGAAGTTCCTCATTGCCGTAACGGAACTTCACACTACTCTGGAGCGGCAGTTCACACCACGCGATCTCGCGGCTGTGGAGCCCGACTCGCAGGCGCGTGCGCGTGATATCGCGGTCACACGTGCGACCGGACATTCCCCCGTAGGGCGGACTGATCGCAGGGCGGACTGATCTCGTAGGGCGCACTGATCTCCAAGTCCGCCTGCGCTGAGGCCACGAAAGCCCGCGCGTCATCCAAGCAGCCCGCGGATTTGGAAATCAATCCGCGCGACGCCGGCGTCGGGAACCAGTCCGCGCCACGTCCGTCAACGCTGTTTGTGTATTATATGGCTATGACAGATATCGACGCGCGCATGCTCGATCGCGAGCTGAAAAAAGGCTCGGCCGAGCTCCTGATCCTCTCGCTGCTCGACGCGCGGCCGCGCCATGGCTACGAGATCAGCAAGCAGATCGAAGCCCGATCGGCCGGCCGGCTCAAATTCCACATCGCCTCGCTCTATCCGCTGCTGTATCGCCTCGAAGAACGGGCCTGGATCGCCGGCCGGTGGATCGAAAAGCCCGGCCAGCGGCGGCGCCGGTATTACCGGCTCACGCGGGAAGGCCGCAAAGTCCTCGCCCGCCAGCGCGTCACCTGGCGGGTCTTCGTCGACGCCGTCGCGCGGATCACGGAGGGGGGCCATGCCTGATTGGAAGGCGGTTCTGCAGCCGCGCCTGGCCGGCTTGAAGTTCAGCCCGGCCCGCGAAGCCGAGATCATCGATGAGCTGTCCGCGCACCTCGACGATCGGTACCGGGAACTGATCACCGGCGGCCACTCGGCCGACGAAGCACAACGGACGGCGCTCGCCGAGCTCGACGACGCCGAACTGTTGCGTGAGCGCATGCGACGACTCCGCCAGGCGCACGTCGCCGAACCGGTGACGCTCGGTACGCCGCGGACGCGCCTGGCCGCCGACGTCTGGCAGGACCTGCGCTACGGCGCGCGCATGCTGGCGCGGCAGCGCGGATTCACCGCCGCGGCCGTCCTGACGCTCGCGCTCGGCATCGGCGCCAACGCCGCCATCTTCAGCCTGGTGAACGCCACGCTGCTCCAGCGGTTGCCGGTGCGCGAATCCAATCGACTCCTGTACGTCTTCAACGGCGCCACGTCAGCCGCGGCGGGCGTGCCGGTGTTTTCCTATCCCGAGTACGCCGAGCTCCGCGATGCGCAGGACGTCTTCGACGACTTCGCGACGTGGGGACCCCTGACGGCCAGCTTGAACGCGGAGTCCACGACCGACCTCGTCCCGGGCCTCATCGTGAGCGGCAACTTCTTCCGAACGCTGGGTGTGAAGGCGTCGCGGGGACGCACGATCGGCCCGGACGACGACCGGACACCGGGGGCGCATCCGGTCGCCGTGATCAGCCATGGGCTCTGGCAGCGGCGATTCGGCGGCATGACCGACATCGTCGGCCGCGCGATTCTGCTCAACGGACACCGCTTCACGATCGTGGGCGTCACCCCGCCGGATTTCACCGGTCCACAGCTCGGCAACGTTCGCGATCTCTACGTTCCGATGATGATGCAGGCGGTCATGCGGCCGCCGCGCGGCGGGTACTCCGGAGAAATGGACCCGGACCTGCTCAAGGTACGCGGCAATAAATGGCTCTTCACCGTCGGACGGCTCAAGGCCGGGGTCAGCGAATCACGAGCCGGAGCTGCGCTCACGACCGTCGCGACAGCGATCGACCGAAGCCAGAATCAGAACACGCGACCCGCCCTGCCACAGCGGACCATCACGGCGATTCCAGTCGACGCCGGCATGCCCGGTCAGCGCGAGCAGATCGTGCCGGTCGCCGCGCTGCTGATGAGCACGGTCGGGATCGTGCTGCTCGTCGCGTGCGCGAACGTCGCCAACCTGCTGCTGTCGCGGGCCACGTCACGGCGGCGCGAGATTGCCGTGCGGCTCGCGATTGGCGCGAGCCGCTGGCGCGTCGTGCGCCAGTGCCTGACCGAAAGCGTCCTTCTCGCAGCCATCGGCGGCGGGCTGGGTGTTGCGCTGGCCTGGGGCGCCGTGCGCGCGTTCCGGGCGTCGCCGCCACCCGCCGGCGCGCTGCCGATCGCACTGGACTTCACGCTCGACGAGCGGGTCCTGCTCTTCTCGGTCGGGCTCTCCGTGGCGACGGGATTAATCTTCGGGCTGGCGCCCGCGCTTCGGACGTCGCGACCCGCGCTCGTTCCTGCGCTCAAACACGAATCGTTCGTTCCGGGCGAGCCAAACCGTCTCAATCTTCGCAAGGTCCTCGTCGTTGTCGAAGTGGCGCTTTCTCTGGCGCTCCTCGTCGCGGCCGGGTTGCTGGTTCGGAGTCTGCGCGCCACACAGGCGGTCTCGCCGGGCTTCGACGTCGAGCGCCTCATCACGTCGCCGCTCAGCGTCAACCTGTTGCGGTACACGCGCGATCAGGGCCGGCAGTTCTATGCCTCGGTCGTCGAGCGGGTCGAGGCCCTGCCAGGCGTGGAGGCCGCGACCGTCGCGCGCGTCCAGATTCAAGGACCCGGCCGCATTCTCAGCGTGCTCATCGAGAACCGGCAGGGTTCCGACAACATCGTTCGAAGCGAGGGCGGCATTCCAAGCCCCTCCGCGAGCCGCGACCTCGTGAGCAGCAACGTCGTCGGTCCGAACTATTTTCAGACGATGGGGATCGAGTTCAGCGCAGGACGGGATTTCAGTCCGCAGGACGTCCAGGAAGCACCGCCGGTCATCGTCGTGAACGACGCATTCGCCGCGCTGCACTTCCCGGGCGAAGCCGTGCTCGGACACCGCGTGAGCTTTGCCGGGCCGCGCGGACCATGGCGGGAAATCGTCGGCGTGGTCAAGGACAGCAAGTACTCGACGCTTTCGGAACCACGGACGGCCATCGTCTACTTCCCGCTTTCGCAGAACCATGAAACCGGCATGACGCTTCACGTTCGAGCGTCGGTCGATCCGGGCACGCTCGTCCCGGCCGTTCGCCGCGAGATTCAGACGCTCGAGCCGAATCTTCCGGTGCCCAATGTGGTGCCGATGACCGAGACGCTGCGAAGCTCCCTCTATGCCGCGAGGATGGGCGCATCGCTGCTGACGACGTTCGCAGCTTTCTCGGTCCTGCTGGCGTCGATCGGCGTGTACGGCGTGCTCGCGTTTTCAATCGCGAGACGCACGCGCGAGATCGGCATCCGGATCGCGCTCGGGGCCGCGCGGCGCGATGTCTTCAGCCTTGTGATCAGAGAGGGGATGTGGCTCGTGGCGGCGGGCATCGTGATCGGTCTCACGGTCGCATTCGCAAGCGGCCGGCTTCTGTCAGGATTTCTGTTCGGGGTCAGCGCGCTTGATCCCGTCACCTTTGCGTCCGTGCCGATTGTGCTGGCGGCTGTTGCCCTCGTCGCGTGCCTCCTTCCGGCACGCCGCGCGATGCGAGTCGATCCGACAGAGGCGCTGAAATACCAGTGAGCGCGGGCGGACTTGGGAATCAGTCCGCCCTACGTACGCAAGGGTTCGTACGTAGGGCGGATTGACTTCCAAATCCGCCAAATCTCTCTCGACCCTCGCGGGGGGCACCGATCTTGCACCTTCTCCCGACGCAAGTGTTGCGACTATCTGTCTCGTTGATCGTCGTCATTCTGCTCTTCATCGGATTTGGTCATTCCAGCGTCGCAGCACAGACCACCGCGGTGAAACCGGGCGCGCGTCCCGGATCGCATGACTCAGCGGAGCCCGTGCGACCGCCGATTGCTGCGCCGGCCATCGAAGCGATCGACGTCGAAGGCGCGGAGCGTACCGATCCGAAGGTCGTGATCAACACGGTCGGTCTCCGGCCTCGCCATGTGTTGACGCCCGATGCGTTCGAACGCGCGGCGCGCAAGCTCGACGCGCTGCCGGCCGCGTCGAGCACGACGCTCACCCAGCAGCCCACCCGGAACGGCGGCGTGCGCCTCAAGGCGTCCATCGAGGAACGGGCGCTCGTGCCGAAAGCACTCGAGGACTGGGCGCTCGTCGCCGGGCGCGCGCTCTTCGTCGGCGACGTGAAGATCGACATCGCCGGCCCGTTCGGCGCGGGCGAGGTGTTCGGGACGTCGTTTCGCTGGGCCGAAAATCGGCCGCGTGTCGCGTTCGACCTCGCCGTTCCCGGGCTGGGTCCGCTCCCGGGCCTCACCAGGTTCGAAGCGTCGTGGGATCGACAAGCGTATGCGTTCGCGCCCGGCGACGGCACACGTGCCTTCAGCCAGACGCGTGAACGCGCCGGCCTCGGCGTGAGCGATTGGGCGACGAACTGGCTGGCGTGGCGGGCCGGCGCGGCGTTCGATCGTTTCGACGGCATGGATACCGTCGCGGTGAACGCCGGAATCGACACGCGTTACATGAACGACCTGCTCGCGATTCTGCTCGGCGTCGAGGGCTGGTCGCCGACCCACGGCGGCCGCAGGTTCACGCAGGCTGACCTGCTCGGCGCGTGGCGATCGAACCGCGAGCCGACGGCGCCATGGAACGCCCTGGCGGGCATCACCGTCGCAAGCGACGATGCGCCGCTCGCGCTCTGGCCGGGCGCCAGCGCCGGGCGCGGCCGCGGCGTCCTGCTCCGCGCGCATCCGTTGCACGACTCGGGCATCGTCACCAGTGAAGTCTTCGGGCGACAGATGGCGTACGCGACGGTCGAGCGGATGTTCGTCGTCAAGACGATGAAGATCGCGACGATCAGCGTGGCGGGATTTACCGACATGGCCAAAGCCTGGCGCCGGGCGGAGGGGCTCGACGCATCGCCGTTTCACGTGGACGTCGGCGGCGGACTGCGCGTCAACTCGCCGAAGACCGGCGGCATGATCCGCATCGATTTCGGATACGGTCTGCGCGACGGCGAGAAGCAGGTGTCGGCGGGTTGGGTGGGCCGCTGGCCGCGGCGTTACTAACGACCTCGGGTTCCGTTTTACGTTGGTTGTAAAACGAAACCCGAGGTCTTAACATCCCCACCAATGCTCCGCTCGCTCGTCTACGTCGCTGTCCTCGCGCTCGCCGCGTGGATCGGACCCTCTGCGCGGACCGCCGCAGTTCAAACGCCGGTTGACAACTGGCCGCAATGGCGCGGGCCAGGCGGCGCGGGAATCGGCCGCGGCGCCGCATATCCCGATACCTGGTCGGCGACGAGTCACATCGCGTGGAAGACCCCGATCGAGGGACGCGGACACTCCTCTCCAGTAGTCTGGGGCAACCGCATCTTTCTCACGACGTCGATCGAAGGCGAGGAGATTCCGGGGCGCAAGGCGCCCGATCATCTCGGGTTCGATCTCAAGCCCGGCTACTTTCACGAAGACAGCGTCGGCGTCGACTACGCGTACACGTTGAAGGTGCTCGCCGTGGACGCGACGACGGGCCGCCAGGTGTGGGAGAAGACCGTGCACGACGGTGCCGTGTACGACAATCGGCATCGCAAGAACACCTACGCGTCGCCGTCGGTCGTCACCGACGGTCGCATGGTGTACGCGTCGTTCGAGTCGGAGGGTTTCTTCGCGTTCGACGTCGACGGCAATTTGAAATGGAAGACATCGTTCGGCGGGATGGCCAAAGCAGGTCTTGGCCCCGGCACGTCGCCGATCCTCTTCGACCAGCTCGTGATCCTCCAAGGCGATCAGGAGATGGGTACCGGCTCCTTCATCGTCGCGCTCGACCGCGACACGGGCAAGCAGGTCTGGAAGGTCTCGCGCGAAAACCGGCGCAGCTGGGCGACGCCGATCATCGTCGACGCCGGCGGCCGGCATGAGCTCGTCGCCTCGGGCGCGGAGGCCGTGGTCGCGTACGATCCGGCCACCGGCCGCGAGCTCTGGCGGACCGACGGCACGCGCAGTCATCCGATTCCCAGCTTCGTGACGGGCGACGGGCTGATCTTCGCGACCGCAGGCAGTCAGGCGAAAGTGGCGCTCGCCATCCGTCCCGGACCGGGCGATCCGACCGGCAC
Organism: Acidobacteriota bacterium; assembly: GCA_050264575.1. Lineage (GTDB taxonomy): Bacteria > Acidobacteriota > Vicinamibacteria > Vicinamibacterales > SCN-69-37 > DASQFI01. Next base: position 5,064 of record JBLNGH010000119.1, on the reverse strand, counting down.
AGCGCGCATCGCCTGGCGGTACAACAAAGGCACCGCGTACGTGCCGTCGCCGATCTACTACAACGGCTATCTCTACCTCATGACGGACAGCGGGATCGTGACGTGCCTCGATCCCAAAACGGGTACCGTCGTCTACGAAGGCGGACGCGTCCCCGTGCCCGCGACGTTCACCGCGTCGCCGGTTGCGTTCGGCGACAAGATTCTCTTCACGAGCGAGGACGGCGACACGTTCGTCGTGCGCGCGGGCCCGAAGCACGAAGTCATCCGGACGAATTCTCTCGACGAACCCGTATTCGCATCGCCCGCCCTCGCCAACGGCATGGTGTTCATCCGCGGCGAGAAGCATTTGTACGCGATTAAGTAGCCTGACAGGACGTAGGGCGGACTGATTCCCAAGTCGGCCCGACAGGACGTGGGGCGGACTGATCCCCAGGTCCGCCACATTGTGGGTGTTCTCATGAAACGAGGTCTCTTCGTTCTTGCGTTGGCTTTCGCGCTCTCAGCCACCGCAATCGCTCAGCAGCCGATCAAATTCGAGCCGACGGCCGGTGTGCAGACGTACGCGGTTCGCGAGCCGGTGCTTCGCGTCAAACCCGGTACCACCGTCGAAACGCGAACGTTTTCCCGCCCGGGTGACTACTACGAAGGTGGCGCGTGGCCCGGCGAAGTGGGTCCGTTCTACATCGAAACCGCTGCGCCCGGAGATACGCTCGTCGTCAAGATCCTGAGACTGCGCCCGAACCGCGACTCGGCCATGTCGCGGTACTCGGCGAACAACATCAGCGGCGTCGCCGGCGACAACCGCACGCGCATGCTGAACGAGCCGCTGCCGGCAAGGACGTTCAACTGGAAACTCGATCGCACGCGCATGGTCGGCATCCTCGACCTGCCGAATTCGGCGAGCAAACGCATCGAGCTGCCGCTCCGCCCGATGCTCGGCCGCATCGCAGTGGCGCCGATGGGAGAGGAAGCGTTCGGCGGACTCTGGCCCGGCGACTTCGGCGGCAACCTCGATGCCTCGGACGTGCGCGAGGGCGTCACCGTCTTCCTGCCGGTGTTTCACGACGGCGCGATGTTCTACTTCGGCGACGGGCACGCGCTCCAGGGCGACGGCGAGATCATCGGCTCCGGGCTCGAGACGACGATGGATGTGACGTTTCAGTTCGACGTGATCAAGGGCAAGCGGATCCGCTGGCCGCGCGTCGAAGACGACCAGCACATCATGGTGCTCGCCAGCATTCGCCCGTTGATCGACGCGCTGCGAATTGCCTACGTCGAGCTCATCGAGTGGCTCATCGCCGACTACGGCTTCGAGAAGATGGAGGCCTTCCAGGTGGCGTCACAAATCGGCGAGGTCCGCGTCGCGAACGTCGTCGATCCGAACTACACGGTCGTGGCGAAGTTCCCGAAGAAGTTTCTGCCGCCAAAAAAATAGAGGGGACGGAGCGTCCCCTGACGTTCGTAGGCCGAGGGCCAAAGGCCGTAGGCCGAAGGGAGGAGCCAAGAACATCAAGCCGATCGCCGGAAACTCCTGACCACCAGCACCACGACTACAAGCACCAGAATCCAGAGGACGATGCGGCCGTCGTGAACGGCGTCCATGAATTGAGTCTGGAGGTCGCCGCTGCCGGCGGCGGCACTGTCGAGCGCCGCTTTTTCGAGCACTGCCTGCGCGAAAACGGGCATATGTCAGATCGTCGGCTTGTCGCGGCGCCAGCCGGTCACCATCAGAACGACCATTACGACGACGAAGACGAGCAGGAACGTGCCGTTCTCGAGGAGCGAGACCCCCGCGCTGTACGCCACGGACAATCCGAACGCGATGGCATCACGTACAGCACTGAGCACTTCAACCACGCCGTTCCCGCCCCGGTATTATCGGCGGTTGACGCGCCGTGCTTAGCATCGCCCTGCGTGTACTCCCCCGGTGAACCACAGAATTTTTTGTCGTCCGGCTGGCTGACTTCGACGGAACCGCGCGCTTTTTTTGTCGGCGCCCGCGGCGAATCCGGACATTTCAAAGATGGTATAGTCGAGAACTTCAACGCTCTCGACGACGACGAGGAGGTCCCATGCGTTTGGTTTACGCGTCGGCTCTGGCGGCCGCAGTCGCGCTGACGATTCCGGTGGTGAACGCCGCGCCGCAACCCCAAGATCCCGATCGAAAAGTCGCCGGCGGCGGCATCACGGCCCCAGGGTGGATGGGTGCGGTTGATGCCGGTGCGAAAGGCACCATCAACGACTCGAAATTCGAAATGGTGGGCAGCGACCTTCACGGGACGATCGGTCCCGCCGCGATCTACTGGAATCCGAAGAACACCGCGTCCGGCGACTACACGGTCAGCGCCACGATCACCGACCTCAAGCCGGGGTCGGCGGGTCACCCGCACCCGGCGGGCGTGTTCATCGGCGGTTCGAATCTCGACACCCCCAAGAAGACACTGGTGTACTGCACCGTGTACAGCAACGGCAACGTCCTCGTGCGCGGATTCAGCGAGGGCACGGTGTTCACGCTGACGCCTGGCCGCGCCGGCGTGGCCAACGCCGCGGTCAAGCAGGCAGGCGCCGACGGCACCGTGGTCAACACGGTGGCGTGGCAGGTCAAGGGCGGCCGTGCGGAATGCCTGGTCAACGGCACGAGCGTCGCCGGCTACAACAAAGACGAGATCGTCGGCGCGGGCAAGCTCAGCTCGCTCGACGGCATCTACGGCATCCGCGTCAGCCACAACATGGACGTGAAAGTCGCCGGGCTCGCGAAGAAGTAGGCGCGGAGATAGCGCCCGCGGCGCGCGCGAGTCCGCGAGCACCGCAGCGCGCGCGAGCGGGCGTGGGGCGGGGCGGGGCCCCGCGAGCAAAGAATGAGGCGCGGTAAAGGCCAGAACGTAAAGCTCATGGCGGGAGGGCGGCTGATTCGACCAGCTGCGCTCCCGCCTTTTTGTTTTTCCACAAGCGGTCTTGATTCGGCTCCCCTTCAGGCGTAGCCTGTCCACGATTTCAGCAACATTCGAGACGTTGAGCCTCCCGGGAGGATCCATGGAGATCGATCGCCGATCGTTTCTCGCGACGCTGGGCGGAGCCGCCGCCATCGACGCTATGCCGCACGAGGCGCGCGCCGATGCGCTCGAGCACTACATGATGGACCTGATCGACGAGCAGGGCGCCCAGAACAACCAACTGGCGGTGCGGCGCGGCGCCGGATCGGTCTTCAGCGGACGCGGCGAGCCCAACGCCGAGGGACGGCTCGAGGCGAGAAAGCTCGAAGCCATGCCGGCGAAGCCCACGCTGGTCGACTTCTTCAAGCTTCGCTTTGCGCCGGCTACGCACGTCCTTCAGAGCGCGACCGATGCGCTCAAGAAGGGCGAGCCGGAAGAGCGCGTGCTCGCCTGCCTGCTCCACGATGTCGTCCTCAATCTGATCAAGGTCGATCACGGCTGGTGGGGCGCGCAGATGATGGAGCCGTACGTCTCCGAGAAGGTCAGCTGGGCAATCCGGTATCACCAGGCGCTGCGGTTCTATCCCGATCCGTCCGTCGGCTACGAGTACCCCGAGCTCTACAACCGGATCTTCGGGAAGGACTACGTGCCGCTGCCCTACATCAAGGAAACGTATGAGTTCGCGCGCAAACACAAGTTGTACATGGAAGCGCGCATGATCACGGTACACGACTTGTACGCGTTCGACCCGAACATGCAGGTGTCGCTCGACCCGTTCATCGACATCATCGGCCGGAACTTCAAACAGCCCAAGGAAGGGCTCGGGTTCGACAACAGTCCGGTCGCGCACATGTGGCGATCGCTGATCTATCCGGATAATCCGCTGTAAAGGGTCCGAAGCCTGGAAGCTCGGAAGCTGAAGACAAGAGTTCTTAGCTTCCAGGCTCCCTGGCTTCCAGGCTTGTCTACCTCGTCCGAAACTGCTTCATGATCATCACGACAATCACGACGACGATGGCGGCGAGCCAGAGCCGGCCGTCGTGATACGCGTTGATCAGCTCCCACTCGGCATCGGTATTGGGGCTCTGCAGACCCAGGGCGCCCACGACACTTTTGGTCAGTCCGGTCAGGGCCAGCATGGTACCCGCCCTATCGGCCGGTGCCCGGCCGCAGAGTAGACCGCCACCGCGCGAATCGCTGATACTACGAGCCGTAGGATCGGCGGAAGCGGGCGGGGCGAAGCCCCGGTCAAGTTCAAGTGACGGAGGATGGAGATGCGGAAGCAGCTGCTCGTGTGTGCCGGTCTTTTCATTTTTGTCACGCTGATGGGCGTCCAGATCTGGGCGCAGACGCCGGCGGCCACGGACCCGCGGTATGGCAACTGGCGGATGCAGTCGACCGATCCAGCCAAACCGTCGAATAACGTCATGACCTACGAGCCGTTCAACGGCACCGGCATGAAGATCACCATCAACAACCTGAACCCCGACGGCACGCTCACGCCGCAGTGGGGATACACCACGATGTTCGACGGCAAGGACGAGCCGATGAACGGCAGCCGGGCCAAGGACCTGGCCTCCGTCCGCAAGCTGAGCGATCGCGTCAACGAAATCACGTACAAGCGCGACGGCCGGATCAACCAGATCCTCACAAACGTGATCTCCACCGACGGGCAGACACTCGGCATCATCTACATGACGATGGATGCCGATGGAAAGACGACGCGCGTGACGTTCGCGACGTACGAAAAAATGAAGTAGGCCGGCCCTTCAGGGCCGGCATTCCGGAATGAGGCCGGCTGGGCCGTCCGTCCTGCATGCGCCGACTTTCGTCCGTTCTCCTGATCGTTGCGTGCCTCATCTGCGCGGCGGCCGCGACAACTGACGACAACAACGTCGTCGTCATTCGCGCCCCACGGATTGCGCTCACGCACGTCAAAGTCATCGACGGCACGGGGCGGCCGGCGGTCGCGAATCGTACAATCGTGATCGATGGCGGCCGGATTGTCGCGCTCGGACCCGCGGCGAGCACGCCGGTGCCACCGGGCGCCGAAGCGCTCGACCTTCCGGGCCATACCGTCATTCCCGGCCTGGTCGGGATGCACAATCACCTCTTTTACGCCGTCCCGCCC
>JBLNGH010000118.1:0-34879 GCA_050264575.1 Acidobacteriota bacterium | reverse complement strand
CAACACGGCGCGCTGGAGGACGAGCCATCCGTACGGCGCGCTCTGCTCGAGCCAGAGCGCCCCTGACAACTCCGCGAACGACCGATCGCGGAAATTCAAGGCGATCATCTCCTCGTCCAGCCAGAACGTCGGCGCGCCCGACCACTGGTAGATATCGACTGCGATTCCGACCAGGGCGATAGCGATCGCCAGGGTCCAGACGCCGCGATGCCGAAGGCGCTCGGCAAACGGCAGGGTTTCGCGGAGCCACTTCACGCGGGGCTCGAGCACGGCGCGGAGCCGCGCCGGGTCGGTGAGCGCCAGCGCACCGGCCCCGGCGGCGATCGCCACCATGAGCGGGCGCCACGGATCGCGTGAGGAGATCCGAAGAGGACCGATCTCCCAGAAAAAGCCGCCGGTCAACGCGGCGACACCGGCCCACACGGCCGCGAGACCGGCGACGACGAGGAGCACCCCGCGGATTCTCGCCGTTCTGCTCACAGCGGCTTCTGCATCACTTTCATCGTGCGGCTATTTCAGGGCTCGTTGGTACTGCTCGAACGAGAAGATGGAAATGAGCGGAACATTCAGATCCGCCGGGACGTTCTCCCCGGTGCGACCGCGCCCCGCGTACTTCACGTACGCCGGCTTCTCGGAGCGCATCAGGGCGCGATCGAGATCCGAGAACATTCCAGGCCTGTTCTGGAGCACATACCATTTGAATTTCGCCTGATCCGGATTGACCACCGGCGGGACCAGGCGGCCCCACTCCCTCAAGAGACTCACGTCATAAATCAGCGAGAACGCGACCGCCTCGCCCGGTGACGTGTTGCTGTTCAGCCAGTGGAGAACTTCATCATCCAGCGCGTCCCACCAGTAGGCTGGCTCCATCCCCTTTTCCGCGGCGCCGCGCACGCCCCCTGCCACCAGGCCGTAATGCGAGAGCGTTTGAGGATAGTAGCGGGCGACGGTGACCGCGCCGGAGAGCAGCGACGCCACGAGAGTGGCGCCGACCGCCCACCTCGCGGCCGTCGAACGGATCGCAGCGATGGCCGCGACGACAGACTGCGCGCCAACTCCCGCGATGACGCACCAGAAGCCGAAGGCCGGCAGGAAGAGTCGAATGCCATCGTGCGGTGGCGCACCGGGCAGCGCCCGCACGATCATCAGCGTCGCCCAGTGCAGCACGAGTGTCATCGACCAGACCGTGGGCTTCGAGAGCAACTTCCACAGTCCGACGATTCCGAGCACCATCGTTGGCATCGGCGACACGAACGCGAGCCAGACCACCGTGTTGTACCAAGGCAGCGAGTGCTCCACGTCGTAGCGGCGGCCGAGAAACAACGTCGGGACGTCCGGGACGGTCGAGCGACTGAAGTTGCGGTAGAAGTGTTCACGAAATCCGGCGACCGGGTCATGCCACAACGGAGGATTCAACAGGCAGAAGAGGGCGATCGCGACCGGCATGAGAACGAGGAGCTTCCGCAGCGCGGCGGCGTTTCTCTGGATGAGCTGCGATGCGATCAACGGTCCCCAGGCCAGCCATCCGCTGAATTTGGTCGCGGTGGTCAGCCCGAGCAGGACACCGAGCCCGATGGCGCCGCGGGTCGTCGACGAGAAGGACGATTGGACCGCCCACAGCATCAGCCACCACGCGGTCAACTGCCCATCCTGAGTCGCAAAATGAGCCTCCGAGAACAGTCGCGGAAATGTCACCAGCAGGAGGGGCGCGGCGACGGCCGCCGCCGTACCGCAGTCTTTCTTCAGCCTGATGGCGACCGCGGCACACGCGACACTGAACAAGGTGATGGGACCGAGTCGTGCCGCCGTCAGCGGATCGGTCAGCGGCCCGGCGAGCCACTCTCCAATCGCGATGACGATCGCAAACCCGGCAGGATGTCCTTCGAACTGATTGATGAACAACCAGTGCGACCGGATGCCGGCTCGCGAGAACGGGGCCGGCTCGCGCGTGAACCAGTCGAGGATGTACCGTGCCCGGCCCGTGTACTGCTGCTCGTCCCAGACGAGTGGAATGCCGGGAGCCGTGACGGCCAGGATCGTCCAGGTCGCGAGAAACACGGCCACGGGTAGATAGAACCGTCTCATCCTTCAGCTGACTGCGTCCCGGTTCCGGCGTGCTATTCTCCCCTGACACGCCGGCCGATGCACGCGCGAGAAGCGCAACGCGACGTTCTGGTCTTCGCGCTCTATCTCCTGTTCGCGATCGTCTTCACGTTCCCGTTGGCCGTCAGACTGGCGACGGCCGTTCCGAACGATCTCGGCGATCCACTGCTGAACGTCTGGATTCTCTGGTGGAACGCGACCCACGTGCCGCTGACGTCGAGCTGGTGGAGCGCGCCGGCGTTTTTTCCGGCTGAGAACGTGCTCACGTTCTCCGAGCATCTCGCGGGCCTCGCGCCAATCGCATCGCCCGTCTATTGGATCACCGGCAACGCGCTCGTCAGCTACAACGTCGCCTTTCTGCTGACCTTTCCGCTCTCGGCATTTGGCGCATACCTCTTGTGCCTGCACCTCACGGGACGGCGCGACGCGGCATTTGTCGGAGGCCTGGCCTTCGGGTTTGCGCCGTACCGCGTTTCCCAGATGGCGCACATCCAGGTCCTGGCGGCGTTCTGGATGCCCGTCGCGCTCCTCGGTCTCCATCGATTCGCGCGCGGCGACGGATGGCGATGGCTCGTGCTGTTTGCCGTCACGTGGCTGATGCAGGCGCTGACGAACGGTTATTACATGGCGTTCTTCTCGGTGCTGGTCGCGATGTGGATCGTCTGGTTCGTGCCCTGGCGCCGCTGGCGGACGATCGTCTCGATTCTGCTTGCGTGGGGTCTGGCGTTCGGCGCGGTCCTGCCCGTCCTGATGCGTTACCGCCACGCGCACGAGTCGTTCGGCTTCCGTCGTCTGCTGGACGAGGTCCTCGCCTTCAGCGCCGATCTGTCGTCCATCCTCGATGCTTCGGGCCTGCTCGCCATCTGGGGATGGGTGCACAGCCTCAATCGGCCGGAGGACGAGATGTTCCCTGGCCTGACGGTGGTGGTGCTGATTGCCGCGGGGGTGCTGGCAGGGAGGACAAACGACCTCGGGTTCCGTTTTACAAAAAGCGTAAAACGGAACCCGAGGTCGTTTCTCTCCCCAGCCCTCTTTCTCATCGGCGTGATCTTGACGGCTGCCGCCGTGATCGCGGTCGTTGCGCCCGGGGAAACATCGATCGCCGGGATCCCGGTCTCCGCCAACCATCCGGAAAAGCCGATGCTGCTCGCCCTGGCGTGCTTCGCCGGCTTTGCTCTCGCGAGCTCCTCGATTCGGGACGCGATCAGGCACCGATCGCCATTCGCCTTCTACGTCGTCGCGGCCGGTGTGATGTGCCTGATGTCGCTGGGGCCGACGATCAATCTTCTCAATAAACCGTTCCTGCCGATCGGTCCCTACGCGTGGCTCCTGAACATTCCCGGCTGGCTCGAGCTGCGCGTGCCCGCGCGGTTCGCAATGCTGATGGTCCTCTGTGTCGCAATCGCCGCCGCGCTTGCGTACAGCCGGTTGACGAAGAACGCCTTTCAAAATGGGCGCGCGACCCGTGTTCGAGTGCTGCTGACATCCATCGTGACGATCGCGCTGCTGGCCGACGGCTGGATGAAGTCGATGCCGCTCGAGCGGCCGCCCGACCCATGGCCGCGCGGTACGACACACACGACGGGCGCCATCCTGTCGCTTCCGCTCGGCGATCCCGGCGACGACATCATGGCGATGTACCGCACGATCTGGCACGGCAGACCCATCGTCAACGGCTACAGCGGCTACTTTCCGCCGTGGTACCCGGCGCTGCGCATGGGCCTCGACGTCAAAGACCCGCGGCTGCTCGACGAGCTTGCCGCGTTGGGAGTGACCGAAATCGTGGTGGACACGACGCTCGATTCGGACGGGGCGTGGGACGCCTACGCCCGCACGAGGGCGACCCGGCTCAGTGCCGTCGGGTCGTCCGCCACCTACCGGTTGCGCTCCAGTCAGGCGCCGGCAGCCACCGCGCTTGCCTCGTTGGGCGCCCCGCTTCCGATCGTAGCAATCACGGCCAACGTCAAACCTGAGGCGGTTCCGGGCATGACGGACGGCAACTTGCAAACGCGCTGGGACACCGGGCCTCAAACCGGCAAGGAAGAAGTGATCCTCGACGTCGGCGCGGCCCGGCGCGTCGAGGCCATCGTGCTGTCGCTGGGTCCGTTCGGAGCGGACTTCCCGCGCGATCTTCAGATTGAGGTTTCGAGCGACCGGCTGTCGTGGACGGAGACATGGCGTGGTTCAACGACGATCGTCGCATTCGCCGCGGCCGTCCGCGACCCGAAGCACGTGCCGCTCGTCTTCGCGCTCGGCGGCCGGGAGGCGCGATTCATCCGGCTGCGCCAGCTCGGCCGCGATCCGACGTACTACTGGTCGATTGCCGAACTATCGGTGCATTAGCGGCCGCCGAGCCGACACCGCCTCGAGACAGCCTGCCGGACCGCCCATTGCGGCGGCTCGCGCCGAATCCTGATGTGCGGTTCCATCCGGACGAAGATCGACGATGAGCACCTGGCTCCGCGCGAAACCGCGTTCCTCAGTGATCTTCCCGACCTCGGCCAGCTGCAGCCGAACCAGATGGTCGAACTCGCCGAGCCGGTCATCGATCCACCCAAGGTAGACCAGCGCTCGCGACCTGGCGCCGAAAGCATCTTTGAACCCGGCGCCCGAACAGGGCTCGTTCGCGTACCTCATCTCGAGGATCGGTCCGCCATCCGGGTGCTCACCGCCGCGGATGCCGGGAGTTCCGATGGGAATCGAGCCATACCACCAGATCGCCGGCAAGCTGTTGGGCGTGGTCATCACCGCGTCGCCAGGCCGCCGCTGACTCATCAACCACTGCACGGCCGACCTGTCGTCCAGCTGCTGATTGCTCGCCGGCCGCCCGCGCAGCAGTTCCCGAGCGCCCTGCATGACGTCCACGGTCGCACCGAGACCCAGGCCGCCGACGAACAACGCCGCGCAAATGGCTGACCAGCGGCGCGCGACGTAGCCGCGCCGGGCGATTCGAATCGCGGCGTCAATGCCAAGAGCGATGCCGGCATACAGCGCCGGCATCATCCAGAGCGAGACGCGGTCGGCCAGTGGCACCAGCCGGAAACCCGCCAGCGCGAATCCAGAGAGCACGACGCCGCCGAAAAACAGACCGAGTCCGGCACGCCTCGCGGAAAGGAAGAACCCGATGGCCGCCGCCAGCCAGAAGGCTCCCCACCGCTCTGCACCACCGGGCTTGCCGGCAAACGGCTGGAGCTGGCTCGCAAGCCAGCTCAGCGTTCCGGCTATGCCGGCTCCCACCGGCGGCATGTTGGGCGACCAATAGCTGTAGAGGTACTCGCTCTTCGCCGCGTATTGCAGCGACAGGTAGTAATGGAGACCGAAGACGACCAGCCATCCCAGCCCGGGAAGCGCCGACTTGACCGCCGCGCGCCAGCCGTCGCGGCCGAGAACCGTTGCGACGATCGCGAGCGCACACGCCGGAGTGACAAGGAGTCCGCCGACGGCGAACCACTGCGCAATGGCGGCGATGGTCCACCAGGCGTCGATCCGGGGCAGGCGCGTCGGCTTTGGCTCGACGGCGGCCGCCGCAAGCGCAGGCAGCAGCAGAGCCCAGAAGGTATCCGCGGAGTACTGCTTGAGCTCGAGAAAAAAGTACGTGAGCCAGTGGCTGCTCGCGCAGAGCGACGCCAGGGCGATCGCGCCGGCAGGGGTCATCCACCGTCGCCCGATCCAGACGGCCACGAAGAGCGTTCCGATCCCGAGGAGCACCGGCACGAAACGAAGCGCCAGCTCACCCGTCCCGAACATCACCAGGATCAGACGTTGAACGACCAGCCACCCGAGCGGCGCCGTCTGGCCGAGCCACAGGAGACCTGGAAGATCAGCGAGGTGGCGATCGCGCAGGTTCAGCGCGATCATCTCCTCGTCGAGCCACATGGTCTGGCCCGAGGCCCAGTCGCGCAGGAGCAGGCAGGAGGTGAGCACCACCACCACTGCAGGCGCGAGGCGAATGATCTTCATGCGTGATCGCGGGATCGCGGATTTGGAGACCAATCCGCCACAGCTATTTGAACGGCACGCGAATCCGCGGCGCCGGCTTCAGGCAAAGCGGGCCGTCGAACGTTTCCACGACCGTCTCCACTTCCGTCTCCTCCCGAGGCCGGTTCAGATCGTACAGATACATCACGGCCGCCTCGTTGCGATACGTGACGATCGGCTTCATGCCGAGGCTGCCGAGGCGTTGCGTGGGAAAGTGCTTCCGGAACTCGATGACCTCCCAGTCCTCGATGAACACGTACGTCCGGATACCCTCGCTCGAGAACCAGTCGACGGCGCGATCCAGCCATTTTTCGTCGAGCTGGTCGTATCGCATCGTCAGCCGTCCGCCGTAGTAACGAATCGATCCGCTGTGCTGCATCGTCATCACGACGCTGTTGACGGGTGTCGCACGCGCGACGAGCCGGCCGGCCATCTCGTACTTCGTGTCAGACCTGCCGATGGTCAAAAATCCACCTGACTCCACAAAGTACCTCGCGCGGAGGCCGAAGCCCGCGACAACGATGCAGATCGCGACCGTCAACACGCGCACCCGCAGCGACACGAGCCAACAAACCACCGTCGCGAGCCCGATCATGATGAACGGATAGCACGGCAGCAGGAATCTCAGGTACGCGGCGGTGTCGAAGATCTCCCAGAGCAGGTACTGGAACCAGACGCCGAACGAGAAGATCGCGAATGCGACGACGATCGACCGATCCTCGAGATAAAACCAGAGGCGCCGCAGCGGCAGGAAGAGCGCGGCGACGCCGGCGAAGACGAGGACCGTCTGGGTTTCGACGAGCCACGCCGTGTAGTTGCGGATGTTCTGCGGGACGCGCGCGAGCTTGTAGAGATCGTTGAAGTGGCCGTATCCGGACCGGAACGGCGATCCGTACCAGAAGTCGTTCAGGATGGCGACGACGATCGGACCGGGCAGCACGCCGAGCGTGTACGCCGCGAGCTGCGTCAACCGGGTCCGACGCGCGTCGCCTCTAGCGCGGAATGCGACGTAGGCGAGCCACAACCAACTGACACCGGTCAGCGGAGCGAGGTTGGTCCGGACCAGGATCGCCAGCGCGGTCAGCAGTCCGGCGAGCAGCGCGGCCCACGGTGATCTGCCGAGGAGGAGCCAGAACACCCCGGCCCACAGCGCCGCGACCGGCACATCCGACATCGGAATGATTCCCATGTCGAGCAGTGTCGGGCTCGTCGCCACGAACCAAGCGGCGATGAGACCGACCTTGCTCGATCCGAGGCGGCGGCCGATTCCGTACGTCGCCAGGACGAGCAGCGCGCCGCTGACCGGCGAGATCAGGAACACGCTGCAGTGACCGGCGACGTACTTCACGGCGGCCTGAATCATCGGCAGGCCGGGCGAGTACGTCGGCACGATCGAGAGATCGGGACGCGGACGATATCCGAGCGGCGAAAAGACCCAGTCCGCTTGCGGAAACGGCATCCGGGTAATCCACGGCTGTGGCACTTCGAGCCGTCCGCTCAGCCAGAGGTCGGCCTGGCTCAGGTATCCGTACGGATCCGAGCCGCCGACGTTGGGAATGCGCCACTTCGCGAGCACGAAGAGCACGCACAGCGCCAGCAGCACGGCAAACACGCGGTCTTCGACGCGCCGGATCCAGTTCCAGAGCCGCTGCAGCGGCGGCATCGCGGCGCCGACCGCATGCGCGACCCACATGAAGCGGCGCACCACGCTTTGGACATCGCCACCCGCCAGGATGTACGCCGCGAACAGCAGGGCGCTGTAGAGCAGCGTCCGGCGGAAATCGTGCGACGTGATCTTCAGCCCGCCGATTTGCGCGTCGATGCCTCCCGTGACGATGAGCGCCATCGTCCAGGCGCCCGCCGCAATCGACACCCAGAGCGCCGCGGTCGCGATCACGCGGCGGATTGGACCGTCTCGAGGGGCCGGAAGCTCCGCGGGCATCGATCAGCGCGCCAGGAACCGGCTGGCGAGCGCGGGATCGCCGTCGTTCTTCGCGGGGGTCAGCGCGAGCACCCGGCACATCAACTCGTAGACGTGAATGTCCTCGAAGGCGGGAACCAGCGCGCCTTGACGGAATTGCGGCCCGCTCGCGATGAACAGACCCAGCATCGAGCGGTAGTACGGATCGTACCCATGGTCGCCGCGCTCGCTTCCGGCGACTGCGCGCGCGACCGTTCGCAGGCGTGACGAGATCGTCCAGCCGTCATCGGCCAGCCCGATGATCGGCGGAATGCGCGGATTGGCCCGATAGTGGAGATGCAGCGGCATCTCTTCCCGCCGGTACACGGCGAGCGACGGATGTCTTCCCTTCAACGCGCGATAAACGTCATCTGCCGATCCCGAGCGCGGGATGATCTGCAGCACCGGCGACCATTCGACGACCTCGACGGTCGAGAGATCCAGGTAGTCGTCGAGCGTGACCACCCGATCGCGCGACAGCTGCGACATCCCGTGATCCGACACGACGACGTAGTTCGTGCGGTTCGACAGGCCGAGATGCGTGACGCCGTCGACGAGCGTACCGACGAGCGCGTCGAGACGGGCCGCGGCCGACAGCACTTCGTTGGACTCGGGACCGGACTCGTGACCCGCCGAATCGACGTCGCTGAAGTACAAGGTGATGAACGTCGGCCGCTGCCCCTCCGGGCGCGCCAGCCAGCCCAGCACCTGTTTGACGCGGTCGGCATTCGGATAGCTGTCGCTGTACGGGAGCCAGTCGGTCGGCCGGATGCCGCCAATCGGCGCCTCGGCGCCCGGCCAGAACATCGTGGACGCCCGCTGACCCTGCCGAATCGCGGTCACCCAGATCGGCTCCGCGCCCCACCATCGCGGATCTTTCGCGGTCGCCGACGTCATCGTGAAGCGATCCGGACCGATCGACCGGTCCACCATCGTGTTCGAGATGATGCCGTGGTGCTCCGGCCACTGGCCGGTGACGATCGTGTAGTGATTCGGAAACGTTTTCGACGGAAACGACGGAATCAGCCCCTCGGCGCGGACGCCGGCGGCGGCGAGCTTGCGGAGGTTCGGCGTCTCTGCGCGATCGAGATAGTCCCATCGCCAGCCGTCGAGAGAAATCAGGACCAGAATCGGGCGCTCGGTCTGCCGCGCCGCGCCGGCGAACATCAGTACGGCGGCGGCGAGCGCTGTCAGCGCACGGATCACGCGAATCGGCATTGCGGACATTATGCGCGGCTGGCCAAGAGCCAAGCACACATGAAGGACATGAAGATCATGAAGGACATGAAGGCTGCGCTGACCTGGCGGCCGCCTCCGGCGGCTAGGCGGTGAGTGTGAGACCCGCGACCCGACAAGACCTGAAAAGACCTCGGGTTTCGTTTTCGGCGCAATTCTCGCTTGACCTCAACGTGAGTCAAGAAAACGAAACCCGAGGTCTTGGTCTTGTCGGTCGCGGGTCTCGCACTCACCGCGCCCGGCGAAGCCGGGCTCGCCAGGTCAGCGGGTGTCTCAGATCCCTGAATGGTCGGGCCTTCTTCATGTCCTTCATGCGCTTCATGGCCCTTCATGTGTGCTTTGCTTTTGGCAAGCGAACGCGGACCGAAGAGATTCAGGCGGCGGGACTTACCTCTCCGACGGATCTTCCAGATAGGTGTACCCGTGCAGCCCGTCCTCGTAGAAGCGCAGGAGGCGGCCGGACTCCTCGAAGTCCATCTTGCCGTCGCGGACGGCGGCCTCGACCGAGTCGCGCAGCTTGCGGACGAGCATGTCGGCGTCGAACTCGACGTAGTCGAGCACCTCGCGCACGGTGTCGCCCTTGATCACCGACTCGAGCATCACGTTGCCGCTCTGGTCCAGGCTCACATGGACGGCGTGGGTGTCACCAAAGAGGTTGTGCAGGTCGCCCAGAATCTCCTGGTATGCGCCGACGAGAAACACGCCGAGGTAGTACGGATCGCCGTTGAACGGATGGAGCGCCAGCGTGCGCTTGACGTCGCGGCGATCGATGAACTGATCGATCTTCCCGTCTGAGTCGCAGGTGATGTCGCCGAGCACCGCTTCGCGGGTCGGCGCCTCGTTCAGCCGGTGGATCGGCATGATCGGGAAGAGCTGCTTGATCGCCCACGAGTCGGGAATCGACTGGAACAGCGAGAAGTTGCAGAAGTACGTGTCGGCCAGCGTGTCGTCCAGATCCTGCAGGTCCTCGGGCACTTCGTCCATCTGCTGAACGAGCTTGCGAAGTTTGCCGCAGATCGCCCAGTAGAACGTTTCCGCCAGGCACCGCTGGCCGAGCGGCAGGTAGCCGCTGTTGAAAAGATTGAGCGCCGTGTCGAGCGCTTCCTGCGCGTCGTGATAGCTCTCGAGCGCATTGCGCACGGTCAGGTTCTGGTACGTCTCCTTGAGATCGACCAGCGGCTGTTCGAGCTCGTCGCCGTGACCGTTCTGCGGCATCTCCTCTTCGCCGAACCCGGCGACGCCGAGGACGTTGAAAACCAGGACGCTGTGGTACGCGACGATCGCCCGCCCGCTCTCCGACACGATCGTCGGATGCTTCACGCCCGCGTCGTCGCACACCGTCTGGATGTGATAGACGACATCGTTCGCGTATTCCTCGAGCGTGTAGTTGACGCTCGACTCGAAGTTGGTCTGCGAGCCGTCGTAGTCCACCCCCAGCCCGCCGCCGACGTCCATGTACTCGAGCCCCGCGCCGTCTTTTACCAGCTCCGTGTAGATTCGCGCCGCCTCGTTCAACGCACCCTTGACGATGCGGATGTTCGGGATCTGGCTGCCGAGATGGAAGTGCAGCAGCTTGAAGCAGTCCTGCATGCCGGACGACTTCAGCTCCTCGAGCCCCTGCCGGACTTCCGCGACGGTGAGCCCGAACTTCGAGCGGTACCCGCCGGATGACTGCCAGCGGCCGCCGCCGCGCGACGCGAGCTTGACGCGCATCCCGATTTGCGGCCGCACGCCGACCTTCCGCGAGTACTCGAGGACCAGCCCGAGCTCCGTGTACTTCTCGACGACCGGGATGATGCGCCGTCCCATCTTCTGCGCGAGCATCGCCATCTCGATGAACTCGGCGTCCTTGAACCCGTTGCAGATGATCGGCGTGTCGTTCGTGGTCATCGCGACGACGGCCAGGAGCTCCGGCTTCGATCCGGCTTCGAGGCCGAAATCGTACGGCCGGCCGAAGTCCAGCACTTCCTCGATGACCTGCCGCTGCTGATTGACCTTGATCGGATAGACGCAGAAATAGCGGCCTTCGTACTGGTGCTGCGCGATGGCGGTCTGAAACGCGGAGTGGATGTCGGCGACGCGCTGGCGCAGGATGTCGCGAAACCGGATCAGGATCGGCAGGCCGATGCCGCGGAGCTGCAGGTGATCGACGAGCTGCTTGAGATCGATCCAGCGCTCGGGATCCTTGGTCGCGTGGACGCGGACGTGTCCGTTCGGCCCGATCGAGAAGTAGCTCTTCCCCCAGCGTTCGATCTCATAGAGCTCCGCCGCATCGGTCGTCGTCCAGGGATCGCCGTGTCGCCACGTCCGTGTTACACGACTCGTCGCACTCACGCGGCAAATAATAGAAGAAAAAAGACTGAAGCTGTCACTTTTTCACTGGACAAGGACCTGGCCCCTGTCGCTGGTGGTTCCGGGGTTCCGGGGTTCCGTGGTTCCGGAGTTCTCAAGAGCAGGTTCCGAGGTTCTGCCGCCACGTCACCGATCAGGATACGTCGTAAGCGAGAATCACGGAACCTGGATCTTGAGAACCTCGGAACTCCGGAACTTCGGAACCCCGGAACCGACACCGACACGGCTCTTCGCACTCAGTGCGCCCTCAAGATCAGCAGGTGTGAGCGGGAGATGCCCGACGCCCGGAAAACGACCCCTCTGGCCATCAGCTCGTCGCCGAACGCGGTGTCGATGACGCCGAGATCGGCCGACTCGACCTCGTAGAGGGCGGTGGGACGCAGCCCCTTCGGACGCACCTCGAACGTTTCCGGCGCGTCGGGCGTGTCGAAGGCCAGCAGCACCGCGTCACCGGTCTGAGGCTGCAGGTGCTCGACGACGTCCCAGCCCGAAAACGGCCGATCGGGATACTGAATCACCTGGCCGGTGAGGAGAAACGAGCTGCCGCCCTGCATGATCGGGCGAATCAGCTTGTACAGCGCGATCTCGCGGGACAGCGCCGCGCGGGTACCCTCGCCCATGAACCCGCCCTGCCAGCTGATCCCGAGCGCGCCGGTCATCCGGCTCCGGAGCATCGTCCGGATGTCGTACGCCGGATCGTCGGTCACCGGCTCGTCGAGCGTCGACAGCGTGAACGAGGAGAGATACGGCGCAGGGAAAATCCCGATGAGCCCCTGGTCGTTGTGCCGGACCCGGCCCGACGGGAACGTCCGATCGTCGATCCAGCCGACGTCCGAGGAAGCGAGCATGTCGAGCGAGAGACGATTGCCGCCGCTGGCGCAGTTCTCGAAATCGACGTTCGGGTACCGCTCGCGCAGCTGATCGAGCACCGTGCGGAGGCCGCGATGGTGCGCAAAGTTCCCGTCTTCCGTAGTGTGGCCGTGCCCGGTGCGATTGCAGTTGATCCAGAAGTTGTTGTCCCACTTCACGTAGTCGGGCCGGGCATCGTCGATGAAGCTGGACAGCTTGGTGAGGATGAAGTCGCGCGCCTGCGCGTCCCCAAAACAGATCTGCGCAGACCCGATCTCGTTGTTGGGTAGTCCCGGATCGTACCGGCCGTCGCGCATGGCCAGCATCCGATCGGCGGCCAAGCCCGGCCGGCCGACCATCTGCCGATCGACCCGTTCCGGCTCGACCCAGACGCCGAATCGCATTCCCAGCTCGTGCGCGCGATCCGACAGCGCCCCGAGTCCGTTCGGGAAGCGATCGGGATCGACTTCCCAGGAGCCCCACGCCCGGGCAAAGTCACCCGGATCGTCGATGTTGATGCCCGGCCACCAGCCGGCATCGACGACGAACAGCTCGACCCCGATCGCGGCCGCCATCTCCATCTCGGCGAGCATCGAGGCTTCTTCCACGAACGTGCCGTACGAATACCAGGTGTTGTACGACACGAGCGCCGGCAGCGACCGGCCGTGTCTCAGCCGCTTGTCGATGAACGAGCGCAGCGCCATCGACGTCTCCGGCGTCTCGCTCGTGGTGATGCCGAAGATCGCGTGCGGACCCTCGAGCGACGCGCCGGCGCCGAGCGACGTCGTGAACGTCGGAAGCCCGAGCCGCACCTGCGCCGCGTCGCCGTGGCGCTCGACGACGAAGCGCCACGACCCGTTCCACAGCAGCGATCCGAAGAACTGCGCGTCCTCGACGCTCATGCCGAACCAGGGCAGATGGTTTTCCGACGAGCGCTGGCTCGAGCCGATCTCGAAGACCTGCCCGTCCTCGAGATCACCGGCGGACAACGTGAACGGACCGCCGTCCTCATCGGGCGTGCTGATGCCACGGATCCAGCGAAGCGTGCCGTTGTCGATCGCGAACGAGAAGTTGGTCAGATCGGACAGCTGAACCGCGCGCGCGCCGGTGACGCGAAACGTGCTCCACGTTTCGATCACGGAGCTCCCTGGATAGCACGCGTAGGTCCTCGTGATCTCGAGCGCAGCCGGGACGTAGCGGTATCGAAGATCGAGCCGCACGCCGCCCCACCACTCGTTGACGGAAACGTCCACGAGAGTCGTCGCCGTCGACCCGACGTCAACTCGTTGACGATTGACCCCCACGAAAGTGTCGGGCGTGGTCGAGCGATGCCAGTCGCGGTCGGTCTGGGCGTCGAGGATCCCGCGAACCTTCGTGGCGTTGCCTTCCCTGACGAGCGCGTACTTGATCAGCGAATTCCCAATCGTCCAGCCGTTCCCGTCGTTGCTGACGTAGGAATCCTCGATGTCGATTAGATGGTCGACGCCCAGTACGGTGACGCTGGCCGGATAGAGGCCCAGCGCCAGGGCGCAGAGGCAGGCACGGAGAAGGGGACGGCCCATTCCGAAACGGACGCCGGGGCTGCAAGACTTAGACCGTGACTTGCGTCAAAAGTTGAATCGCGGGACGCCTGTCGCTCGAGTCAGTTCGTTTGCTATCACCCTCGCCATCAAGCATTTATCGTCCGATGGAGACCTGAAGGATACTCGAGGTCTCGTTACACGACCCGCGAGGGCTATTTCACTTGTCCCCGTCAGGACACAGTCCTGTCCGCTCATCACCCTCGTCACTGCGTTCGTCCCACGTCCATTGACACCAGGCCAACGCGTCTGAATAGTGACGAAATGCGGCGCCGGCTCCGCATCCTCGCGGTGGTTCTCCTGGCGGCTACGCTCGCGGCCATGTTCTCCGCGGCGCTCGCCGTGCAGGTGGACCGGAGCCTCGGACGAACTCCGGAAGTCTGGTCGGCACTCCTGCTGAACTCATCGTTCTGGTACGGCTGGGCCGTGCTCGCGCTCCCGCTCACGATGCTCGCGAGCCGGCTGCGGATCGATCGGCTGCCGCGGCTCGCGGTGCCTGTCCACGTCGTGGCAATCATCGCCGCCGCGTTTGCACACGTCGCCCTGCAAACGACCGTGCGAACCAAGCTCTACCTGGACTTTCTCGCGCTGACCAAGCCGGAAAGCTACGCGGCGACGACGTGGGCGGCGACGTGGACGCGGATTTTCCCGTCTTTGCTCACACAGCTCATCGACTGGGAGCTCGTCGCCGGCGGCGCGATCATCGGCTTCGCGCACGCGTTCTTCTATTACACCGAGACGCAGCAACGCGCCTTGCGCGAAGCGCAGCTCGAAACGCGGCTGATGGAAGCGCAGCTGCAGACTCTGCAACGGCAGCTGCATCCGCACTTCCTCTTCAATACGCTGCATGCCATCTCCACGCTGATGCATCGCGACGTCGCCGCTGCCGATCGGACGCTCGCGCAATTGAGCGACCTGCTGCGGCTCACGCTCAACTCGGTGTCGCGGCCCGAGATTCATTTCGGCGAAGAGCTGGAGTTTCTCGAGAAGTACGTCGCGATCGAACAGATGCGGCTCGGCGACCGTCTTGTCATGAAGTTCGACGTCGATCCGGAGACGCTTGATGCCCTGGTGCCCGCGCTCATCCTGCAGCCGCTCGTCGAGAACGCGATCAAGCACGGGATTGCGCCGCTCGGGCGTCCGGGACGCGTCACGGTCGCCGCGCGCCGCGAGAGCGAGATGCTGGTGATGCTGGTGACCGACACGGGGCCGGGGCCCTCGGAGCGCGCGATGGTGGCGCTCTCGACCGGCATCGGCGTCGCGAACACGCGCGCGCGGCTCACGCATCAGTTCGGCGCGCGATTCCGATTCGAGTTCCAGCGGAGCGATTTGGGGTTCACGGCGCTCGTGGCGATTCCGTTCCGGCAGGCGGCGGCGGAAGCGAGCGTGGCGTAAGAGCTGGCCCATGGCCACAGGCCCAAGGCCCAAGGAGGGCCGAAGGCGAGCCTCGCCGGAGCCTTGGCGGAGGCGGGAGCGGGGCGAAAGGGGTCCTCGCGAGCGACGGCGATAGGGGTCCGGCAGGGGCGAAGCCCCCCGGCCCAGCTTGAGGTGGGAGGCGATGGTTGACCCGCTGATGACGGACCTGGAGGACCCGTCAGGACAGAAGGTCGTGGAGAAGGTGTGTATGAAGAAGATTCGTGCACTGATCGTCGACGACGAGCCGCTGGCGCGCGAACGCATGCGCACGCTGCTCGGCGCCGAAAGCGACGTGGACGTCGTCGGCGAAGCGCGGGACGGAGTCGAGGCCGTCGAAGCGATTCTCTCGCAATCCCCGGATCTCGTGTTTCTCGACGTTCACATGCCGAAGCTCGACGGCTTCGAAGTCATTCAAACGGTCGGCCTCGATCGCATGCCGCCCGTCGTCTTCGTCACCGCCTACGATCAGCACGCCCTCCGCGCCTTCGAGGTGCAGGCGCTCGACTATCTGCTGAAGCCGTTCGACGGCGATCGGTTTCAGAGCGCCCTCAAGCGCGTCCGGCGTCAGATCGACAGCCAGGAAACCGGCGACCTCGGCCGGCGGCTGCTGGCGCTGGTGCGCGACCTGAAGTCCGAGCGTCCGCAGCGAAGCGACCGGCTGGTCGTCAAATCCGGCGGCCGCCTCTTCTTCCTCCGGGCCGACGAGATCGACTGGATCGAAGCGGCCGGCAACTACGTGCGGCTGCACGTCGGCGCCGAGGGGCACCTGCTGCGCGAAACGATGAACTCGATCGAATCGCGGCTCAATCCGGAGACGTTCTTCCGGATTCACCGCTCCCACATCGTGAACATCGAGCGGATCAAGGAACTGCAGCCCTGGTTCAACGGCGAGTACGTCGTGATCCTTCGCAACGGCGCGCGGCTGACGCTGTCGCGCGGCTACCGCGAGAAGCTGCAGGAGAAGTTGGGGAAGCCGTTGTAGAGGCGCGGAGCCTCGGAGGCGTGGAGGCTGGGAGTCCAACGGCTAAAGCTGAAAGGCGCCTGGCCCTCGGCTCAGCGTCGTCATCAACGGCTCAAGTACCGGGAACCGGAAGGCCGCGTGTTGTCGATCGCGGCCTCCACGGACGTGGCGCTCGAACCCGTCGCCTTCGTCCGCGCAGGATTGCGGACTATCGATGGACGTGCCACTTCGCAATGTGCGAAGGTGGCACGGCAATCCTTGCGCTCCCTCCGGCGCGAGTTCGACCTATCGCGCGTCGCGGCAGTCCGAAGTCGGCTGCGATCAGCAACAGGCAGCCTTCCGGAAACGTGTCGTGTCGCTGGCTCTGTTCTGCAATTAAGTTCGGCTCTCACCTGTTCGCCTGACCCTTGATCGCCTCATTCTTCGGTCCTCGCCGGGGCTGCCCCCCACTCGCGCGCGCTGCGGCGCTCGCGGACTCGCTGTCTCCGCGCCTCCGAACCTCCCCGCCTCCTGTCACCTTGCCGGCTTCCGCGCGTCGAGATCGAGCTCGTTCAACGGGACGTCCCAGTGCGCGTCGAGGATTTCAAAGCGCCGCTGCTCTTCCTTCCGGAACGTCGCCTGATCCTTGTAGAGCCGGCGCACGATCTCATCCTCGCCGGACGGGCCGGTCATCGCGGCCGTGTCCTTGTAGGTGATGACGACGGCAAACGTCCAGTCCGCGCGGCCGTCGCCGTGATACGTCGGCACGAAGGTCCGGACCGCCGTGATGCGGCCGGTCTTCATCTCCTCTTTGAGCACCGGGTAGTGATTCTTCTGAAAGAGATCGACGAACTCGTCCTGGTAGCCCCACTTCACGCGATAGAAGTACCAGGTCGTGCGCTCGGCGCGGGACGACGCCTGCGCGGCGGGGGCCTGGTCCGCCGACGCGCCGGACGCGCGAAGGTGACCCGGCCGGGCGAGCAGGGTCGTCAACAGAATCATGGCCGCGAGCGCGGCGCGAGCGGCGCGCGTCATCGTCATCGGTTCCTCCTTCCGGATGTGAATTCTCGAGAGCAGCGTGACACGTCCCGGCAATCGTGACAATCTGTGTGACGTGATCCCCTATCACGACGAAAACGAGACGCAGCGACCGGCGATTGTCACGCTCGCCATCATCGTGGCCTGTGTGCTGACGTGGATTTTCATCCAGGGCGCGGGCGCGGAAGAGCCGCTGGCCAGGTCGGTCTGCAACCTCGGCCTCATTCCGGGCGAGCTCACCGGCAAGCTGCCCCCGGGCGTCCGGTTTCCGATGGGTGACGAGCTGGTGTGTCTGACCGATTCGGGACGCCAAGCGTCGAACGTACTCTATTCGATGTTCCTCCACGGGTCATGGATGCACCTGATCGGCAACATGTGGTTCCTGTGGCTCTTCGGCAACAACATCGAAGATTCGATGACGCGGCCGCGCTTCCTGGTCTTCTACCTGGTGTGCGGATTGGCGGCGGCGCTCCTTCAGGTGTGGGCCCAGCCCAGTTCGAACATCCCGATGGTCGGCGCCTCGGGCGCCATCAGCGGTGTGATGGGCGCGTATCTCGTGCTCTTTCCGCGCGTGCGCGTCTACACGTTCGTGCCGTTGATCGTCATCATGACGTCGGTCGCGCTGCCGGCCTGGGTGATGCTCCTCTATTGGGCGTTTCTGCAGCTCGTCGGGGGCTTCGGCGCGGTCGGCGCCGAAGGCGGCGGCGTGGCGTTCTGGGCCCACGTCGGCGGATTTCTCGCGGGCATCGTGCTCGTGAAGCTCTTCGTCCGATCGAACCGGCTGGCCGAACACACCGCAGGTCGCTGGGAACCGCGGCGTGTCGGCTGGCAATAACCGCACTGTGTCAATCTGAAATCTGCAATCTGCGCGATCTGTAATCTCGACCGCAAGCTGAAATCGGGGAATCTCAAATCTATCGGGGAATCGGAAATCTATCCGGGAATCTGAAATCCTGGGAATCGGGGAATCTGTCCCGCAGATTCGAGGTGGGTGTCCGATTGCCGATTGCCGATTGCCGATTGCCGATTGCCGATTGCCGATGCCGATTGCCGATTGCCGATTTCAGATTGCCGGATAGATTTTAGATTTCCGATAGATTCAAGATTCCCGATTGCCAGATTACGGCTCCGATTGCAGATTCCCCGATTCCACATTTCAGATTGACAGGGTTCTTTACTTCACAGCTCTGGCTCTGTTCGCTTTCGCATCGGCAAAATCCGGCTTGATCTGCAGTGCGCGGTCGAATTCGGCGAGCGCCTCCTGGCGGCGTCCGAACTGCGCGAGCGCGACGCCGAGATCGTTGTGGATCGCATACGAGGTCGCCTCCGGCTCGTAGCGGAGCGCCTCGCGATACTCGGCAACGGCTTCCGCAAAAAGCCCCTTGTCGTGCAGCAGATTGCCGAGACTGTAGTGCGCGAACGCGAGGTCTGGCTGCAATCGGATCGCCGTCTGCAGGTGTGAGATCGCCTCGTCGCGGCGGCCAAGCCGCCGCAGGACGTCCGCCAAATTGACGTGCGGCAGCGCCGCGTCGGGCTTGAGCCGAATCGTCTCGTTGAACTCGGCGATCGCACCCTCTGCGCGCCCCGCCTGCAGCAGCGCTCTGCCGAGATTGTTGTGCGCTTCCGCATAATCCGGTTTGAGGCGAATCGCTTCGGTGTAATGCGCAATCGCTTCGTCGGTCCGGCCCAGCCGCATCAGCGCCGAGCCCAGGTTGTCGTGCGCGTCGGCGTAGCGCGGGTTGAGTCGCAACGCCTCGCGGATCTCGGTGACTGCCTCCTCGTTGCGGCCGAGCTTCTGAAGCACGCTCCCCATGTTGTGGCGCGCTTCGGCGGTGTTGCGGCTGTTCGACTGCAATCTGAGCGCCACCGCATAGAAGCGCTGTGCTTCCTCGATCTGACCCAGATGTTCGGCGACGATCCCCATGTTGTTATAGGCCTCGGCGTAGGTTGGGAAGAGTCGGAGCGCTTCTTGATGCTCCCGAGCCGCATCGTCGTATCGGCCCATCCGCTGGTACGCGACGCCGAGATTGTTGTGCGCCTCGGCATTGCCGGGATAGAGACGCACCGAGGTCTGAAGCAGGCTGGCCGCTTCAGCGAGATCCTCAGACGTTCCGGTCACTTTCAAGGCGCCGAGGTTGTTGTAAGCCATCCACGCTGAAGGATTCCGGGCGATCGTCTCGCGATACAAGACCTCGGCACTGATGTATTGCCGGCTCTGATGCCAGGTCAATCCGCCGAGTCCGGCGCCAGGAATCAGCACGAGCAACGCGAACACTCGCGTTTGTCGCTCCGCTGCTGCGACGCGTGGCACCAGAAGTGCGACACCCGCCGCCGCGAGGGCCAGCATCGGGATGCTGGCCAAGTACTGGAAATGATCCGCGACGAACGAATAGCGGAATGGAAAGACGTTCACGAATCCAAGCGCCGGGACAAGGGTTCCGCAGAAGATGAGCACGGCCGCCAGTGGCGCCCGGGACGTCGTTCGGAAACGCCACAAGAGCACGACTGCCGCAACGAGTCCGATCGCATAGAGGTACTGCCACCAGACGGCAGGATCGATCTGCCATCGCGGGTAGACGAAGATCAGGTTCACGGGCCAGATCAGCTTGGCCAGATAGAACCAGGGCGCGCGGCCGGCGATGAGCAGCCGCTCGAGCAGACTCAAGTGAAACTCCGCGCCGCGAGCGCCGATGAACGTGCGCTCGACCCACGCCGTAAAAAGACCCGCGGCGATGCCGGCGATGAAGAACGGAACGAGCGGGGCGACGTCCTGCTTCCACGACAGCCGGCCACGCTGCCACCAGAAGACGACCAGCAGTACGGCCGGCAGCGTCGCCGTCACCGACTTGCTGAGAAGTGCCAGACAGAAGAGAACGAACGCCAGCGCGTACCACACACGCCGTCTGTGGCGGTCGAACTCGAGATACGCCAGCGCGGCGGTCAGGCAGAACACGCCGGACAGCGTGTTCTTGAGCTCCGTCATCCACGCGACCGATTCGACGTGAACCGGATGCAGCGCAAAGAGGACGCCCGCGAGCATCGCGCCGGGAACCACCAGGCGGCGCAGGATGACGACGACGAGAAACGCGGACAGCGCGTGCAGGACGATGTTGACAATGTGGTATCCGAGCGTCGCGTCGCCCCAGAGCTTGTGAAGGATCCAGAACGTGGAGTGGACGACCGGGTAATACTGCTGCGTGGCGCCAAGCTCGAACCAGATCCGGCGCAGCCCGTCAGCCGACTGCAACTCCACGCTCGTAATGTGCGCGTCGTCGTCCCACAATTGTCCGCCGCGCCACGCCGGGTAGTACGCGACGAGGACTGCGAGCACGAGCGCCGGCAACAGCAGAGTCGTGGAGGCCGGCCTTTCAAGGCCGGCGACATTGCTGGGGTCGGCCGGACCTTCACGGGCGGCGACAATCGAGGCCCTGCGCGTTGACTGAGGCTCGTGTTTCGAGCGCGATCGCTGGCGGCGACTCACCCGGGCATTATCTTATTTGTGATTTCGTGATGTGGTGATGTGGTGATTTCGTAATGTGGTGATGTGGTGATGTGGTGATGTGGTGATCTGAAAGGCACTTGTCGCCTACCGACCTGGCGTCAGCCGGGCCGATGTCAAACAAGTGCTTTTCACATCACCGCGTCACCACATCACGAAATCACCATTTCTCTGTCACTGTTGGTAAGCTCGGAGACCGAGTATGTCCGACCCGGCGTACCCCGCGGCGCGGATTGTCGCGAAAAAGGTGCAGGCGCATTTCAGCCGGCGGCTGGCGCTCGCGCGCGAACGCGGGCGCGAGGCGCTGGCGCCGGAGCCGGACGCCGAGGCAATCGAGACGCTGATCGATGCCGCGTTCTGGGCGAGTCTCCGCCGGGAAGAGGGGCTCACGCCGAAGATTTCGCTCGCGCTGCTGCCGCCGGAACAGGCCGGTCAACCGCTGCGATTCGAACAGCAACTGCCGCTCGACCCGGCGGCACTTGCCAAACTGGCGCCGGCCGTCGAGCGCCCCGGCATCCACCTGGGCGTCTGGCACGAGACCGCGGCCGACCGGGTGCCTGGCAATCTCGGCACGCTCCGCGTCTGGGGGACGACTCGCATTCTGCCGGCGTATTGCTTCGTCATCGAGGTCATCGCGTCCGGCCTGCTCGTCGTCAAGGATCGCAGCGAGCCGATTGGCAAGTTCATCAACGTCGCGGTCCTCGAGGGCGATCAGATCAAGTTCGTCGACGAACGCGGGGTCGACGTACCGGATTGTCCCGGGATGCTGCGGTCGCTCCTCGGGACCGACACCTCGGTGCCGAACGGCGAGTCGGTGAACGTTCTGGTGCAGCTGGCCGCGTCGATGCGCGCGCACGGCCGTGGCGGGACGCTGCTCGTGACGCCGGCCGGATCGTCGGCGTGGCGCGAGTCAGTTGCCAGCCCGGTCTTGTATTCGGTTCAACCACCGTTTTCCGAGCTTGCGGATCTGATGCGGCACGACAAGGACAGGGGTGCGGCGCACGAATGGCAGGAGGATTTCCGGCGCGCGGTTGACGCGCTCGCCGGGCTGACGGCGGTCGATGGCGCCACGCTCGTCACCGATCAATACGAGTTGCTGGCGTTTGGCGCGAAGATCACGCGGCGGCGGGGCAGTCCGCCGGTCGAGACGGTGATGGTCACCGAGCCGGTGGAGGGGAGCACGACGTCGACCGCCCCGCCGGCGCAGCTCGGCGGGACGCGGCATCTCTCGGCCGCGCAGTTCGTGCACGATCAGCGCGACGCCGTTGCGCTCGTCGCCTCGCAGGACGGACGGTTCACGATCTTCAAGTGGTCGCCGTGCGAGGATCTGGTCCACGCCCACCGGGTCGAGGCGCTGCTGTTGTAGCAGGTGGCTCCACTTCGTCTGCTTCACGCCATCCACGACTTCCTGCCGCGTTATCAGGCGGGATCCGAGCTTTACGCGCTCGAGCTGGGACGTGAGCTTGCGCGGCGCCATCGCGTCACGATCCTGTGCGCGGACTACGATCCCTCCAGCGCGCACGGCGACCTCGTCTGGCGTCTGCACGACGGGCTGCCGGTGGTCGAGATCGTCAACAACTGGGTGTGCGGATCGTTCGCGGACACGTACCGGTCGCCGATGATTGGCGATCGGCTTCGTCACGTGCTGCGCGCGATCCAGCCGGACGTCGTGCACGTGCACAACCTGATGAATCTGTCATTCGAGCTGCCGGCGCTGGCGAGGGCCGCCGGCATTCCGGTCGTGGCGACGCTGCACGACTACACGCTCGTCTGCCCTTCGGGCGGGCAGCGCATCCATCGCGCCGATCGCCACGTCTGCCATGAGATCGACGTCGATCGGTGTGCGCGCTGTTTCAAGGAGTCGACGTTTCACACGAAGATGTCGCTCGGCCTGGTCGCGGCGGCGCCGGCGCCCGTGCGGTCGCTCGCGGGAGCGGCCCGGCGGCGTCTGCCCGCGCTGACCGGCCGGCTGGCTGCGGCAGCGCCGCAATCCGCAGGTTGGCGCATCGAGCCGCAGGACATCACCCGCCGACTGGCAGCGGCGCGGGACGCCTGGCAGCAGATCGATCTCTTCGTGGCGCCGTCGGCATCGATTGCGCGTGAATACGAGCGGCTCGGCATCGCGCCGTCGCGGATCCGTGTCTCCGATTACGGCTTTCCGCCGCTGGAACCGGCATCCGAGGCGCCGGCTGCGCCGCGAACGGGTCCCGTGCGGATCGGCTACGTCGGCACGCTGGTCTGGCACAAAGGGGTCCACGTTCTGCTCGATGCGGTCCGGTCCCTGCCAGCCGGCTCGTATGCGGTGACGATTTACGGCGACCCTGGAGTCTTCGCCGATTACGCAGGCGAGCTTCGCGCCGGCGCATCAGGTCTGCCGGTGACGTTCGCCGGTCAGTTCGAACGGCAGCGCGCAGCGGCGGCGTACGCATCGATCGACGTCCTCGTCGTCCCGTCGCTGTGGCTCGAGAACTCGCCGCTCGTGATCCACGAGGCGTATCAGGCCGGCGTGCCGGTGATTGGCGCCCGCATCGGCGGCATTCAGGAGCTCGTCGACGACGGGCGGAACGGCTTGCTGTTCGACCCGGATTCCGCCGCCGATCTGGCCCGCGCGCTCCGGCACGTCATCGATCATCCGGCGCGTCTCGCCGGGTTTTCCGCGCATTTGCCGCCTGTGAAGTCGATTACGGAAGACGCTCTGGAGTGGGAGGCCCGGTATGCCGAGGTACTGAATAGTGCCGCAGTCGGGGGACAGAATTGACTGAGAGTCCGCACCGCGTTTCGCTTGTGTTGCCGACGAAAAACGGGGCGGCGACGCTGCCGGCTGTACTCGATGCCGTCTGGCGGCAGCGCGCGTCATTCGGGCTCGAGACCATCGCGATCGACTCCGGATCCACCGACGGCACGCTCGATCTGCTGCGCGGAAAGGTCAATCACCTCATCAGCATTCCGCCCCACACGTTCGATCACGGCCTGACCCGGAATCTCGGCATCATGCAGGCCACGGGCGAGCTTGTCGTCCTGCTGGTCCAGGATGCGGTGCCCGCCTCCGAGCACTGGCTGGAGGCGTTGACGGCGCCGCTCTTCGCCGATGCGGAACTGGCCGGGACGTTCGCCCGCCAGCAACCGGCGCCGAATGCGAGCGCGATCGCACGCCGTTGTCTTTCGAAATGGGTCGCCTCCAAGGATTCAGGCTGGACCAGATCGTTGAGCGGTCCTGCCGAGCTCGATGATCTGCTGCCGCTTCAACGGATGGAGTTCTGCGCGTTCGACAACGTCTGCTCGTGCATCAGGCGATCCGTCTGGACCGAGCATCCGTTTCACTCGTCGCCGATCGCGGAGGACCTGCAGTGGGCTCGTGAGGTCCTGCTGGCTGGGCACAAGCTCGCCTTCGTGCCCGAGGCGATCGTCGTGCACTCGCACGATCGGTCGCCGTGGTACGAGCTCTTCCGCACGCACGCGCTGCACAAGCGGCTGTCTGAGCTGTTCGGGATCGAGACCATCCCGACGCCGCCGCTCCTGGCGCGAGCGATCGCATCGTCACTCGTCACGAATCTCTGGTGCGAGCGCGCGGCACCCGCGCAGTGGCCGCGTGCGGCGGCGCTCTCCGTGGTCTGGCCGCTCGCGCAGTACTTGGGAGGGCGAGATGCGAGGGCAAAGGGCAGAGGGCAGAGGGCAGAGGAAAGGGTAACGGGTGACAGGGAAAAGGAAGCCGCTCTGCCTGAGCCCGACCTGTACGATCGTCCTGGTACCATTCTGAAACTCTGATGCGTGTGTTGCTCGTGGTCCACGGTTTCCCGCCCGCCGCGCAGGGTGGGACCGAGATCTATGCGGACGCGCACGCGCGCACGCTTCGCGATCGGTTTGGCGACGATGTCTGCGTGCTCACCCGCGAGCAGGATCCGAGCCGGCCAGAGTATTCGATCCGATCCGCAACTCGCGCCGGGATCCGGATCGTCTGGGTCAACAACACGTTCCGCAAGGCTCGAAGTTTCGCCGACACGTATTGCAATGAGTCGATTGACTCGATCGCCGGCGCGCTCGTCGACGAGTTTGCGCCGGATGTCGCGCACGTTCACCATCTGACTTGTCTGTCGACTGGAATCATTCACACGCTGGCGGCCAGGCGCGTGCCGGTGTTCATGACGCTGCACGACTACTGGTTGATGTGCCACCGCGGGCAATTGCTCGACGAGCGGTATCGCGTTTGTGAGGGACCGGAGCCGGCCGGCTGCGCGAACTGTCTTGGCCCGGCGGCCGGAATCGGCGCGGCTGGTTTTGCCGGTGCGGCGGTGATGCGAGCCGTCGCAGACCGTCTGCCGCCGATGATCGCGCAAAGGATGATTGTGCGGGCCCGCGGCGTGAGCGGAAAGTTGTCGAGCGATCGCCGGGCGTCATCGGAAGCGCGCCGCCGCCTGGAGCACATGCGCGAGGTCTGCGCCCGGGTCACGCACTTTTTTGCGCCGTCCAATCACATCCGCCGGCGCTTCATCGAGTTCGGTGTGCCGGCCGATCGCATCCAGGTGGCGGAGTACGGGATCGAACCGCGATCGTTTCCAAACATCACGCGCCGATCCTCTGACCGGCTTCGTGTGGGCTTCGTCGGAACTCTGATGAGGTCGAAGGGCCCCCACGTCCTCATTGACGCGTTTCACCGTCTGCCGGGAGGATCGGCAACACTCGATTTCTTCGGCGCGTACTCGGCGTACCACGGCGACGACAGCTACTGGCCGGCGCTCGCCCGGTCGATGCGTGATGGACGGGCGCGGTTCCATGGCGCGATTCCGCATGACCGAATGGCCGAAGTCATGGGGACGATCGACGTTCTCGTCGTGCCGTCCATCTGGCCCGAGACCAGTCCGATTGTGATCCGGGAGGCGCTGGCCTCCGGCGTGCCCGTCGTGGCGTCGCGGATCGGCGGGATTCCGGAAACGGTCGAGGACGGGGTCAATGGGCTGCTCTTCGAGCCCGGCAATGCCGGAGACCTCCACCGCGCGCTCGCGCGCCTCGTCGACGAGCGAAATCTGCTCGACTGCCTGCGGCGCGGAATCCGCCCGCCGCGGACGATCGACGAGGACGTCTCGTTGATCCGATCGCGGTACCTTCCCTCCGCAGCCGGACACGCCTCTCCCCTGGCATCCAGGTCCATCCAACCGCGTGCGGCCGATATCCGCGTCGCAGCAATCGTCCTGAACTACGGACGGCCGGACGATGCGATTCTCGCGGCGCGATCGCTCCAGCATTCCTCTTCGCCGTTGCGACTCATCATCGTCGACAACGGATCCGACCCTGACTGCCGGCGGGCGTTCTTGGCGCTGGGCGACGACGTGATGGTGATTCAGACGGGGCGGAACCTGGGATTTCCCGCCGGCATGAATGTCGGGATCCGCGAGGCGCTCTCCGGCGGCGCGTCTCATGTGTTTCTCGTCAACAGCGACATGATCGTGCCCTCGGGCTGCGCCGATCGTCTGCGTGAGGCACTCGAGAAGAGCGGCGCCGGAATCGC
This sequence comes from Acidobacteriota bacterium, assembly GCA_050264575.1. Lineage (GTDB taxonomy): Bacteria > Acidobacteriota > Vicinamibacteria > Vicinamibacterales > SCN-69-37 > DASQFI01. The sequence goes on along the minus strand of JBLNGH010000118.1, from coordinate 8,425 downwards.
GGGGCCCGTGATTCTCAGCCGGTCGGTGCCGGATCGCGTGGGGACGCTGGGGATTTCGTACCGATCGTCAACAGGCCGGATGCGGCACAACGCATTCGGCGCGCGACTTCCGGCGATGGAACCGCCTCACACGATCGCGCGCGCGGACGCCGTCAGCGGCTGCGCGATGCTGATCCGCCGAGAGGTCTTCGAAGCGATTGGGCTGCTCGACGAAGCGTACTTCTTCAGCTTCGAGGATCTCGATTTTTGCTTTCGCGCGCGCAGCGCCGGCTTCGAAACCGTTTTGGCCGGAGATGCGACGGCATATCACGAGGGGGAGCGATCGATTGGCGCCGGCCCGCGGCGCCTGTACTACGCAGCCCGCAATCATCTTCGATTTGCCGGAATCGCGGGCGCTGGACGGAACGGCAATCCGGTGGCGTCATTCTGGCGCGACTCGTCCATCGTCGCCCTGAACGTCGCGCACGCGATTCGCGCCCGTGGCGGGACGCTGCCGGGGCGTGTTACCGCGGTCGTGCGGGGGACGCGGGATCACGTGGCTGGGAGATACGGCGAACAGTCATGACCAGCGCGTAAATCACTGTCAGCACCACCATCGCCTCGGAAGCCGTGAGCCGATGAAAGAGCCGGCCGCCGGGTGTCGTTTCGAAAAACGGTGACCAGACAGGCGGCGCGACCACGAGGGCGATCACCACTGCCGCGACGGCGATCGCCCATCGCAGGCCGGCGGGATGTCGCAATGGGCGGCGCGCGATTCTCGTGAAAGTGACGACGATCACCACACCGACTGCCGCGCCGATCGCATTCAGCACGACGTCGTTCCAGTCGAAGTAATCCGGCGCGCCGCGAGGCAGGAATCTCGCCTGATACCCCTCGTCGATGGCGCCCAGGATGGAGGCGCCGATCCACGCAATCTCCAGATTGCCGACCGCGGGCGCCAGCAGCAGGACGATCAGCGCGTACTGCGGATAATGGACGCTCTCGACCGCGTTGACGACGATCAGCCTGTGCGCCAGGAGCATCAGGCCCGCGAGAAACGTCATCGTCAGGCCGACGAGCAGCCGGTGGCCGCTCGGCCAGACCCAGATCGTCGCAAACGTGCACGCGCCGATCAGGAGGAACCCCGCGCGCATCGCGCTGTCGTACTCGGTGAATCCGTACCGCGTAGCCAGGCGGTCGCAGAAGTCCGTGATGGGCAGGTGCAGGAAGATGTCGGCAAGAAAAACGACGGCGGTGGCCGCGAGCCACGCCCGGGCGCGTCGGTCGCCGATCAAGGCGATGTCAGGCCGTCAGGCGCGGCGTTGGCGTCCTTCGCCCGAAGGTCACGAATCTCGGCGCCGAGAATGGCCGTTTCCTCAACCAGGCGATCGATTTGCTGCCGCTGCCGCGACAGGACGACCGAGAACCACAGCAGCGCCACGAACACGCTGACCACGAGCAGCATCAGCAGCAGGCTTGGCGGGTAGAAGACGCCGAGCTCGCGCGCGGCGATGTCCAGCAGTCCGCGCCAGATGGACAGCCCCACAATGGCGAGCGAGCCAAGAATCCAGAGGAGCGAGTATTCCTCGACCAGTTTCCGGCGCCTGACCAGCTCCAGCACGACCATCAGCAGGACGACGCTGACGGCGATCGCGACCACTTGCACGCGATCAATCACGTTCGAGTCTCCCGACCCCGGTCCGGAGCGGCACGATGATCATCGCCAGCAGGATCCGCGCGCCTGCCGCGGTGATCCGGAACGGCGTGAGCGACGTCCGGCCGCCTTGCCGCGGTCGCGCGTCAACCGGCACTTCCTCGACGACGAGACCGTTGCGGCTGAGGAAAAGCCGCAGTTCGGGCTCAGGATAGCCCGTCGGATGGTGCTCGGCGAGCAGCCGGACCGCTCGGGGCCCGAGCGCGCAGAACCCGGACGTTGGATCGGTAACGACCCTGCCCGTCAGCATCCGAAGGCACAAACTGAGCGCGTGCTGGAGCAGCCGAACGGTCATCGACGTATTCGCGCGCGACTCCGTGTAGCGGGATCCGAGCACGACATCCGCGCGTCCGGCGCGGAGCGGCGCGAGCACCCGCTGGATGTCCGTTGCGCGATGTTGTCCGTCTCCGTCGAGCCGAATGGCCGTGTCGTAGCCCTGACGTGCCGCGTAGCGGAGGCCGGCGCGCATCGCGCTGCCCACGCCCATGCGTTCCGGCAGCCGCAGCCACCGGACGCCGAGCTCCTCGATCACGTCCGGCGTGTCGTCGGTCGAGCCGTCGTCGATGACCAGCAGATCGAGCGTGGGATCGCTCTCGCGGATCTCGGCGATGACGCCGGGGAGGGTGGCCGCTTCGTTGTGAGCCGGGATCAGCCCCAGGACGCGCGTCGGTGTGCGCTTTGTCGTGTAGGCCGGCCCTGTAGTCGTGTAGGCCGGCCCTTTAGGGCCGGCATGTTGGCGGGGCTCAAGCCCCGCCCTACACATGTCAGCGGGACGCGCCGCCATGCTGTGCGACGGTTTCGACTGACGTCCAACCGCCTGCCGGATCGCCCACGCGCCAATCGCGCCCGTCCACGCGAGATCGCGGAGCAGATGAAAGCACGGGAAGAGCAGCGGCGTCGCGTCGCGGAGTCTCCAGGCGGCGTACGTGCCGGTGACCGCGCGCTCGAGCGCGAGCACGACGATGAGCACGGCTGCGAAGATCGCCGCGTCGACCGCCGGACCCGACGTGACGGAAAAGACGGCCGACGCGATCAGCGCAAGGAGCGCGACCGACATGAGGAGCGGATGCACCATCATTTGCGGCGGCGACACGGAATCGCCGGCCAGCCGATGCCGATGCTTGGCGACGAGGTCCAGACGCCCGTAGCCGAACCCGTACTGCTGCACGCAGTAACCCCAGAGGCTGTCGCGCCACCGGTGGGTGCTCGTCGCGTCACGACAGAACACGAGCCGGTATCCCGCCTGTTGCAGCCGATAGCTCATGTCGTTGTCGTAGCCGTAGCCGAGTTGCTCGTCGAAGAGGCCGACGCGATAAAGCGCGTCCGTTCGATACACCGAGTTACCCGTGCAGACGTGCGTGGTCCGGCCGTCGCGAAGCGCGGCATACCGATACTCGAGATCGAAGCCCATCACCCTCGCCGCGACGCTGGCCGTGCGATCGGTCAGGTAGCAGCCCTGCACCGCGGCGACGTCCGGATCGTCCAGGGCGGAGACGAGCCGCTGCATCCAGCCGTCGTGGATCACGACGTCCTGATCGACCTGACCAATGATCGGAAAACGTGCGGCGAGAATGCCGGTGTTCACCGCCGCTGCGGCACCGTGTCCGCGTCCGCGGATGACGCGCAGGGGAAAGGCATCGGCCATCTCGCGCAGGATGTCCGTGGTCCGATCCTCGCTCCGGTCGTCGACGATGATGATCTCGAACGGACGGCCGTCGCGCTGACGCGCGATGGCGCCGATCACCTCTCGAATCCACCGGTCGCCGTTGCGGACGGGCACGACGAAGCTGACGCCGGGCCGTGAAGCTGTGCTCATTCAGGTCGCCGAAAGTATCGCACGGTAGAGGTCCACCAGACGGTCGCAGACCGCGTCATTTCCGAACAGATTCCGCACTTCGGCCGCTGCGCGCGCCGCTTCGCCCCGCCAATGCACCGGATCCTTGATCACAACTTTGATCGCATCGGCCAGCGCCATGACGTCGCCTGCCTTGACGATCTGTCCTCCGCCGGTCGCGCGAACGATCTCGCCGCAGCCCGAGTCGCCGGCGACCACGACCGGCGTGCCGGCGAGCAGCGACTCGAGCGGCACGAGCCCGAAGATCTCGTGCTCGGATGGATAGACGACGACGTCGGCATCAGCGAGCGCCTGGAGCCGCTCGCGCCCCGGCAGGAGACCGGTGAATCGCACGCGAGCCTGGAGGCCCGCCGCCGCGACAGCGGCCCTGACAGCCGCGCCGCTTCCCATGTCGTTGCCGGCGACGACGAGCGTGGGATCACCCTGGTCGATTCGCGCGATCGCCTGAACGAGCAGGTCGACGCGCTTGCGCGGCGTGAGCTTTCCGAGAAACAGCACGACGGGCCGGGCGTCGAGTCCGAAGCGGCCCCGAAACCCGCCGCGTGTGAGCGGCTCGTCGAACTCCGAGAGATCGACAGGATTCGGCAGGACCGCGATCGACGGCGACGGCACGTCGAGCGCGCGCAGTTGCGCCACCTCGGCCTGGGAAACCGCGATCACCCGCGCGGCGTCGCGCAGGATCCGGTCGCCAATCACCGAATCGTAGAGGCGCTTTGCCCGGAGATGACGCTCGAGCCGGGGCGCCGTGCCGTTGGGTGCGAGGACGAACGGGACGTGTGCGCGGCGCAGATGACGCGCCGCAATCGCGCCCGGAAAATTCCTGCACGCATGGAGGTGGGCGATGTCGAAGTCGGTGGCATGCTCGCGCAGGAACCGGTCGAGCCCGCGAGGCAGGAAAAGCTGCTGATGATAGGCCAGCCGATTCGAGATGTTGGGAAACACGCGGATCACGACGCCGGCGTCGGTCCGGACCGGCGGCCAGGGCCGCCATGGCCGGCCGACGGTCGCCGGAGCAGGAAGCCGTGTCGTCCTGTCGCAGGCATCCGTCGTGCAGACGGTCACCGCGTGTCCGCGGCGCGCGAGGTCACGCGTGAGCGTCGACGCGAGCCTCGCGATGCCGCCGTACGCCCAGGCATCGCCCGAATACGGCGTGACATGAAGGATGCGAAGCGGCGCCATGCGTCGGTGACCGTCATACACTATCTTCGGCTTTGACTGACCGTTCCATGCGGGGCGCGCCGCGAGACTGGCTCCTGGCCGGCGTGGCCGTCGTGCTCGCCGGCCTGGTCTACGTCAACGCGCTGCACAACCCCTTCGTCTACGACGATCGACGTCTCGTCGTCGAGAACCGCTCGCTCCGAAGTCCGCTCGACCTGCGCGCGATCGTGCTCCACGAGGTCACGCGCCCCGTCGTCAACCTGTCCTACGCGATCGATCGCACGATCTGGGGGGCGGCGCCGTTCGGATTTCACGTCACCAACGTGCTGCTGCACATGCTCAACGTGGCGCTCCTGTTCGATTTCACGCGCCGCGCCACCGGCCGCCGTCTGGCCGCGTTTCTCGCCGCCGCGCTCTTTGCCGTGCACCCGATGATGACGCAGGCCGTCGGCTACGTCAGCGGACGGGCGGAACTGCTCTGCACGATGTTCTTTCTGCTCGCGCTCGACACGGCGCGGCGGTGGATGCTGGGCGGCGCGGCCGGCTGGCTGTTCGCGACGTTCGGGCTCTGGATCCTGGCACTTGCGTCAAAGGAAACCGCAGCAGTGTTCGTCGTTATCGCGCTCGCCTACGACCGGCTCGTGCTGCCGGGGACCGTGGCTGAGCGATCGCGGCGGATGCGGATGATGCACGTGCCGTTCATCGACCTGGCCGTACTGGCCGTTGCGGTGCGTCTCGCCGTGTTCACGGCCATCGAGCACCGCGGACAGGTCCAGGTGGACTGGAGTTTTCTCCCACTCGAGCTCGACGTTGCCCGCCGGTATCTGACGATGCTAGTCAGGCCTGGACAGCAGACGATCTTTCACGAGCTCACGCTGGTGGGATGGTTCGATGCGCGCGTGCTGCTGTCGGCCGGCGTGGTTGGCGTGCTCGGCGCCGTTGCATGGTGGATGCGGCGGCGCGACGGCGCCGTCACGCTTGGCATTCTCTGGTTCTTGTCGACGCTCGCGCCGTCGGCCGCGCTCGTCATCCTGGGTCGTGGCGAGCCGATGGCCGAGCAGCGCATCTATCTGGCGAGCGCCGGGTTGTTCCTCGCCTTCGGCGCCGTCGTGGCGCGCCTGGAGGCGTGGCGTCAATGGAACGCGAGACGTTACGCCAGGGTGCTGTTTCGGGCGATCGTCGTCGCGATCCTGGCTTTGCTCTCGATGCACACACTGCTGCGGAATGCCGTCTGGGGCGATCCGGTGCTGCTGTTTTCGGAGGCCACGGACCAGGCGCCCGAATCCTGGCACGCGCAACTGCTGCTGGGCGAGGCGCTGCACGATGCCGGCCGCCACGACGAGGCCATCGGCGCGTTCACGACCGCGCTTCACGCCAGGACGGACGAGCCGGCGATCTACGCGAAGCTTGGCGTGTGCCTGCTCGAAGTGGGGCAGCTCAAGGGCGCAGTCGCCGCGTTTCAGAAGGTGCGGGAGCTCGACCCGCGATCGCCCGACGGCCTGAACGGGCTGGGGGCGCTGGCGCTCGTCGAGAGCCAGCCGGACCGGGCGCGGTCGTTCTACGAGGAGACGCTCCTGTACGATCCGTTGAACGTGCCGGCACGGCTGGGCCTGGTGAAGGTCGAAGAGCTGCAGGGTAATGCTGCAGCGGCTCGGCGCCGATGCGAGGAGATCAGGGACATCGCTCCGGAGACGCCCGGCTATGACGAATGCCTCAGCAGGAACCGAGATCGGCCCGGTGGCAGCGGATCGGCCCCGCGCTGACGCGGGTCCGGCGGCGGCGACGCGGGCGCGCGCGGGCCTCGTCTGGACGCTGATCCGCACGGATTTCAAGGTTCGCTATTACGGTACTGTCGGCGGCTTCGTCTGGGCGCTGCTCAAGCCGCTCACGATGTTCGTGCTGCTCATGGGCGTGTTTTCGTTCCTGTTCGCGTCGGAGCCCAATTACAAGCTCAACCTCATCATCGGACTCTTCCTCTGGGATTTTTTTGCCGAGAGCACGAAGGTCGGCCTGACGTCGCTACACGCGAAGGGGTTCCTGCTGGCGAAGGCGAAGTGTCCGTCGTGGATTCTGGTGGTGACGTCGATTTCGAACGCGGTCATCACGCTGGCGGTGTTCATCCTGATCATCCTGCTGTTTCTTGCAGGCGCCGGACGAATGCCGACAGCGACGGGCATGCTGATGTTCGTCGTCTACTGCGCGAGCTTCATTCTGATCGTCATGGGGTTCTCGCTCGGCTCGAGCGTGCTGTTTCTTCGGTATCGGGACTTGAACCAGGTGTGGGACGTCGTCTCGCAGGCAGGTTTTTTCCTGGCGCCGATCATCTACCCGCTCGGGATTCTGCCCGAGCGATTTCATTTCTATTTGTTCATCTGGCCGCCGACCGCCATCATCGAATTCTCGCGAGATGTGCTGGTCCGCGGGATCATTCCCACGGCGACGGCGCATCTGTGCCTTGCAGGCGTCGTCGCGATCTCGCTGGGCGGTGGTTGGGTGGTGTTCAGGCGACTCGCCCCAAGGGCGGCGGAGTTCCTGTGACAGTCATCGAAGCGACCGGCGTTTCAAAGGCGTTCCGGATTCCGTCGGTTCGTCGTGACACGGTCCGAGAGCACATGCTCGGCTTGCTGGAGCCGCGGCGCTTCGAACGGCTGCAGGTGCTCGATCGCATCAGCCTTGGCGTGAGTCGCGGCGAAACCCTCGGGATCATGGGGCGCAACGGATGCGGCAAGAGCACATTGCTGAAGATCCTGTGCGGCGTTTACGCGCCGGATTCCGGTAACGTCACGGTGCGGGGTCCGCTCACGCCGATCCTCGAGCTCGGCGTGGGCTGGAATCCCGAGCTCGACGCCGTCGACAACGTCTGTCTGGTCGGCGCCGTGATGGGGCTCTCGCTGCCGGAGCTTCGGCGGAGGATGGACGAGATTCTGGCGTTCGCGGAGCTGGAGCGCTTCGCGAACCTGAAGCTGAAGCACTATTCAAGCGGCATGGCGTCGCGTCTGGGCTATGCGGTGGCCTTCGCGGCGGTGCGCGAGGTGCTGGTGCTCGACGAGGTCTTCGCGGTCGGCGACGCCGGCTTCAAGGCGAAGTGCGAGGAGCGGTTTCGTCAGTTGCGTGCCTCCGGGCACACGATCGTGCTCGTAAGCCATGTGCCACACATCATTGGCCACTTCTGCGACCGCGCGATCCTGATTGATGGCGCGCATCTCGCCGTGGAGGGAACCGGCACGGACGTCGCGGCCGCATATGTGGCGATGCTGACGAGCACTTCTGCGACGAACTCCTGAACGAGACGCCACAGCTGACCGTGCGGAACGTTGCGATCCTCGTCGCCGCCAGTCCAACGTCGGCTTTCTACTCGCAGCTGGCCATGGCTCGACCTGGCATTCCGCACGCGGCATTGCCGAAGCTGGCGCCCATCAATGAGGCAACGTCAGGGCCAATTACCTGGGCTGGAACTTACCCGGTCGACAGCGAACGAGCGAAGAAGACGACCGCCACGCGGAAGCTCCGGGGTGACAAATCGTGCCGATAATCCGTTCAGCGATGAATGAATGTCTCTATAAGCTAGGCTCCGCGGTCACATGACGATTCACGTTTATGCGCTGTGCTGGAACGACGAACAAATGCTGCCCTTCTTCTTCCGGCACTACGATCCATTCGTCGATTCTTATTTCATTTATGACGATGGCTCCACGGATGACAGTCTGAACATCCTTCGT
>JBLNGH010000117.1:0-4711 GCA_050264575.1 Acidobacteriota bacterium | reverse complement strand
CACCGCTCCCCCCGCCCGGGGCTCGCCCCCCGCCCCCCGCGCCCCGCCGCCGGATTTCTTGGCTACAACGTGCATCTCGGCAGCAGGCTACCCGTCCGCGGCGCCGTGCTGATGACGATGTTCGGCTGGCTGGCGCTGATTCCGTTGGTCCTGCGTGTCGTGTTCCCCTGGCTGTTCTCTCGATGGAGTCGCGTCCAGGAGACGTCCGCCGCGCCGAGGACGCGCCTCCAGCTCGATCGGACCGACACAGAACCGCCGATCGGTCTGTATTCTGGCTTCACCGTACCTGAGATGGCAGCGATCGTACGTCGCGTGCTCGACGACCTCGGGATTCGCGATCGTCTCTCACCGCTCGTGCTCATCGTGGGCCACGGATCGATCAGCCTCAACAACCCGCATGAATCGGCTCACGACTGCGGGGCGTGCGGCGGCGGCCGAGGCGGGCCGAACGCGCGGGCCTTTGCCCAGATGGCGAACGATCCGCGAGTGCGGCACCTGCTCTCGACCGACGGGCTCGTCTTCGACACGATGACGTGGTTCGTGGGCGCCCAGCGGAATACGTGTGACAACGCGGTGACGTTCTTCGATGAGGACATCGTTCCTGAGACGTGCCGGTTGCTGCTGGAACGGGCGAAGGCAGCGATCGAGACGGCGCGCCGGCGCGAGGCGCACGAGCGGTGCCGGAGGTTTGACGCCGTTCCGGGTTGGTATCCGGCGCTCGCGGCGCTGGCTCACGTGGAGGGGCGTGCTGCGGATCTGGCGCAGCCACGCCCCGAATACGGTCACGCAACGAACGCGTTCTGCGTCGTCGGCCGGCGTGCGCGGACCCGCGGCCTGTTCCTCGATCGGCGCGCGTTCCTCGTTTCGTACGATCCCTCCGGCGATGACGACGGCAGGATTCTCGCGCGCATCCTGACAGCGGTTGTGCCCGTCGCCGCAGGGATCAACCTCGAGTATTACTTCAGCTACGTCGACCCGTCCGGGTACGGCTGCGGCACCAAGCTGCCGCACAACGTCACGTCGCTGCTCGGCGTGATGGATGGCGCGCAGAGCGATCTGCGCACCGGCCTTCCGTGGCAGATGGTGGAGATCCATGAGCCCACCCGGCTGACCATCGTCATAGAAGCCGACACCGATCGCGTGCGACGCGTCATGCAGGACAATCCGGACATCGAACGCCTGGCCCGCAATCGCTGGATCTGGCTCGCCTGTCTCGATCCCGGCTCGGGTGCGATCTCGGAATGGCGGGCCACCGGGTTTGCCGCATATACCCCCGAACATGCGCTGGGGGTAATCGCCGGGAATTCCGCGGACTGGTATCAGGGCAAGCGCGGGTTCCTTCCACCAGTGGCAATCGTGGCCGAACCGTCGCCGATCCACGAAAACCACGGAATGCCCGCGGCAGCTTCTACATGACGTCAAGCGTGCCGCTGACGTGGCTGGTACTCATCGGCGTCGGGTCGCCCGCAGCCCTGCTTGCGGTGCTTGGCGGCGCGTCGCTCCTCAATCGCCCATTGCCCGAGCGTTGGACGGGCGCGCTGGCCGCAGGCTCGATGACCGTGGCGTGCGGCGCCTTGTTGCTCGCGGTCGTAGTGTCCGGAACGGCCACTACGGGCACGCATCTGGTCAGGTTCGGGACCCCGTCGGACTCGCTGCACGGCGGGATCGCAATCGAATTCCTTGTCGATCGCCTTTCGCTCGCTTTTGCCGTGCTCGTGTCGGCGATCGCCGGCGTCGTCTCCGCCTTCTCCAATCGCTACCTGCACCGGGAGCCTGGCTACAACCGGTACTTCGTACTGCTCGCGCTGTTCGTAACCGGCATGCTGCTCGTCGCGCTCGCCGGCAACGTGCAGGTGCTGTTCATCGGGTGGGAGTTCGTCGGCCTCAGCTCGGCCCTTCTGGTTGCGTTTTTCCACGAGCGACCGGCGGCCGTCTCGAATGCCGTGCGGGTGCTGTCGGTTTATCGCATCAGCGATGCCGCGATGCTGTCAGCAGCGGTGCTGCTCCGCCACGTCGCCGGCAGCGACAGCCTCGCGCTGCTCTTCGGCGATAGTCGCGCCGCGTCGACGGTCGGGCTGACGGGATCCAGCGCCGCGATCATTGCCGTGCTGCTCGTCGTGGCCGTCGCCGGCAAGAGCGCCCTCCTGCCGTTCTCGAGCTGGCTGCCGCGCGCGATGGAAGGCCCGACGCCCTCGAGCGCGGTGTACTACGGATCGCTCTCGATTCACGCCGGATGTTTTCTGCTGCTCCGGGCCGCGCCGCTGCTCGAGCAAGTACTGGTCGCGCGAATCCTGGCTGGAGCCCTCGGCGCCGCCACCGCCGTGTTCGCGGCGATGACGACGCGGGTGCAGAGTGACGTCAAGTCGTCGCTGGCGTACGCCTCCCTCACGCAGGTCGGCATCATCGTCGTCGAAATCGCGATCGGCTGGTACACGATCGCGTTCGTCCACCTGGCGGGGCACGCCAGCTTCCGGCTGCTGCAGTTCCTCAGCGCGCCGAACGTCCTCCACGACCTGCATGGAATGGCGGACGCGCTGGGCGATCGTCCGGTGCCACGTGCGGGTTACTTCGAGCATGTGACATCCGATCGCGTCCGCCGCTGGTTCTTCCTGTTCGCACTCGAGCGAGGATTTCTCGACCACCTCCTCGACCGGTTCGTCGTCGATCCCTTCATGCGGCTGGCGCGCGGCCTCACGCGTCTCGATCGCTGGCTCTGCAATGCCGCGCTGCCGGTGCGGTTCCCGATCGCAATGGCCGAGCCGGAGGAGCAGGATGAGTAACTCCCTGCTCTGGCTCGGCGCGCTCGTGGCATTGCCGACAGTCGTAATCGGTCTGTCGTTTCTGCGTCGTGACGTCGAGCGCCTTCGGTGGCTGTCCGTCGCGTCGGCTGCGACGATGGTGGTGGTTGCGCTCGCGATGTCGGCGCAGTTGCGTGGCTTGTCGATTCGCACGGAGGCGCTCAGCCGGATACCCGGCGGCGAGGCGATCGTCCGCATCGATACTCTCTCGGCCGCGCTGCTGCCATTTGCCGCGGGACTGTGGCTGCTGACCGTTGCTGTCACGCCGCGCGGATCGCTCGATCGTCGCGGCTTGCGCCGGACCGCTCTCGCGACGCTCATCACGGTTGCGTCTTTTCTCACCGAGAGCGCGGTCATCCTCCTCGCTCTCTCTGTCGCTTCCGTGTGGACGTTTCTATCTGCGCTGGCGGATCCGGCGCATCAGCGTCAGCGCCGCGTCGTCGGCACGTACCTGGGCGTCTCGACGCTGTTGTTCGCCGCCGGCGTGGCACTGCTCAGCGGTCCTGGTGTCCACCACGCGGGGTTGGAGACGACCGGCATGTGGCTGATCGTCGTCGCCGCGCTGATGCGGAAAGGCATCGTGCCGTTCCACGCGTGGCTGCCGGAAGTCTTCGATCACGGTCGGCTCGGCCCGGCCATCCTGTTCAACGCGCCGCAGCTCGGCGCCTACATGACGGTGGTGCTGATCGTGCCGCGCGCCTCTCCTGAGATGTTGCGGCTGATCGCGATCCTGGCGCTCGGGACCGCCGTCTACGGCGCGGCGCTCGCGCTCGTACAAAGCAGCGCGCGCCGGGCCTGCGGCTACCTCTTCATGAGTCAGTCCGCGCTGGTGATGGCGGGCCTCGACTGCACGAGCGTGACGGCGCTTGCCGGCGGGCTGGTCGTCTGGCTGTCGGCCGGACTCGCCTTCGCGGGACTCGCCCGCTGCGTGCTCGTCCTCGAAGCGCGCCGCGGGCGGCTCGACCTGACGACGTATCACGGTGGATACGAGCGGATGCCGCTCCTGGCAATCAGCTTTCTGTGCATGGGACTCGCATGCACCGGCTTCCCAGGCACGCTGGGTTTCGTCGGTCAGGAACTCCTTGTGGACGGGGCCGTCGACGTCTTTCCGGTGATGGGATTCGCCGTCGTCGTTGCGTCGGCGCTGACAGGTCTGGCGGTTTTGCGGATGTACTTTTCGCTGTTCTGCGGCGCCGCGGACGCGACGGCCGGGTCCGGCCCGCGGTTCGGATTGACGCCGCGCGAAGCGTGGACGTTCGTGGCGCTCGTGGTCACGCTCATCGGATTCGGGATCGTGCCCCGTCCCTTGGTCGACTCACACGTCAAAGCGAGCGAAGAGATTCTGCGGCTTCGCCAGATTCGATTGCAGGGTGACGGGAACTCGCCGACGGTTCCGTCAGGCTTATCGTCACGTTAACGCGCGATCGAGCTCTTCCAGCGTCCGGTTGATCTCCGCCCATCGGTCCTGCTCCGTGGCGATGTCCCGAATCAGCCTCGTTTCTTCGGTCTGCAGCCGGAACTTCGAACTTCGGAAAGGCCACGTGCCGGGATGAAGTAGCGTGCACCACTCGGGGTACGCGGATGGCGTGCAGCATCAGTTACTTAGCGTGGTGCGCGCGCGGGCGACGACTGTCGGCTTTCCCGGAATCAAGACTCGCAGGTCGCGGAAGACGGACGAAGCGCAATACTGTGCATATAGAATGTCGCGCGCGCATGCGGACCGCCACACGGTCGACTCCCGTTTCCATCGAAGAGCTTCGGCAGATGGCGAGGCCGCGGTTCGGCGACATGGTGAAGGCGGTCGTCGATCTCCGGCGCGGGATCATGCTGCTCGACGCTGACATGCACGCCGATCAGGAAGCCGAGCTGCTCGCGGAGGGATCGGCGCAGCGGGACCTGTGGGGCATCAACCT
>JBLNGH010000116.1:0-20681 GCA_050264575.1 Acidobacteriota bacterium | reverse complement strand
CCGGCACGTGGAAGGATCTGACCGACAACGTCAATCTGCTCGCCGCGAATCTCACGACGCAGGTCCGGAACATCGCGGAGGTCACGACGGCGGTCGCCCGCGGCGACCTGTCGCGCAAGATCACGGTCGACGTCAAAGGCGAGGTCCTCGAGCTCAATAACACGATCAACACGATGGTCGACCAGCTCAACGCGCTCGCCGCCGAGGTCACACGTATGGCGCGCGAGGTCGGCACCGAGGGGCGGCTCGGGGGCCAGGCCGATGTCCCGGACGTCGCCGGCACGTGGAAGGATCTGACCGACAACGTCAATCTGCTCGCCGCGAATCTCACGACGCAGGTCCGGAACATCGCGGAGGTCACGACGGCCGTGGCGCGGGGCGACCTGTCGCGCAAGATCACGGTCGACGTCAAAGGCGAGATCCTCGAACTGAAGGACACCATCAACACGATGGTCGATCAGCTGAACGCGTTCGCGGGCGAAGTGACGCGCGTCGCGCGCGAGGTAGGCACCGACGGCAAGCTCGGCGGCCAGGCGCAGGTGCCGGGCGTCGCGGGCACGTGGAAGGACCTGACCGACAGCGTCAACTCGATGGCCAACAACCTGACCGCGCAGGTGCGGAACATCGCCGACGTCTCGACGGCCCTCGCGCGCGGCGACCTGTCGCGCAAGATCACGGTCGACGTCAAAGGCGAGATCCTCGAGCTCAAGAACACGATCAACACGACCGTCGATCAGTTGAACGCGTTCGCCGCGGAGGTCACCCGCGTCGCGCGCGAGGTCGGCACCGAAGGCAAGCTGGGCGGCCAGGCCCAGGTGCCGGGGGTCGCCGGCACGTGGAAGGACCTCACCGACAACGTCAACTTCATGGCGAGCAACCTGACGGCGCAGGTGCGCAACATCGCCGAAGTCGCCACCGCGATTGCGAGCGGCGACCTGTCCAAGAAAATCACGGTGGACGTCCGCGGCGAAATCCTGCTGCTCAAGGACACGCTCAACACGATGGTCGAGCAGCTGCGATCGTTTGCCGCCGAGGTCACGCGCGTCGCGCGCGAGGTGGGCACCGAGGGCAAGCTGGGCGGTCAGGCGGTCGTGCCCGGCGTCGCCGGCACCTGGAAGGACCTGACCGACAACGTCAATCTGCTCGCCGCGAATCTCACGACGCAGGTCCGGAACATCGCGGAGGTGACGACCGCCGTCGCCCGCGGCGACCTGTCGCGGAAGATCACCGTCGACGTCAAGGGCGAGATCCTCGAGCTCAAGAACACGATCAACACCATGGTCGATCAGCTCAACGCGTTCGCCGCCGAGGTCACGCGCGTCGCGCGCGAGGTCGGCACCGAGGGCCGGCTGGGCGGCCAGGCCGACGTGCCCGGCGTCGCCGGCACGTGGAAGGACCTGACCGACAACGTCAACGTCATGGCCGCCAACCTGACCGAGCAGGTCCGCGGCATCGTGAAGGTCGTGACCGCCGTCGCCAACGGCGATCTGAATCAAAACCTCACGGTGAAGGCCAAGGGCGAAGTCGCCGCGCTCGCCGCCACGATCAACGACATGACGCAGACGCTCGAGACGTTCGCCGATCAGGTGACCACCGTCGCGCGCGAGGTCGGTGTCGAAGGCCGCCTCGGCGGGCAGGCCAACGTGCCCGGCGCCGCCGGCACCTGGAAGGATCTCACCGGCAACGTCAACCTCCTGGCCGCCAACCTGACGACGCAGGTCCGGGCGATCGCCGAGGTCGCGACCGCCGTGACGAAGGGCGACCTCACGCGGTCGATTCAGGTCGACGCCCGCGGCGAGGTCGCGGAGCTCAAAGACAACATCAACACGATGATCGACAACCTGCGGCTCACGACGGACCGCAACACCGAGCAGGACTGGCTCAAGACCAACCTCGCGCGCTTCACGGGCATGCTGCAGGGCCAGCGCGATCTCGGTCTCGTCGGCCGCATGCTGCTGTCCGAGCTCGCGCCGCTCGTGAACGCGCACCAGGGTGTCATCTACCAGATGGAGCCGGATCCGGATCCGCGGTTGAAGCTGCTGGCGACGTTCGCCGACGATCCGTCGAACGGGCACCCGGCCTACCTGCCGATCGGCGCCGGTCTCGTGGGCCAGTGCGCGGCGGTACGGCAGCGGTTGCTCGTCACGGACGTGCCGTCGACGGCGACGCCCATCGGCTCGGTGCTGTTCAGGAGCGCGCCGCGCAGCATCATCGTGCTGCCGGTGTTGTTCGAAGGCCAGGTCAAGGCCGTCATCGAGCTGGCTTCGCTGCACACCTTCACCGGTTCGCACCTGGTGTTTCTCGATCAGCTCACCGCCAGCATCGGCATCGTCCTCAACAGCATCGAAGCGACGATGCAGACCGAAGGGCTGCTCACGCAGTCGCAGCAGCTCGCCAAGGAGCTGCAGACGCAGCAGAAAGAGCTGCAGCAGACGAACGAGCAGCTCGCGCTCAAAGCGCAGCAGCTCGCTGAGCAGAACGTCGAGGTCGAGCGCAAGAATCAGGAAATCGATCTGGCGCGGCGGGCGGTCGAGGAGAAGGCGGCGGAGCTGGCGCTCACGTCGAAGTACAAGTCCGAGTTCCTCGCCAACATGTCACACGAGCTGCGCACGCCGCTCAACAGCATCCTGATCCTCGGCCAGCAGCTCGCGGACAACTCCGAGGGCAATCTGAGCTCCCGTCAGGTCGAGTTCGCCCGCACCATCCACGGCGCGGGAACCGATCTGCTCAACCTCATCAGCGACATCCTCGATCTGTCGAAGATCGAGTCGGGCACGGTCACCGTCGAGGCCGAGGAAGTCTTCTTCGCGCAACTCCTCGACATGGTCGGCCGCACGTTCCGGCACGAAGCGGAAAGCCGCAGCCTGACGTTCGAGGTCCAGGTGGATCCGCGGCTCGGCCGGACGATCCAGACGGACGCCAAGCGGCTCCAGCAGGTGCTCAAGAACCTGCTGTCGAACGCCTTCAAGTTCACCGCCCAGGGAAGCGTCCGCCTGACGGTGTCGGAGGTCGCCGGCGGGTGGTCCCACGATCATCCGGTGCTCAGTCAGGCGCCCGCGGTCGTCGCGTTCGAGGTCTCCGACAGCGGAATCGGCATCCCGCTCGAGAAGCAGCGGATCATCTTCGAGGCGTTCCAGCAGGCCGACGCGAGCACGAGCCGCAAATACGGCGGGACCGGACTCGGCCTGGCGATTAGCCGTGAGCTGGCCAGCCTGCTCGGCGGCGAAATCCAGCTGCGATCGACGCCGATGGTCGGAAGCACCTTCACGCTGTACCTGCCGCTCCGGTACTCGGGACCCGTCATCGCGACGAAGGCGATCGAAGTGCCGGGCATGCCGTTGACGCCACAGCCGTTCCCGGTGATCCACGTCAGCGAACGCGCGCCGGAGGTGATCACCGACGATCGCCACACTCTCTCGCCGGACGACACGACGCTGCTCATCGTCGAAGACGATCCGACCTACGCCCGGATCCTGATCGACCTCGCGCGCGACAACGGCTTCAAGGTCCTGCTCGCCATGCGCGGCGACGACGCGCTGACGCTGGCGCGGCAGTATCAGCCGACCGCCATCTCGCTCGACGTCTTCCTGCCCGACATGCCGGGCTGGACGGTGCTCAGCCAGCTCAAGCAGGAGGCGCGGACGCGTCACATCCCCGTCCAGATCGTCACGCTGGAGGAGGATCGGCAGCACGGCCTGTCGCGCGGCGCGTTCTCGTTCATCTCGAAACCGACGTCCAGCGAGGGACTCAAAGCCGCGCTCGATCGCATCAAGAGCTACGCGTCCCCGCGCCGCAAGCGGCTGCTCGTCGTCGAAGACAACGCCGCGGAACGGATGAGCATCCAGGAACTGCTCGCACACGACGACATCGATATCGTGACCGCCGACTCGGGCGAGGCGGCGCTCGTCGCGCTGAAGAGCGAGACCTGCGACTGCGTCGTGCTGGATCTCCGATTGCCCGACATGTCCGGCTTCGAGGTGCTGGACCGCATCGCCAAGAACGACGACTGGCGCGACCTGCCCGTGGTCGTCTTCACGGGCCGGGAGCTCTCGCCCGAAGAAGAGCTGCAGCTCCACTCGTTCGCCAGGAGCGTCGTCGTGAAGGGCGTCGAGTCGCCCGAACGGCTGCTCGACGAGACGTCGCTGTTCCTGCACCGCGTCGTCGCCGATCTGCCGTCGGGCAAACAGCAGATGCTCGACCGGCTCCACCGATCGGATGAAGCGCTCGTCGGCAAGGCGGTTCTCGTCGTCGACGATGACGTGCGCAACATCTTCGCGCTCTCGAGCGTGCTCGAGCGGCGCGGCATGCGGGTGCTGACCGCGGCCACCGGGCGGGAGGCGATCACGACGCTCGAGTCGACGCCCGGGCTCGCCATCGCGCTGCTGGACATCATGATGCCGGAGATGGACGGATTTGAGACGATCCGCGCCATCCGGCAGAATCCGTCGTTCCGGCGGCTGCCGATCATCGCGCTCACCGCGAAGGCGATGAAGGGCGATCGCGAAAAGTGTCTGGAGGCCGGCGCGACCGACTATCTCGCGAAGCCGGTCAACACGGAGCAGCTGCTGTCCGCGCTCCGGATGTGGCTGCACCGGTGAGGCATGATCGAGGACGCTAACATCCTCGTCGTCGATGATCAGCCGGGCAAGCTGCTCAGCTACTCGGCGATTCTCAAGGACCTCGACGCCAATCTGGTGATGGCCGGATCGGCCAGAGAGGCGCTGGATCACCTGCTCAAAGCGGACTTCGCGGTCGTGCTCGTCGACGTGTGCATGCCGGAGCTGGACGGCTTCGAGCTGGCGGCGATGATCCGCGAGCATCCCCGATTCCGGCGGACGGCGATCATCTTCGTCTCGGGCGTGCACCTGACGGATCTGGATCGCCTGAAGGGGTACGAGTACGGCGCGGTCGACTACGTGCCGGTCCCCGTGGGGCCCGAAATCCTGCGCGCCAAGGTCAACTTCTTCCTAGATCTCTACCGGAAGACGCGGCAGCTCGAACGGCTCAACCGGAACCTCGAGCTGCGCGTCGCGGAGCGGACCGCGGAGCTGGTCGACGCCGCGCGCCGCAAGGACGAGTTCCTGGCGATGCTCGCGCACGAGCTCCGGAACCCGCTAGCGGCGATTCGCCTGGCGGCGCAGCTGGTGGTGCTCCCCGAACTGCCGCAGCCGCAGCTGGCGAAGTCGGCGGCGATCATTCACCGCCAGGTCGAGCATCTCGTCCGGCTGATCGACGATCTGGTGGATGTCTCACGCATCACCCGAGGCCTGATCAGCCTGCGCCGGGAGCCGACGGAGATCTCGGCGGTCGTCGCGCAGGCCATCGAGTCGAGCCGCCCGCTCATCGACGCCAAACATCACATCCTGACGGTCAGCGTGCCGGACGAATCGCTGCAGGTGATTGGCGACGCGGCCCGCCTGGCGCAGATCCTCGGCAACCTCCTGAACAACGCGGCGAAGTTCACCGACGCCGGCGGCCGGATCGACCTCGTCGTGAAGCGCGACGGCGACGACGTGGCGATCCAGGTCACCGACAACGGCGTCGGCATCTCGCCGGAGATGCTGCCCAAAGTCTTCGACTTGTTCACGCAAATCGATCGGCCGCTGGATCGAACGTCGACCGGCCTGGGGATCGGGCTGGCGCTGGTGCACCGCCTCGTCGAAATGCATGGCGGACGGGTCGCCGCGCAGAGCGACGGACATGGGACCGGCACTTCACTGCTGGTGCACCTGCCGCTGCACGATACGAACGCGACCCCGGTGGTCGCCGCGCCGCCGGCGGTCGAGCGGCACGTTCCCGACCTGCCGTCGCGCCGGATTCTCGTGGTCGACGACAACCTGGACGCCGCCGAAACGCTCGCAGAGATGCTGGCGGTGCACGGGCACAACGTGAAGACGGCCCACGACGGTCTCGAAGCGCTCCGGATCGCGCCGGAATTCGCGCCGCACGTCATCCTGCTCGACCTCGGCATGCCGAACCTGAACGGCTACGAGACCGCGAATCGTATCCGCGCGCAGGCGTGGGGCCGTGACATCGTCCTCGTCGCGGTGACGGGCTGGGGACAACCCAAGGACCGGAAACGGACGGTTGAAGCCGGATTCGACGCGCATCTCGTCAAGCCGGTCGATCAGCACGAACTGATGAAGACGCTCCTCGAGGTGGCGGCGGCACAACAGCCGGCGGCGGCGACCCGGGTCGTGCCGAACTCCCCTTCGCCGTGAATCTAGAGCCTGAAAGCTGGAAAGCCTGAAAGCTCGAAAGGCTGAAAGCTCGGAAGCGAAGAAGCCTGGCGGACGACGCCGCGCTTGTGGCTCAAGTGAAGTTGCCCGAAAAGAAGACATGAAGGGCATGAAGGACGTGAAGGTCCTTCCTTTGGTGCAGGTCACGCTGATAGGTGCGCCTGCCTTCCGAACTTCCAGCTTTCCAGGTTTCCAGCTTTACAATCCCTTCGCATGCTGACGCTCGTTCAGGAAATCCGGTACGCCCTCCGGGGTCTCGGCAAGAATCCAGGGCTCGCGGCGGCCGCGGTCCTGTCGCTGGGACTCGGCGTCGGCGCGAATACGGCCATCTTCAGCGTCACGAGCGCGCTGCTGCTCCATCAACTGCCGTATGCCGATGCCGATCGGCTGGTCCTGCTCTGGAATCGATCGCCCGGGCTGAACATCGCCGAAGACTGGTTTTCGACGGCGCAGTATTTCGACATCAAGTCGGGACATCGCGGCTTCGAGGATTTGGCGGTCGCGCTCGGCGCCAATTACAACCTCACGGGCGACGGTGATCCGGCGCGCGTCGGCGTGATTCGTGTCTCGTCGAATCTGTTGCCGATGCTCGGCGTCCGGCCGATCGCCGGCCGGCTGTTTCAACCGGAAGAGGACAATCAAGGCCGCCCAGGAACCGCCGTTCTGAGCCACGGGCTGTGGACCACGCGATACGGCGGGGATCCGCAGATGCTGGGCCGATCGATCACGCTCAACGGCCAGTCCTACGAAATCGTCGGCGTGCTCCCGGACGGCTTCCGGCTGCCGCGCGAAGTGATGCCGACGCTCGGCGTCGTCGAAGACGGTGAGATCTTCCTGCCGCTGCCGCTGGGTCCGCAGGCGCCGCAGACGCGGACGCGCGAGGACTACAACATCATCGGCAAGCTCGCTCGAGGCGTCTCGTCCGGCGCCGCGCAGGCCGAGATGGACGCGATCACCGCGCGGCTGCGACGGGACTTCCCCGATTTCTATCCCCCGAACGGCGGGCTGACGTTCAGCGTCGTCCCATTGCTCGATCAGGTGGTCGGGGACGTGCGACGGACGCTGCTGCTCCTGTCGGGCGCGGTGGGATTCGTGCTGCTCATCGCGTGCGCAAACGTCGCCAATCTCCTGCTGGCGCGGGCGCTGGCGCGGCAGCGCGAGATGGCGGTCCGTGCCGCGCTCGGCGCGAGCCGCCCTCGAATTGCGCGTCAGCTCCTGGTTGAAAGCCTGCTGCTCTCGTTCGCCGGCGGCGTGCTGGGCGTCGGACTGGCGTTCGCCGGCGTGCGCTGGATTCAGCTCCTTCAACCGAAAGACATTCCACGTCTGAGCGCGATTGCGATCAACGTCGAGGTTCTGGTGTTCACGATCGCGCTGTGCATCGTCGCCGGCGTGCTGTTCGGACTGGCGCCGATTCTCGGCGTGTACCGGCTCGATTTGCAGCGGCAGCTGCAGGAAGCGAGCCGCGGCTCGGCCGGCGCCGGCGCCGTCTGGAGCGGCTCGCACAACTTTCGCCGCATGCTCGTGACCGTGGAACTGGCGTTGTCGGTGGTCCTCCTCGTAGGCGCCGGATTGCTGATTCGCAGCTTCGCGCACGTGCAGGACGTGGCACCCGGATTCATCGCCGATCGCGTGCTCACGGCTGAGCTGTCCGTGACCGGCCGGCGCTACCCCGACGCGCAGGCCGTTTCCGCGTTCTACCGGGAATTGTGGGATCGCCTTGCCGGGCTCCCTGGCGTGACCGCGGCGGGCGCGGCCACACCGCTGCCGATGAGCCAGTACTTCGCCTGGGGACCGATCACGGTCGAAGGGCGTATTCCGCCGGCTGGCGAGAACTTCATCAACGCCGATCAGCGGGTCGCGAGCAGCCGGTACTTCGAGGCGATGAACATCCCGCTGTTGCGTGGCCGGTTCTTCGACGAGCGCGACACCGCGCAGTCCACGCGCGTCGTCATCATCGACGACCACATGGCGCAGCAGTTGTGGCCGAATGAGGATCCGATCGGCAGACGCATTCGCTACGGGGATCTGAAATCGACGTCGCCCTGGGAGACCGTGGTCGGAGTCGTCGGCCGGGTCAAGCAGTACGCGCTCGATCTCGACTCACGGATTGCGTTCTACCGGCCGCACACGCAGTCTTCGGCGCGGACGATGTATCTGGTGGTCCGAAGCGACGGCGATGCGTCGAGTGTCGCTGCCGCGGTGACCAAGGAGATTCGCGCGCTGGATCCGGATCTGCCCGTGTCGAACGTGCGGACGATGACGAGCCGCATCGACGAGTCGCTCGTCCGGCGGCGGTTTTCGATGATGCTGCTCGGAATCTTCGCAGGGCTGGCGTTCGTCCTCGCCGCGATCGGCATCTACGGCGTCATGGCCTATCTCGTGAGCCAGGGAACACAGGAGATTGGCATCCGGATGGCGCTCGGCGCGACTCCGTCCGCCATCCTCGGTCTGGTCCTTCAGCAGGGGCTCACGATTGCGCTCGCGGGCGTGACGATCGGTGTTGCCGCGGCCATGGGGCTGACCCGGCTCATGCGCGGGCTGCTCTTCGGCGTCGAGCCGATCGATCCGGTCACGTTCGCCACCACCGCGCTGGCGCTCGCCGTCACCGCGCTGGCGGCGTGCTCCCTGCCGGCGCGACGGGCGGCACGGATCGACCCGCTGGTTGCGTTGAAGTGAGGGTGGGAAGACCTGGGGGGTCAGACCGGGGTCACACCCCTGGGGGTCGGGGTCTGACCCCGGTCTGAGCCCCGAGGTCATTTCATCGCCTGCGCCGGATCCACCCGCGTCGCGCGCCACGCGGGGATCAGGCTCGCGCCGAGAGCGACGAGGAGCAACACCGCGGGAGCCACCGCAAACGTGACCGGATCGAGCGGCTCGACGCCGTGCAGGAGCGCGGCAATCAGCCGGGTGGTGATGGCGGCCAGCGCGAGACCGAGCGCGATGCCGGTCCCGGCGAGCAGCATCCCGCCGCGCAGGATCAGACCGAGCACTCGCCCGGGACCCGCGCCCATCGCGATGCGCACGCCGATTTCCTGCCGGCGATGCGTGACCACGTACGAGAGCACGCCGTAGACGCCAACCGCCGCCAGGGCGAGCGCCAGCGTTGCGAACACACCAAGGACCCAGCCCGTCAGGCGCGGGGTGGCGATCGACGTGTCCACCACATCCTGCATCGATCGGATCGCCGCAACGGGGAGATTGCCGTCGAGCGCCCGCACTTCACGCCGGACGGCCGGAATCATCAGCAGCGGATCGCCGGCCGCCTTGACCACGAGCGTCATGTTGCGCGCCGGGTTGCCGGAGGATCGGTGGAACTGGCCGTGCGCGCGGTAGAACTTAGACTTGATCTCCGTCGTAACGCCGTTGTGCCGGACGTTGCCGACAATCCCGACGATGGTGATCCACGGCCTGTCGGCTCCGCCCATCCGGAATCGTTTTCCGATCGCGTCCTGGCCGCCCCAGTACTTCTGGGCCATCGTCTCGTTGATGAGCGCGACGTCGAGCGCACCGTCCGTGTCCTGATCGGTCAGCCAGCGGCCCGCGATGAGGCGCTCACCCAACGCCTCGGGACCACCCGCGGTGGCGACCTGCCAGTCGCCCGGCGTGTTGACGCCAGGCGGCGGCGTGTAGCCCTCGATTGTCATGCCCCAGTCTCCGATCGGTGTGGCCAGCGGCAGGAGTCTCAGCAACCCGGCACGCTCGACGCCGGGCAGCGCGCGGACGCGCGACACGAGGTCGCGGTAGAAGAGATTCACTTTTTCCGGCGAGTCGTACTGAGCGGCCGGCAGCGCCAGGCGCATCGTCAGCACCCGGTCCGGATTGAATCCGAGATCGATGTGCCGGAGATTCCAGAGGCTGCGAAGCATGAGCCCGGCGCCGGCGAGCAGCATGACGGCGAGCGCCAGTTCGGCGATGACGAACGCGCCACGCAGCCGCTGACGTTGTTGCCCGATCGAGGTCTGCGCCGATCCCTCTTTGAACGCGTCGACGAGATTGACCCGCGCCGCGCGGAGCGCCGGCGCCAGCGCGAAGACAATGAGCGTGATCGCTGCCAGCAGCGTGGCGAAACCGATGACGCGCACGTCCAGCGAGACGTCGTTGACCCGCGGCAGCGCGGCCTGCGCGGCGACGAGCGCCCGCAGCGCGATCCAGGCGATCGCGATCCCGACGAGCGCGGCCGAACCCGCGAGCACCGCGGCTTCGGTGAGCAGCTGTCTGACGAGGCGCCCGCGATCGGCGCCGAGCGCGCAGCGGAGGGCCATTTCACGCACGCGGCTGTCGGCCCGGACGAGCAGCAGATTGGCGACGTTGGCGCACGCGATGAGCAGCAGGAACCCGACGGCGCCGAACACGAGCCCGAGCGCCGGACGCACCGCCGCGAACGCTTCATCCGTCGTCGTCACGGCGAACGCGGAGAACTCCATCGCTTTCGGATACTGGCCCTCGTTCGTCAGCGCCTGCGTGAGCGACTGCAGCTCGGCATTCGCCTGCTCGACGGTGACGCCGTCGCGCAGACGTGCCGCCGCGTGCAGACCATGGTTGCCCCGGTTCTGCGGGTCGAGACGAAGCGGCAGCCACAGCTGCGTCGGCTCCTCGGCGTCGATGACGTAGTCGGTCGGCAGCTGGAAACCCGGTGGCATCACGCCGACGATTTGCCGCGCGATGCCGTTGATCTGAATCGACCGGCCGATGACCGGCTCCCCGCCGAACCGCCTCTGCCAGAGCCCATGGCTGAGGATCACGACACCGGGCGTGTTCGTCGCTTCAGCCTCCGTGAAATTGCGTCCGGCCAGAAGCGCAGTGCCGAGGACGTCGAAAAGGTTCGAGGTCACGAACGCGCCACCGATTCGGATCGGATCGCCGTCTCCCGTCAGGTTCACTTGCGCGACGCTCCAGGCGCCCGCGTCGCTGAAGGCGCGTACGCGCGAGCGATAGTCCAGCGCCTCGGCATCGGACACCCAGGTCTTGTCGAAGCCCCGCCATTTGCTCCAGACCATCACCGCTCGATCGGGCTGCCGATATGGCAACGGAGCAAGGAGGACGTGCTTGATGACGCTGAACACGGCCGTGTTCGCGCCGATTCCCAACCCGAGCGTCAGAATCGCCGCCACGGCAAATCCAGGACGCCGCAACAGTCCACGAACGCCTACCTTGAGATCACGACGCAATCCGTCCAACGCCATCGAAGACTCCTGTCAGGCCGGCTAATGGGGCGGGGCTTCTGCCCACCTTCGCACGTTAGACGGTCGGTCGCCGGTCGGAGTTGATGGCCGGACGCGTTGTCTCACGTTCGAGCCGGATCCGTCGCGGATTCGCGACGGCGATCGAGCCATCTGGAAGCTGGAATCTTCGCAATCTGGAATCTAGTCGGGCAATTGCGGAACCGGGAATCTGGAATTTATCGAGGAATCTGCAATCTATCGGGAAAATCTGGAGATCGGGAATCCCGGCATCTGAGGCCACAGGGGCGATTCCCAGATTTCCGATTGCCAGTTCAGATTCCAGATCGTGCAGATTCCCAGGTTTCAGATGGATTGATGGCATGGTTCTCGCACGATGACAGCGCGGTGGACAGCCTGATTCGCGATATCCGGTACGGGCTGCGTTCCTTCGCCCGTTCGCCGGGCTTGACCATCGTTCTCCTGATCACGCTCGCGGTCGGCACCGGCGCGAACGCGACCGTCTTCAGCTTCGTCGACGCGCTGCTCTTCCGGCCGGCCGAAGGCGTGGCGAGCCCGTCGACCCTCGTCGAGATCTTCACCAGCGACTACAGCAGCGGGCCGTACGGCAATTCGTCCTATCCGGACTACCTGTCGATGCGATCGTCGGTGGCGTCGCTCGATCGCCTGTCGGCGTCGCAGAACGACGCCATCATCGGCATCACGATCGGCGACGGGGCCGAACGCGCGGGCGTGAGCCGCGTGTCGGCAGACTACTTCGCCGCCCTGCGCGTGCAGCCCGCGATCGGCCGTCTGCTCGGTCCCGAGGATCTCGCGCCGGGCGCGCCGCGCACGGCCGTCATCGGCCACGACCTCTGGGCGCGCGGCTTTGGATCGGACGAGCGCATTCTCGGCAAGCCGGTGACCATCGACGCGACCCAGTATTCGATCGTCGGCGTGGCGCCGCCGAGGTTCACTGGACTCGATCTCGGCCGGCGTCAGGATGTCTGGATTCCGCTGGACGCGCCGCCGGATACGCTTGAAGAACGCGATCGGCGCGGGTTCAGCGTGATCGGCCGGCTGAAAGACGGCGCGACGATTGCCGGCGCCCAGGCGGAGCTGACCGTCCTCGCGGCGAACCTCGCCGACATGTATCCGACGACCAACCGCGGCACACATGCGGCGCCCACCGCGCCGCGGCCGATGACGGTCATTCGGCACGCGCGGCTGGATCCGGACACGCGGCGCGTCATCGGCCTCGTCGGCGGCGTCATGCTCGCGTCGACGGCGCTCGTGCTCCTGATAGCCTGCGCGAACGTCGCCAGCCTGCTCCTCGCGCGCGCGACGACACGGCACACGGAGATGGCCGTGCGGCTGGCGCTGGGCGCGAGCCGCGGTCATCTCGTCAGGCAGCTCCTGACGGAGAGTCTGCTGCTCGCCCTTGGCGGCGGCGCGTTCGGGGTGCTGCTCTCGCTCTGGACCGTTGGCGCGCTGCCGTCGTTCTTTCCGCCCGAGATCGCGCGCATGCTCGACGCGCGCGTCGATGTCCGTGTCTTCGTCTTTCTGTTTTCGATCGCGCTCGGCAGCGGCGTCCTCTTCGGCTTGATCCCCGCGCTGCAGCCGAAGCGTCCGAACGTCATCGCGAGCCTCCGCGGCGAATCCGCCGGCGCTCAGGGGTCGCGCACCGGGGCCAAGCTCCGGAGCGGAATGGTCGTCGCGCAAGTCGCCCTGTCGTGCATTCTCGTGGTCTCGACTGCGCTCCTCGGCCGCAGCCTCGCCAATGCCTGGCGTGCCGATCTCGGCGTCGGCGCGCGCAACGTCGTCATCGCATCGATCGACATTCCACCTGGCGATCTCGACAGGGAGCACGGGCAGGAGTATTTCCAGCAGCTGCTGACCGGCGTCAGCCGGGTGCCGGGAATCGAGGCCGCCGGTCTCACCAGCGCCCTGCCGCTTTATCCAAGCGCGCGGCGCGGCTTCCGCTTCGAAGGCTACGTGCCCCAGCCCAACGAAGGCATGGAGTTCAATATCAACCTCGTCAGCGACGACTATTTCAACGCGATGCGCATGCCGATTCTCGCGGGCCGCGGGTTCGACTCGCGCGACTCGTTCAAGGGCCGGCTGGTCGTGATCGTGAACGAGGTGCTCGCGAATCGATACTTCGGCGGCGCCGCCGTCGGCCGCATCGCGCACGACTCGACCGGCGCCGATCTCGAGATCGTCGGCGTCGTGCGCACGGGACGCTACCGCCAGCTCCAGGCCCCGCCGCTGCCGCTCATCTTCTATCCGCTATCTCAGTCGTCCAGCTTGCGGATGGATCTCGTCGCGCGCACCGCCGGCGATCCCCGATCGCACGTCGAGACGGTCGCGCGGACGATGCGCGGGGTGCGATCGAGTGTCCCGATCTATCAATCGATGACGCTCGACGCCTACATGGGCGAAGCGCTTGCCGCCGAGCGGCTGGCGACGGCGCTGGTCAGCACGTGCGGCGCGATCGCGCTCGTGCTGGCGCTGGTCGGCGTCTACGGCATCATGGCGTTCGCCGTGGTGCGGCGGGCGCGTGAGATCGGCGTGCGGGTGGCGCTCGGCGCGCGTCCTCGACAGATTGTCGCGCTCGTCTTTGCCGAAGGACTGCGACTGATCGCGATCGGCGTCGCGCTCGGTCTCGGCGTCGGCGCGGCGCTGCCGAAGCTGCTGTCGGCGATCCTCGTCGACGTCGGCAGCACCGATGGGCTGTCGCTGGTCGCCGCCCCGGCCGCGCTCGCGATTGTGGCGGTGATCGCGGCAATCGCGCCGGTCCGGCGCGCCCTCGGCGTCGATCCGCTGATCGCGCTCCGCAATCAGTAACCCCGGCAGGTCCGCAGCGCGATTGGTTCGTGAATCCGCGCTGGCGGAACTTGGAGAGCGGCCCGCCCACGTGGTTTGTGACCGACGAAACTGAAATCGCGCCGATTCGGTATCATTCTCCGCATGCAGAGCCGGTACATCTGGATGAACGGCGCGCTCGTCGAGACGCGTGCGGCCACCATTCCGTTTCTCACGGCGGGCCTGCACTACGGCATCGCCGTGTTCGAGGGTATCCGCGCGTACGCGACCGCGCGCGGGCCGGCGGTGTTCCGCCTGAACGATCACCTGCAGCGCTTCGAAGCGTCGTGCCGCATCCTCGGGTTTCGCGAGTTGCCATACTCCAGCGAGGAACTGGCGGAGGCGACGCGGCAGACGATTCGCGCGAACGGCTTCGACGAGTGCTACATCCGGCCGCTGGTGTGGCTGGCCGAAGGCGGCTGGAATCTGACGCTCGACACGGGCGTGCCGCACGTCGGCATCGCCGTCTGGCGCGAGAGCGTCTATCTCGGACATGACGCGCGCGCGCAGGGTCTGCGCGCCAACGTCTCGAGCTTCACGCGGCATCATCCTGGCGCCGTGATGACGAAGGCCAAGGTCAGCGGCAACTACGTCAATTCCGTGCTGGCCAAGACCGACTCTCACCGGCAGGGGTTCGATGAGGCGATCCTGCTCGATCCGGAGGGCTACGTCGCCGAGTGCACGGGCGCAAACCTGTTCCTGGTGCGCGGCGCAACGCTCGTCACCCCCTCCACCGAGTCCATTCTCGAAGGCGTGACGCGCGCGACCATCTTCACGCTGGCCGGGGATCTCGGTCTCCAGGTCCGCGAGGCGCGCGTGAGCCGCGACCAGATGTACGCGGCCGACGAAGTGCTCGTCTGCGGCACGGCGGCCGAGATCCTCGGCGTCGCCGAGATCGACGGCCGCCGGATCGGCGCTGGCAAGACCGGCCCGATCACGGAGCGGCTCCAGCACGCCTACGCCGATGCGGTGCGTGGACGAAATCCGCGCTCGGAGGAATGGCTCGATTACGTGAACGCACAGGCGGCGGTCGAGCGATAAATCCTGTCTTTCCGAGGTTCCGGGGTTCCGAAGTTCTTGGTTCCGAGGTTCTCCGTCGCGACGCACTGAACACCAGAACCAGGCTCTTCAGAACCCCGGAACCCCGGAACCCCGGAACCGACATGTCTTTTTGACTCGTTAGCTCTTTCTCACGACCCAAGTCGTCATCGCCCGCTGATCCTGCACAACCGTCGTCTTGATCGGATCGAGCAGCTTGCCGCCGAGCGCGCGCGTGCGATCCATCAGGAAGGCTTCGTCCACCAGATAGCGAACGGTGCCGTCCGGCAGATGGTACCGGCCGCGTCCATTCCAGCCTCGAGGCGCGTCGGTTTTCCCCTTCACACGTTGTACGCGCGTCTCGAAGCCGATGCTCGAGGCCAGCCGGCAAAAGAACAGCCCGCCGGTCGAGAGCACGCGCCAGGTGCCGGCAAGCATCGAGTCGAACTCGGCGTCGTCTCGCGCAAAGTGCAGGACGGCGCTGCTCAGCACCACGGTGGCGAACCCGTCAGGAAAAGTCGCGTGCTCGATCGACTCGACGCGGAAGTTGCCGGCCGGCAGCGCCGGGGCGAGACGCGCCGCGAGCGCGCGCACTTCGCGGATCGCGTCCGGATCGGCGTCGATGCCGAAGACCTCGGCGCCGGCTTGCAGGAGGTAGACGAGATTCCGGCCGAAGCCGCAGCCGGCGTCGAGAATCCGATCGCGGGACGTCACGCGTCCGCGTAGAAGCTGATCGAAGAGATAGATGTCGATCGCGCCGAATTGAGCCTCGAGGTCCACCGGGTGATCCTACATTTGTGATGTGGTGATTTGGGCCACATCACAACTGCTCAATTCCGTAGGGTCGTCGCCGGATCGATCCGCATCGCGCGGCGGGCCGGGACCAGCGCCGCGAAGATCGCGGTGATGCCGAGCGTGAACGCGACGGATAGGTACGTGAGCGGATCCGTGGGCGTCACGTCGAAGAGCTGCCACGCGAGAAGCGGCGTCAGGATGAACGCGATGATTGCCCCGATGGCGATGCCGGTGACGGCAAGCCGGACGGCCTGGCCGATCACCAGCGAGAGCACTTGCATCGGCGACGCACCCAGGGCCAGCCGGATTCCAACCTCCGCCGTGCGCTCCGCGGCGACGAGCGTAATCACGCCATAGACGCCAAGGCCGGCCAGCACGAGCGTGACGAGACCGAAGAGGCCGACGAGCACGAGCACGAAGCGCCGCTCGCCAACGGAATCGCTTCGAATCTGCTCCATCGTGCGCACATCGGTCGGTGGATCGGCACCGGCCTGCTTGATGGCCTGACGAACGGCAGTCCCGATTGCCGCCGGAGCGCCGCTTGTCTTGATAGCGAGAAACGGCGCGACCGGAGAGTTCTGTCGGTACGTTATGTACAGCTCGGGCTTCGGCGTCTCTTCAAGACTGCCGTGCTTGATGCTGCCGACGACGCCGACGATCGTGCTCCACGGGCCGGTCGATCCGCTCAAGCGGACGTGCTTTCCCACGGCCTCCTCGCCGGGAAAGATGCGCGTGGCAAACGCGGTGTTGGCGACAACGACGGGCGGCGTGTCGGCGGAGTCTTCGCGGGTGAACAGCCGGCCGCGCAGCAGCGGAATGCCCAGCGTCCGAAAGTAGTCGAACACGGCGCGGCGGAATTCGACCTCCGGACGGTCTGCCGGCAGCACGTTGCGCCCCTCGACCTCGACGTAGCTCGACACGTTCGTGCTGCCGAGCGGCAGCCGTGTCGTCCCGCCGACATTCGTCACGCCCGGCACCGCACGCAGACGAGCTTCCAGATCGTCGTAGAAGGCCATTCTCGACGGGTGGCTCGTGAGCCGCTGCGGAACAGCGATCTGCATCGTCAGCAGACGGTCCGACTGGAATCCCGCGTCCACACCCAGGACCGATACAAAACTGCGAAACAGGAGACCCGCGCCGATCGTGAGGGTCATCGCGAGCGCGACTTCGGCGACGATGAAGCCCGCCCGAACGCGCTGACGGGCGACGGAGGCCGTCGTTCGCTGCGATTCGCGGAGCGATTCCTGCGCGGGCGATCGCGCCGCCGAGAGCGCGGGCAGGAGACCGACGAACAGTCCGGTGACGAGCGAGAGCACCAGAGCGAAGAGCAGCACCGGAGCGCCCGCCGTTACTTCGCTCAGCCTCGGAAGATTGGCCGGCGCCATCACGCGAATCATTTGAGTCGCGCCGAGCATCAGCGCCAGACCGAGGATGCCGCCGGCGATCGACAGCATCAGGCTTTCGACCACCGTCTGCTGCATCAGGCGCGCGCCCGAGGCGCCCAGTGCCGAGCGCACCGACAGATCGCGCCGGCGGCCGGTCGCGCGCGCGAGCAGGACGTTCGCCACGTTGAGACACGTGATCATGAGCACGACGGCGACGCCCGCCAGCAGCGTGAGCAGCGCGGGCCGCAGCTGGCCGACGGTCTGCTCGTGCAGAGAACTGGTGGTGATTCCCCACCCGGCATTCGTGTCGGGAAACAGACGCGCGCGATCGGCGGCGATGGTGTTCAAATCGGCGGTCGCGCGATCGAGCGGCTGCCCGGGCTTCAGCCGCGCGACGACGCTGAGGTAGTGAACCGTTCGAGTCGGCTGGCCGCTTGGATCAACCAGGCGCGGATCACGATCCTTCGACAGCGGCACCCAGAGGTCGGCGTGCTGCGAGCGAGAGAATCCCGACGGCCCGAGCATCGACCGGTATGGAAAGACGAAGTCCTGCGGCATCACGCCCAGGATCTCCACGGGTTCGTGGAACCCGTCCACTCTGATCCGCCGCCCGACCACCGACGCGTCTCCAGCGAAGCGGCGCCGCCAGAAGTCGTAGTCGATGACGATCCCCTGCGAGGGGTCGCCCGGCTGGAACGTACGGCCAAGGAGCGGTTGCCGGCCGAGGAGTTGGAACATGCCCGGCGTGACCGCGGCGCCCTGAACCACCTCGGGGTCTTCGGCGATGCGGAGCTGCACCGGAATCAGGAACGAGTACATCGCTTCGACCGCGGCCAGCGACGGCGCGGCGCGAAACGCCTCGACATTCGCCGGCGAGACCGGGTTGCGCGGCTCGCTCTGGCGCGAGTTGTTGCTCCAGATCATCACGAGCGCCGACGGATCGTTATACGGCAGCGATCGCAGGAGCACCGAGTAGACGACGCCGAAGATGGCGCTGTTGGCGCCGATGCCGATCGCCAGCGTCGCGGCGGTGACCAGCGCGAACAGCGGCGCCCGCCGGAATTGACGGAGGCCGAGCCGAACGTCGGCGACGAGCGATTCGAAGCTCATGGATCGACTCCTGAAAAAAGTGGAGGGCGTACGGGCCGGCCAGGCCCAGGCCGTCGCGGCCGCGCGGATCCGCGCCGACAGGCCGGTGCCGATCGCGTCGGCGACTTCGAACGCCACGAGACCGGCGGCGCGCGGGGAAGACATGGCACGCGAGAGCCGCTGGTCGAAGATGGCTTCGAGCTCGGATCCGAAGTCGCGCCGGAACGCGGGCGGATAGGCGCGGACGGCAAACCGGTGCAGCGCCCGGGCGACGGCCAAGCCGGCCGGCGGCCATGGTCGCTTCCGAGCGACGGTCACCGCCGATCCTCGGGCAGCAGCCGATGGGCGCGCGCGGCGGCCACCTGGTCGGCGAGCCGCTCCGCTTCGGCCTTGGCGACTTTCCGGCCGCGGGCCGTGATGCGGTAATACCTCCGCCGCTCATCCTCTTTGTCGGCCTTGTCGGCGCCGGATTTCTCGATCAATCCCTCGTCGAGCAGCCGGCTCAGGGCGCGGTACAGCGTGCCGGTCCGCATCGGCAACGTCGGGGAAAGCCGGGTTTCGAGCACCTGCAGAATCGCGTACCCATGGCGCTCCCCGTCCAGCAGCGCCAGCAGGATCTCGAACGACAGCGGAGTCAGGGGCAGGATTTCGTCGGCCGGTCGGAACGGCATAGCATCATCATGCACCTATTCATGATGATGTCAAGAGCCGGCCAGCTCCTTCATCGCCGTCACGAACGTGTCGATCTCCTGCACGGTCGTGTAGATGTTCGGCGTGACGCGGATCCCCTGGTAGTCGTACTGCTGGTTGGGCGGCTGCCCGCCGGCCAGCGCGGCGACGATGATGCGATAGCGGTCCCACAAGGAGGATGAAATCTTGCTCGACTCCATGCCCTGGATCCCGACTGTCGCCAGACCCCAGGTCTGGCCCGGCTTGAGACTCGAGAACATCTGGATCTTCGGCAGCTTGCCGAGCGGCGTCGCCCAGCGCATCGTCAGGTAGTACAGACGCGCGGCTTTGCGCTCGGCGCCGATCGCCTGGTGGAACGCGAGCGCGTCGGCAATGGCCGCCTTCGGCGCGATCGGCGCGGTCCCGATCTCCTCGAACTTCCGGATGTCGTTGTCGCTTCGTGCCGGCGCGGCCTGGAGCGGCCAGAATTTCGGGATCAGATCGCGCTTGACGAAGAGAATCCCCGTGCCGAACGGCGCGAGCAGCCACTTGTGCAGGCTCACGCCGTACGAGTCGCACTCGAGCTCGCGCAGCTTGAACGGAAACTGCGCGCCGGCGTGCGCGCCGTCGACGATGGTCCGGATGCCCCGCTCGCGCGCCATCCGCGAGATCTGCTGCACCGGAAACAGCTGCCCCGTCAGGTTGGTGATGTGGCAGAAGTGCAGCACTTTCGTCCGCGGCGTGATGGCCTTCTCGAGGCGATCGAACAGGTCCTGCTGGGTGGTCGGGACCGGAAACTGAACCCGGGTCACTTTGATCTTGTCCCGCCGCGCCCGCTGATCCCAGGTCGTCAGCATCCGCGGATAGTCCTGCTCGGTCGTGATCACCTCGTCACCGGCCGTGAGGTCGATGCCGTTCTGCAGAATCTGAAGCGACTCGCTGGCGTTGCGTGTGATGGCCAGCTCCTCCGGATCGCAGCCGAACTCCGCGGCGAGACCGCGGCGGACCGACTCGATGTTGCGATTCATGAGACCGGCGTAGTACACGGGCGCCAGGTTCTCCATGTCGAGGTACCGCTTCACCGCGTCGGCAACCACGCGTGGATGCGAGCAGTGATGGCCCGTGTTCAGGTTGATGAGCGTGCGATCGAGCGCGAACGCCTGCTGCACTTCACGCCAGTAGCCTTCGTCGCGCGCGACGTCCTCCGGCGACTGGCTCCCCAGTGCCCGCGACGCCGCCGCGACGTCCTCGACGGTCTTCGTGCCGATCGTGAGCGCGGCCGTGCCGAGCACGCCCGTCGTGCGCAGGAACGTTCGTCGAGTCAACATCGCTGTCTCCAACTGAAATTTGAAATCTAAAATCTGCAATCTGATCGGGGAATCCGGAATCTGAAATCTGAAAACCCCTGCGCACGGACGCGCGGGATTCCCCGATTGCCGATT
>JBLNGH010000115.1:0-5393 GCA_050264575.1 Acidobacteriota bacterium | reverse complement strand
ACGACCGGCGCCGTGTACGGAATCTGCTCGTTCAGCAATCGCGCGAACCGCCCGGCGCGCGCCTTTTCCAGCAGCGCGCGGCGGTTGTCCAGGTCGTCGTAATTCGGGAACGGGGTCTTCTCGTAGAACTGCTTGACGATCTCGGTCACGTCGTCGGCCGCGTCGTTGGTCACGAACAGCCGCGGAATGCCGCCTTCGACCGGATAACATTTGCCCGAGACGATGTTGCGCGCGCAGTGCGAGGTGACGACGAGCGGATCGCCCGTTGCCGGATCGATCCAGGGACTCTTCGCGTCGGGCGGCGCGTTCGGTGACGCGGCAAACGTCTGCAGGCCGAGCGCCTGCCGGTTCTTGTGCAGGACGCAATCCTCGAGGACGAGGACGTCCATGTCGGACTGCATGAACGTGTGAAACGCCTCGGCCGGCGTGTTGACGATGGGCTCCCACGACAGATTGAAGCTGGTGTTCACCAGGATCGGGCACCCGGACTTGGCATGGAATGCCTTGAGAAGACGCTGGAATCGGCCGTGCTGCTCGTCGACGGTCTGCACGCGGGCGCTGTAGTCGACGTGCGTGATGGCGGGCACGCTGCTGCGCACGGCGCTCACGCGCCGGCGGAGATCGGGATCGTCTTCGACGGTCGCGGGCCCGCCCGCCGTTTCGTGAACGCGGTGGCGCTCCAGCACGGGCGCGACGAGCAGCATGTACGGCGAGTCCTCGCCCGGCCGCATGCCGAACCACTCATGGACGTGCTCGCGGAGCACGCACGGCGCGAACGGCCTGAAGCTCTCGCGGAACTTGATCTTCACGTTCATCGTCGCCTGCATCCGGGGCGATCGCGGGTCGCCAAGAATGCTTCTGGCCCCAAGGGCGCGGGGGCCGAATTCCATCCGGCCGTGAAACCAGCCGACCGCTTTTTCGTCGACCAACGCCTGCGCGACGTCCTCGAGCAGCGCGGCTTCGTCGTGATGCCTCGTGTAGGTCGCGTTGACGGTCCGGAGAAACGCCTCGACGTCATCGCTCGAGAACGCGGGGCCGAGCAGGCTCGGACCCTGGGCGCTGTGACCGTTCAGCTCCCTCGGGCGATTGAGCAGCTGATGCCAGACGAACAGCGCCGCGCCGAGCGCGCCGCCTGCGTCGCCCGCCGCCGGCTGAATCCAGATGTCCTTGAACGGGCCTTCGCGCAGCAGCTTGCCGTTGGCGACGCAGTTGAGCGCCACGCCGCCGGCCATGACGAGGCTGGCCATGCCGGTCTCGCGATGCAGTTCACGGCCGATCCGCAGCATTGCCTCTTCAGTGACGGCCTGAATGCTGGCCGCCAGATCCATATGGCGCTGCTCGATTCGCGACTCCGGCGCGCGCGGCGGACCGCCGAACAGATCGTCGAAACGCCCGTTCGTCATCGTCAGACCCTGGCAGTAGTTGAAGTACTCCATGTCCAGCCAGAGACTGCCATCGGGCTTGAGATCGACGAGGTGCTTGTAGATCAGATCGCGGTAGATCGGCCGGCCGTACGGCGCCAGGCCCATCAGCTTGTACTCGCCGCTGTTGACCTTGAACCCGCAGTAGTACGTGAACGCCGAGTAGAGCAGCCCGAGCGAGTGCGGAAACCTGAGCTCCCGCGTGAGCTCCAGCGAGTTCCTGCGGCCGACCCCGTACGCGGCTGTGCTCCATTCACCGACGCCATCGAGCGTCAGGATGGCCGCTTCCTCGAAGGGACTCGGAAAGAAGGCGCTCGCGGCGTGGCTTTCGTGATGTTCGAGAAACAGGAGCTTCGCCCGCTTCGCGTCCCGGCATTCCGAGAGAATGGTTCGTCGCGTGAACAGCTTCTTCTTGAGCCACACCGGAAGCGCGAGGCTGAAGCTGGCGAAGCCGGCAGGGGCATACTCGAGATACGTCTCGAGGATCCGGTCGAACTTCGCGAGCGGCTTGTCGTAGAACGCGATGTAGTCGAGATCAGCGGCCGAGACCCGCCCCTGCTCCAGGCAGTACTGAATCGATCGAAGCGGAAAGCTGGCGTCGTACTTTTCGCGCGTGAAGCGCTCTTCCTGGGCGGCTGCGACGATGTTGCCGTCGACAACCAGCGCGGCGGCGCTGTCGTGGTAAAAGGCTGATATTCCGAGAATTGCCGTCACAGCAATGGATAGAGTTCGCCTCAGGATCCGTGGCGGTGAAATCAGAGCAAAGACCTCGCCAATCCTCTCAGTCCCCAACCGGGGAGGTCGGCCCACTAACATACTGAAAACAGGTCGCTTGAGGCAGCAGCACGGCCGCATCTCGCCAGAAAGTCACCTTCTGGCGCGACTTTGTTCATAGGCCCTGTCGCGTTTTTCCGGCCCGTCGGACGCCGGACGGCCGGGCGATAGACTGTCGCCAGTCACGTGCAGCGCGCGGCGTACGAAGCCACGTCCAACTTCGAAGCCACACACTGGTGGTTCCTGTCCCGCCGGGACCTGTTTCTCGAGCAGGTGCAGATTGCCGCTCGCGAGATTCAGGGCGCGAGACCCGCTGGATCCGGCCGGCTGGACCTTCTCGATTACGGCTGTGGGACCGGCTTCAACCTCACGTTCCTGTCGCGATTCGGCGAGGTCACCGGCGCCGATATCGCCCCGGAGAGCCTGGTCGATTTTCAGAAGACGCAGGGCTTCCGGTTGTTCGATCTCCGCGGCGACACGTCCTCGCTTCGTGGCTCGTTCGACGTCATCACCGCTCTTGACGTACTCGAACACCTGGACGACGACGTCGGGGGCCTGCAGATGCTGGCGGGATTTCTCAAGCCCGGCGGACAGGTCGTGCTCACCGTGCCCGCCTACCAGTGGCTGTGGGGCGGTGAAGACGAGCTCAGCCTTCACAAGCGACGCTACACGAGGCGGACGCTGGCGCGGGCGTGCGGCTCGTCCGGGCTGACGATTCGCTTCCTCAGCTATTTCAATCTGTCCATTCTTCCGTTGGCGGCGATGACGATCTGGTTGAAGCGGTTGTCGTCGCCGCGACGCGCGTTGCAGGAGAGCAATCTCAAGCCCACGCCTGAGTGGTTGAACCGCATGCTCTACACCGTGACGGCGTTCGAGAACCGGCGCGTCGGCCAGGGCCGTCTGGTCCTTCCCGCCGGCGCCAGCCTCGTGTGCCGGCTCGAAGCGGCCCGCAACCGGTAATCGATGGCCCCAGCCATCGTTCGAGCCGTCGAGATCTCCGCTATTTGACCGCCGCGGCCGCCTTCAGGCGATCGAGCAGCTGCCGGCTCTTCGTGAGCGCCTCCTGATACTCGGGACGCTTCGCCAGGTTGTGTTGTTCGGACGGATCCCGATCGAAGTCGTACAACTCTTCCGTCGCATCACCATTCAGGATGTACCTGACACCGTCGAACGCGACGGCCTTCATGTCGCCCTTGCTGGTCGGGAACCAATCCCGTTGTCCCGGCGCGCGGGAGACTTCAGAGAGCAACGGCTCGGGAAAGGCCGTGCCGTCCGGTGATTCCGCCCGCCACAGCGCCGCGAACGAGTGTCCGGGGAACGGCGCATCCGCTCCAAGGCCGGCGAGATCGACGACGGTCGCCGCGAGCGAACGGAGACTCACCGGCGTCGCGACGCGCCTGATGGGTCGTGGCTGATCAGGCGTCACGATAATCAGCGGGACGTGCACGCCGGCGCGATACAACGAGTAGCCGTGCTCGTAGACGCCGTGCTCGCCGAATTCCTCGCCGTGATCGGACGTAATGATCACGACGGTTTTCTGGAGAATCCCGCGCCGTTCCAGTTCGGCGAGCAGGCGGCCGACCTGCTGGTCCAGGTACGCCAATGCGCCATCGTACGCATCGATCTCCTCGGTGCGCTCGGCGTCGCTCAAGGTCGTGTCCGCCAGT
The DNA here is from genome assembly GCA_050264575.1 of Acidobacteriota bacterium. Classification (GTDB taxonomy): domain Bacteria; phylum Acidobacteriota; class Vicinamibacteria; order Vicinamibacterales; family SCN-69-37; genus DASQFI01. The sequence goes on along the minus strand of JBLNGH010000115.1, from coordinate 1,531 downwards.
CGTGGATCCCACAACCACCGGCGCAGCGGGCTGTATCGGCCTCGCTGCCTGCCCGGTCCGAACTGCCGGTCGAACGGCGGCGGCGGCAGGTATGGTTCATGGGTGTCGAAGTAGTTCATGAACACGAAGAATGGTGACCCGGCATGCCCGGACAGCCATGCCAGCGCATGCTCGTTCAGCCGTTCGGCCGTCACGCGGTTCAGGTGTTCGTCGTTCTGCAGCCATTTCCGGATCCGGAAGTTGTCGGCCACCGTTCGCACGATCGTCGAGCTCGTGGCGATTTGACCGATCGACCGCGGATAGTCCTCGTAGTGATGGAAGCCCCGTCCGAGGCCGGTCTCGTAGCTGCAGTAACCGAGGTTTGCCACGAATCCGGCGGCCGTGTAGCCCTTGCCGGCGAGGTACTCGGCCAGCGTTGGAAAGTGGCCGTCGAGCGTCGTGGTGTAGTCGGCTGAAAGCTCGTGCGGCCAGCGTCCCGTGAACATGCTGGCGTGCGAGGGCAGCGTCCACGGCGAGCTGGCGATCGCGCGTTCGAACACGACGCCTCGCGCCGCAAAACGGTCGATGTTCGGCGTCGTCTGACGCGGGTACCCGTACAGGCTGAGGCCGGCGGCGCGGACCGTGTCGAGCGTGATGAGCAGGACATTCGGCGGCGGCGGTGGTCCCACGGCGGCCGTCGCGGCGGGGCCGGCCGGCGGGCGCAATGACACCCACATGGCCCATCCGGTCAGCACGAAACCGCCAATCAGCCATGGCGCCGATCGACGGGCGAGCCGCGCCGCCGCGACCGCATGCCGCCCGGCAACCCGCACCGTCTGAACGCCAAGTCCTGCCGCGACGATCGCCGCAGCGTAATGGGCGAACCCTGGAATGAGAATCAGGAGGTTCATGAACGCGGCCGACGCCGTCGCGAAGAGCGCCAGCGTCGCGGCCGGTCCCCGCCGCCACACGCGTCCCGTGACCGCGCACGAGATGACGATGACGAGCGTCAGTGTGAGGAGCGCCAGCGGCGCCATCCAGACGAAGTCTTCGCTGATGCGCAGGAGGGGATTGGCCCGTTTTTCGAAGTACAGGACGATGACTTCGAGCCAGGCGCCGACGAGCGCCAGCCAGAATGGAAAGGCCGCGGGCAGCCGCGCCCCGTTCACGCGGTCCGTTTCGTGCGAAGAAGCGTGATCACCCACACGGCGCCGGTGGCAGCGTACAACAGCAGCGTGGTCGCGCCGTTAGGAAGATACTCCGATCGGTACACGATTTGGAGAAACGGCATCAGCATGATCAACGGCAGCGCGATCGCGATCAACAAGGGGTCGAGAGAGAGCGCCAGGCTGGGCACGATCCAGACGACATACCACGGCCAGACGGTGTTTGCCGCGAGCAGCGTCGCGAGCAAGGTCGCCGCAACCCAGACGCACAACGACCGCCATGTCGGCTGGCGTACGTGACGCCAGCCGAACCAGGCCACGAACCCGACGAGCAGGAACCGCCAGAGAGCCGTGATGATCGTGGCGACGAACTCCGTGACGTGGCT
>JBLNGH010000114.1:0-3303 GCA_050264575.1 Acidobacteriota bacterium | reverse complement strand
GAATGTTGCAATACAAGACCTGACCCTGTAACCGGCGAGCGACTTCCAACGTTGATCCAGGTAGGAGCAGGAATGAAGACCGACGAAACCTTCGACGTGAGCAAGACCGACGACGAGTGGCAGTCGACGCTGTCGCCGAAGCAGTACCACGTACTGCGCGAGCACGGCACCGAGATGCGCGGCTCGAGCGAGCTGAACCAGGAAAAGCGCGCCGGGACGTTCGTCTGCGCCGGGTGCGGCCACCCGCTGTTCGAATCGGGCACCAAGTACGAGAGCGGCACCGGCTGGCCCAGCTTCTACGCGCCGATGCCCGGCGCCGTCGGCACGACCGAGGACCGGAGCCAGTTCATGACGCGGACCGAAGTCCACTGCAGCCGCTGCGGCGGGCATCTGGGCCACGTGTTCGACGACGGACCGAACCCCACGGGGCTGCGGTACTGTATGAATGGCGTGGCGATGAAGTTCGAAGTCAAGTGACAGGTGAAATTGTGATCTTGGGATCTGGGGATCTGGGGATCTGGGGATCTGGGGATCTGGGGATTTGAGATCTTACGTGTCACGATCGGACAAGCACGGTCTTGGCTCCCCAGATCATCAGGTCCCCAGATCGATAGATCAGAACTTCTGCGACAGGTGCATGTCATGACTGTGAAATCAGCGATGCCGACTGTTGAAGACGCGCTGCCCGGACGCGAAGCGAAGATGCCCGTCGCAGCGCGGCACGCGGTGAACGGAACACCGCTCGAGCCGCCGTTTCCCGCCGGCCTCGAACAAGCCGTGTTCGGGATGGGCTGCTTCTGGGGAGCCGAGCGCAAGTTCTGGCAGTTGCCCGGCGTCTACACCACCGCGGTCGGCTATGCCGGCGGCTACACGAAAAACCCGACGTACGAAGAAGTCTGCTCGGGGCGCACCGGTCACGCCGAGGTCGTCCTCGTCGTGTTCGATCCAAAGAAGGTGAGCTACGACGAAATCCTCCGGCGCTTCTGGGAGAACCACGACCCGACGCAGGGGATGCGCCAGGGCAACGACCTCGGGACGCAGTACCGCTCCGCCATCTACGTGTGTTCGGACGAGCAGCGCCGCGCCGCCGAGCGCTCGCGTGAGAAGTACGAAGCGGATCTGCGACAGAATGGCTACCGGCCGATCACGACCGAGATCCGCGAGGCGCCGCCCTTCTATTACGCCGAGGACTACCATCAGCAGTATCTCGCGAAGAATCCGGGCGGATACTGCGGTCTTGGCGGAACCGGCGTGAAGTGCTCGCTGTGATAGAGTGTGCCCGTCGAGTCGCCCATGAAAGTCCCTCGCTGACCACGCTTCGTTAGAAGACCTCGGGTTTCGTTTTGCGATTCCTCTGAAACGAAACCGGGAGTCGTTTCTCGTCCTCAATCCCGTCTGTCGTATCGCCGCGCCACGACTAGGCTCGTGCGTACAGGCGTGCTCTACGCGGGATCTATTTCCCACACGGTGCGGACATGAGTACTGCTGCGATTTCAGTGACGAATCTCGTGAAGACGTATGCCAAGCGCGGTCAGCTGCCGGTTCGCGCCGTGGACGGTTTGAGCTTCGAGGTGGCGCGCGGATCGATCTTCGGACTGCTCGGCCCGAACGGCGCCGGCAAGAGCACGACGCTCAAGGTGTTGACGACCCGCTCGCGGCCGACCTCGGGCGCGGCCGCCGTGCTCGGCCACGACGTCGTCGCGCACGCGCTCGACGTGCGGCGCCAGATCTCCGTCGTCATCCAGGAGAACGCCGCGGAGCTGTTTCTGTCGGTGCGCGACAACCTGCTCACGTTCGCGCGTTTTCACGGCCGGACCGGACCCGCGGCGCGCCGCCGCGCCGCCGAGGTGATGGAGCAGTTCGGGCTCACGGACGAGGCCGGCCGGAAGGTGATGGATCTGTCGGGAGGATTCCGGCGGCGCGTCCAGGTCGCGAAGATGCTGATGATCGAGACGCCCGTGATGTTTCTCGACGAGTTCTCGACGGGCATGGATCCGCTGCTCAAGCGATCGGTGATGGATCTCCTCCGCCGCGAACGCGGCGCCGGCCGGACGATCGTGCTGACGACGCAAATCCTCGGCGAGGCGGAGGAGTTGTGCGACGACATCCTCATCATGAACAAGGGCCGGCAGGTGGCGCGCGGGGATCTGCACACACTGAAGCTGCTGTCGCAGGGCGTGTATGAGGTGACGCTGACCTACGACCGGCTGCCCGACGGATTGGTGTCCGAGCTCGAAGGGCGATCGCCGCTGCGGCTGCACACGACCGGCAACACGGTGGAGCTGGCGCTGCGCGAGTCCGAGGAGCAGGTGCTGGCGCTCGTCGGCGATCTGCTGCGGCGCGGCCGCGTGCTCCGCGTCGAGGTCGGCGGCGCCAGCCTCGAGGACATCTTCGTCGATCTGATGCAGAAGGAGGACGCATGAGCGCGCTCGCGGCGGTGCTGCACCGGGAGGCGCGGATTCGCGCCACCAACGTGACGTTCATCTTCTGGGACATCCTGTACCCGATCGCTTACATGCTGGTCTTCGGCGTCGGCGTCGATCACGCGCTCGGATTTCAGGTGGCGGATCTCAGCGTCGACTACGACAGTTTCTTTCTGGCGGGCGTGCTCGGCATGGCGAGCTTCGGCATCGCGGCGAACACGTCGTGGTCGTTCTTCCTCGATCGGGACAATGGGATGTTCCAGGAGATGTTGACCTATCCGCTCAGCCGGTCCAGCTACCTGCTCGGCAAAGTTCTCTTCAACATCCTGGTCGCGATCGGCCAGGCGATCGTGACGACGCTGCTGGCCGCCGCGATCCTCGGCGTGCGGCTGAATCCAGGTGGGTTCCCATTGCTCGTCGCGGCCGTGACGATTGGGACGGCGGGCTGGTTTTTCTTCTACGCGATTTTCGCGCTGAGGCTGAAACGCAACGACGCGTTCAACACCGTGACGTCGGTGTTCTACTTCGTGTTTCTGTTCGCGAGCTCGATGTTCTATCCGGTCGAGCCGCTGCCGCAGGCGTTCCGGATCGCGGCGTTGCTGAACCCGATCACGTGGCAGGTGGACGTGCTGCGCTTCGCGACGATTGGCTACGGCAATGCTGCCGTAATCGCCCTCGAGAGCGCCGCCTTCATCGTCTTCAGCATCGTCTCGTTCGGGCTGGCTCAGAGGGCATTGTGGAAGCAGGAGTAGTCGGCCTTCACCGCTCGGCGAGCGGCAAGATAGCTGGCCAGGAGCGCAGCGGTCATGAGCACGAGCGCGGCGGCCGCATACGTCGTGAGGTCGGTCGGCGAGATCTCGAAGAGCAGAGCACGCACGTA
>JBLNGH010000113.1:0-8141 GCA_050264575.1 Acidobacteriota bacterium | reverse complement strand
ACTGGGGTCAGACTGGGGTCAGACCTAGCACGCACGCGGCATTGCAGAACTCGCAACCTCTCGAAGCACGAGGCGGTGCAGTTATGTCGACGCGGTCGACACGATCGTGCAAATCGGGCGGGAAAATTCACTTTCTTTCACGGCGCGACTTGTGAACGGAACCATCATGAGTCATGGCCCGCGCCCGCCGGTTGCAGACACCGGATCTCATCAGACATGTCATGGCCCGTGGCAACGGGCGGATGGCCATTTTTCTCGACGACCGAGACCATCGCGAATTTGTCTATCTCCTCGGCGAGGCCGTCGAACAGTTCGCGCTCCACTGCTGGAACTACTGCATGATGCCCAACCACTACCACCTCACGCTTCAGCCGACGCGGGCGAACCTGTCCGAAGCCATCCGGCAGCTGAACGGCCGATATGGGCAGTGGTGGAACAAGCGGCACGAGAAGGTGGGGCACGTGTTCCAGGGCCGCTTCAAAGATCAGATCGTCGACAGAGACGGATACCTGCTCGCCCTCTCACGCTACGTGGTCATGAACCCGGTGCGAGCGGGGCTGGTGCAACATCCAGAAGACTGGGTGTGGAGCAGCTATCGGGCCACCATCGGGGCCAGTGAAGTGCCTCCGTTTCTTGCGACTTCGAGAACGCTGAGTCTGTTTGGACTGGGCACAGAAATCGAGATGCAGGCAAGGTTCACCGGGTTTGTAACTGCCTGTTCGGAGGATCCGGCGCTCGTAGATCGCTTCCGATCCAATGAGCGAGTAATCGGCACGCAAGCGTTCAAGCAACAGATTCAGTCACAGCCGCCACAACTGGGACTCTAATCTCACCGGTCTGAAACGCTTTGCTTCTGATTAAGGTTCTGGTCTGACCCCGGTCTGACCCTGGTTTGACCCCGGTCTGACCCCGGTCTGACCCCTTACGTACCCTCACCCGTCTTCGGCCCCAACGCAAATGTCATCGTCCCGTCGCAGACGACGAGGCCGTTCACGCGGGCGGCGCCGCTCAGCACACCCATCCGGCTCCGCAGCCGTTTGACCACCGCCTCGATTTCGACGACGTCGCCGGGGTGGACGGTCCGGCGGTAGCGCACGCGCTCGATTCCCATGAAGAAGATCAGCTTCTCCCGGTTCTCCGGCTTGGACAGGATCAGAATCGCGCCGACCTGCGCGATCGCTTCGGTCAGAATCGTCGCGGGCAGGACGGGGCGCTCACCCGAGCGGTGCCAGAGATAGCGCTCGTTGAGGGAGACATTCTTGATTCCCACGATCCGCTTGTCGGGCTCGCAGGCGGTGACGCGATCGACCAGGAGAAACGGATACCGATGCGGCAGAATGCGTTCAATGGCGGCGTAGTCGAGCGGGAGCTGCATGGTCATTTTTTCTCCGAGGGGCTTCGCCCCCGCGAACCCCCCGACGCCGTCGCTCGCGGGACCCCACGATCCCCGCTCCGCTCCGACGGGCTCACTCGCGACGCTCGTTCGCGGCTTCGGCACCCGGCCATCATATAATTTCCCGAGTTCGCCCCGCCGCCCTCCCTCATGACGCAGCCCTCGACGCAAATCGGATCCGGCCGCGCGTCAAGCCTGAGCGAACGTGAGATTCTGCTCACGCTCTTCGATCTCGGCCGGCAGGTGGCGTCGGTCATCGAGTTCGACGAACTGCTCCACCAGATCCCGGATCTCATCGGACGGCTGATTCAGTTCGACGCGTTTGCCGTCTACCTGCTCGACGAGCGGCGCGGCGACTTGAGCATCGGCTACGCCGTCGGGTATCCCGACAGCGCCGGCTTCAGGCTGCAACCGACCGAGGGTGTCGTCGGCCGGGTCGTCTCGACGCAGCAGGCGCTGGTCCTCGGCGACGTCAGCATGGACCCGCACTACATCGAGGTCGTGCCCGGCATGGTGTCGACGATCGCCGTGCCGCTCGTCTATCAGGCGAAGCCGATCGGGGCGCTGAACGTCCTGAGCCGCGAGCGCGACCAATACACGGAGCGTGACGTCGCGATCCTTCGCCAGTTCGCCGCGCATGTCGCCACGGCTCTCGTCAACGCCCGGCTGTTCAAGCAGCAGCGTCTCGACGCCGAGGCCTTCGAGCTCCTGGCCGAGATCGGCCGCGAGGTCGCGTCGGTGCTCGACTTGCCGGAGCTGCTCTCGCGCATCGGCCAGCTGGCGCGCCGCGTCATCGACTATCGCACCTTCGGCATCCTGCTCGTGAACGAGGACACGAAGGAGCTCGAAATGAAAGTCGCCGTCCAGTACGGCGAAAAAGTCACGGTGCCCACCGTTCCGCTCGGAGAGGGGCTGGTCGGCTACGCCGCGCTGCACCGCGAGCCGGTCCTGGTGCCGGACGTGTCGAAAGATCCGCGCTACATCAAGATCGTCGACGACGTTCGATCGGAGCTCGCGATTCCGATGCTCCTGAAAGATCGCTGCATCGGCGTCTTCGACCTCGAGAGCCCGGAGCTCGATCGGTTCACGAAACGTGACGTCGAGATCCTGACGCTGCTCGCCAGCCAGGCCGCCGTCGCGATCGAGAACGCGCGCCTCTACGAAGAGGTCTCGGCCAACGAACAGCGCCTCGAAAAAGAGCTCCAGTTCGCGAAGCGCGTGCAGGCGGCGCTGCTGCCGTCGCAGCTTCCCAAGCGGCTCAAGGGCGTCGACATCGCCGCGTCGTTCGCGTCGGCGCGCGAGCTCGGTGGTGACTTTCACGATTTCCTGCTGCCCGATTCGAACACGCTGATCGTCGCGCTCGGGGACGTCTCAGGCAAGGGAGTGCCGGCGGCGCTCTACGGCGTCTTTGCCAGCGAGCTGGTCCGTGGCCGGACCTTTCGCCGCCGCTATCTCCCGGAGCGCTCGTCGCCGGCGGCGGTGCTGATGTCGATCAACACGATCCTCCACGAGCGCCAGCTCGAGGAGTATTACTGCACGCTCTGCTACGCGTTGTTCGATCTGAAAAAGAAAACGGTCACGCTGGCCAACTCCGGCGTGCCGTATCCCGTGAGGGCCAGCGGCGACACCTGCAGCCAGATCGAATTGCCGGGAGTCCCGCTCGGGTCGTTCTTCGGCGTGACCTATGACGAGGTGACGCTGCACCTCGCCATGAACGACGTCTTCGTGTTCTATTCGGATGGCGTGTCCGAGGCGATGAACAGCCGGTTCGAAGAATTCACGGCCGCGCGGCTCATCGACGTGGTCCGGCGCACGCGCGAGCAGACGGCGCGCGAAATCGTGCACGCGATCGTCGAGGCGGTTGCCGATCACCGCGCCGGCCATCCGCCCAACGACGACACGACCGTCGTCGTGGTGAAGTGGCAGCGGGAGTGACGGATTAAGTCAGAAGGCACAAGTCAAAAGGCAACACAGAGCCTTTTGCCTTGCAGAGGTCCAGAAAGTTACAGCCGCCCGACGTCGTGACCTGGAGCGGACCGGGGTGCGGCGATGCCAGCGCCTGCCTGTTAAGTGACGCACCCCGTTGACACCGGGCGGCTGCCCACCAGTAGATCAAGACCCGTACCGTCGCGAATCCTCGAAATCTGCGCATATCCGCGCGGCACTGTCCGGAACCGAGGCCGCATCGGCTGGACGACTGCCCGCCGCCGATGACAGTGCAGCACAAACTTTTTTCCGGACCGTTCGTCAATAGAGGGAACAAGGCGCAACCATGACCAGAATCCTTTCGCTCGTTGGTGCCGCAGTCACCCTGCTCGGCGTGTTCGCGCTGATGATCGTTCTCGCGCCCGCCGTGAAGGGCCAGACCGTCAAGACGCGTCCATTTCAGAATCTGACCCACGTGCTCGGCGGGTCCGGGATCGGCGTGACCCTCCGTGATGTCGATGAGACCGACATGAAGCGCGAGAAGCTGCCGGCCCTCGCCGGCGCCGTCGTCGAGGACGTCGGGGCCGACAGTCCGGCGGCCAAGGCCGGAATCAAGGCCGGCGACGTCATCGTCAGCTTCGACTCGGAAAAGGTTCGAAGCGCCCGTCACCTGACGAGGTTGATTGAAGAGACCCCTGAAGGCCGCGAAGTCGAGGCCACGGTGATCCGCGCCGGCGAGAAAGTCGCGATGAAGATGGCGCCGGTCGAGATGGGATTCTTCGGCAAGTCGCCGAAGCTCGAGCGCTTCGCGTTCAAGACGCCCGACCATTTCGACTTCGTGATGCCGTTCAAGGCGAACCCACCGTCCGGTTTCGCACAGCACTTCTTCGAACGGAAGTTCGGGTGGTCCGGCGTGACGGTGCAGGACTTGACGCCTCAGCTCGGCGACTACTTCGGCACGCGGGACGGCGTGCTGGTGACCGACGTCGAGGACGGATCGTCCGCCAAGACCATCGGCCTCAGAGCCGGCGACGTGATCACGAAGGTCAACGACTACACGATTCGATCGAGCGCGGACTGGTGGCGGCGGATGACGACGGCCCCGGCCGACGTCACGATTACGGTCATGCGAGATCGAAAAGAGCTGACGCTCAAAGGGAAGATCGAGTAGCCGCGAAGGATCCCTGGGAATCCTCGGTCGGCGCGATGAGCGCTGCAAACTGAGCCGCGATGATGCGGGCAAGCGGCAGCAGCTCGCTCGCCGGCTTGTCCTGTTTCACTTCCGCCGCAAGCACACCCACGCAGCCGGACGCCGTCAGGAGCGGAACAGCGAGCGCCGACGGCGCTCCCGGACTGCTGCTGTTCATCGTCTGCGGGCGCATCGATCTGAAAGCCAGCGAGGTGACGTTGTCGCTGTCAATCTGAAGCGGGCCCAATCGCGACAGGATCTTCTCGGCATAGCCGTGCGTAATCGACGGCCGGAGGATCGCCCCGGCAGAATCGGCGACCCAGAGCACGACACCCTTCGCCTGCAGGACATTGGCGGCGCGCTCGAGGAGCGACGGCACGTCGCGGCTGTCGAGCACCCTGCCGAGATCCACGCAGAGCTCGGCGACATCCGTCAGATTCGCCGGCATCGGCGGCGGCGGCACCGGCATCACCGGTGGAGCCGGAGACGGCCGCAGCGGCAGCGATTCCCGCCCCGGCACCGCAGATCGCGCCGGCTGCCGGGATTTTGCGTCCGGCTGAGCCGCGGCCGCGGGCTTGGCGTCGGGCCGCGCCAGAACTGGAGGCCGCTCGCGCTGGATGTCCGATTTCGGGTCGGGGCGAAGCAGTCCCGCCGGCGCCGCGGAGTCGGCCTTCGCAGCCGCGGCCGGCTCGCTGACGGGCGCTTCGCGTCTCAACGCCCGGCCGAAGAGCAGCGCCAGAAGCGTGACAAACCCGAGCGTGGCCGCGTTCATGCCGTATCGCAGCTGGCTCAGCCTGCTGACGCGTGCCTCGTACGCGCGCATGTCGATCATCCGCGCCGCGTCGAGCTCCTCAGCCACCCGCCTGTGCACGGCGGGCGCGTCGTCGAAGATGATGTCGGACGCCAGCATCCGATCCGATTTGGCGTGATCGCGCGCGCGTCCGTCGAGCGACATCGCTTCGGTGAGGGCCTTCGCGGCCTCGTCGTATCGCGCCTTGGCCTCGACGCTCAGCGTCGTCTGGCGAAGGCGTGTGAGGGCCGCGTCGGCTTGCGCGAACGACTCCGTCGCCTTCGTCATCCACACCGACGGCTCCTGCCCGGCCGCGACATACGCCGCCTGAGCCCCGCGGACGTCGGACAACGCAGTATCGATTGAGCCAAATTCACGCGCGAGCTGGAGGCCGCCCGTACGCTCGCGATCGATCGCTTGATCGAAGCGATAATCCTGACCGGCCGTAGCGAATGCGATGGTGAGCGTGAGGATCAGCAGCAGCAGGATGCCTGGTTTCCTCATGAGTGGTCGCCGCTACTATAGCATCCGGCCGAATCGCTTCAGCGCGCGCGGACGAAGATCAGCGCGCCGGAAACTGAAGAGGATCCGTACTCACGTTCGTGGTGCACGACGCGATCGTCGGAGCGGAAAATGTCGAGTCGCGTAGCGTTCATCATCAATCCCGTCTCCGGCCGTCGCGGCAGCGGCGCGCCCGAAGGTCAGCGGCGCGCGGCGCTCGCGCAACAAGCGCTCGATCGTACCGGCGTCAAGGGGACGATTCGAATCACGGAAGGTCCGCGTCACGCGCTGCAATTGAGTCACGCATTTCACCACGAAGGTGTGGGGCGCGTCGTCGCGTGGGGCGGCGACGGCACCATCAACGAAGTTGCCGGGCCGCTCGTCGGCACGACGACGGCGCTCGGCATCATTCCGGCGGGCTCGGGAGATGGAATTGCCTGCAGCCTCGGACTGCCGCTTGCGACCGAACGGGCTCTGGAGATGGCGCTGATCGGCTCCGTGGGACCGATCGATGTCGGGTTTTTCGGGGCCCGGCACTTCCTGAACGTCGGGGGTATCGGATTTGATGCGGCGGTTGGCCGGGCGTTCAACGCACGGCGAAAACGGGGCGGATTCGGCTACCTGACCGGCGGGCTGTCGATGGCCTGGACGTATCGCTGCGTGCCCTACCACCTTACGCTCGACGACGAGGTCATGTCCGGCGAGCACTTCGTCGTGGTCTTCGCCAATGGGCGCGAATACGGCAATCACGTCGTCATCGCGCCGGACGCCGATCCGCGCGACGGCAAGCTCGATGTGCTCGTCGTCGCGGATGGATCACCGCTGCGTCAGTTCTGGCGCGCGCGGCGTCTGCTGGTCCGCCAGCGAAGTCCGGCCGAGGGCTTGTATCGCACCCGCGTCACCGCGGCGACGGTCTCCGGCGACGCGCTCGTGTGCCATGTGGATGGCGAGGTGTTCGAGGCCAGCGGTGCGGTGGAGGTAAAGCTTGTGCCGGCCGGAATTCAGGTTGCCGGAATGGGTGGGTAGGGGCGGAGCCGGAGACTCGGGAGGCGTGGAGATGCCCAAAGGAAAGACATGAAGGACATGAAGACCCTGAAGAACATGAAGAGAAACTCAGAGTTTTTTCTTCATGTCCTTCATGCTCATGTGCTTCATGTCTTTCTTGGGGGCGAAGATGAGGCCTCTTCAGGTTTTCGGCTTCAAGATCACGTATGTCGGCAATCCGATCGCGCCGACGCGCTCCATCACTTCCTTGGCCGGAGACGCGTCGAGATCTTCCGCCTGAAACTTGATACGGACGTACTTCGAGAGCGCCGCCTGAACTGACGGATCGGCCAGCGTGGTCTTGTCCATGACCAGGCAGTTCTTGCACCACGTGGCCCACATATCGATCAGGACCAGACGATTCTCACGGTCGGCGGCTTCCAGGCCGTCGGCGAGCGACGAGTACCATCCGTCCTTCAGTTTTTCCTGCACGCTGGCCGACACCGTCGCCGGATCGACCCAGCGGTTCGCGAAGATCCCGTAGGCCGTGTACGCGTAGTAGGCGGCGGTCGCAAGGATGAAGACGCCCATGGCCTGCTTGACGCGCACCATCCACATGCCTGGTCGCGGCAGCGACGCGAGACCGGCGCCGGCGATTGGCCACGGCAGCGCCATGCCGAGACCGAGGAAGAACGGCAGCGCCAGCGCGATCGGCGTGCCGCGCGCGTAGAGATTGCTGGCGAAGACGACGACCTGGATGACGACGGGCGCGACGCAGGCGCCCGCGAGCACCGCCGCGATCGTACCCATTGCGAACGCGAGGAAGAAAGTGCCGCGGCTTTCCTGCGCGAACGTGATGCGGCTCGACAGGCGGGAGAAATCGAGCGTCAGCACGTCGAACATCGCCAATCCGAGGACGACGAACAACGCCGCGATCGCGAGATTGAACCAGGGCGACGCGTTGATGCCGCCGAACGTGCCGGCGGTGAGGATGACAATCACGCCGAGCACGCCGTAGGCGAGCGCCATCGCGCCGCCGTACGTGGCGCCGAGCAGGAAGCCGCGGCGCCGCCGGCCGGCCTGCGCGCCGGCGCCGATGATCGCGAGGTTGATCGGGATCATCGGCAGCACGCACGGCGTGAGATTGAGCGCGAGGCCGCCGAGAAAAACGATCGCGAGAATCGCCAGCGGGCCGCGGTCGTCGAACCAGCCTTTTCGTTTGGTACCGGTCTCGGCATCGCGGATGAACTTCATGAATGCCGGGACGTCGTTGTAGCCGCCTTCGGTCGCGAGCACCGTGTAACGGTCGAGGAGCGCAAGCGCGTCTCCCGCCGCAGGACGAGCGCCCGCCGGGACCG
>JBLNGH010000112.1:0-9764 GCA_050264575.1 Acidobacteriota bacterium | reverse complement strand
CCACCAAGCGAAGCCGCTCGTCGACGTCGTGACCTCCTTCCAACGAGCCCCTCCGGCGAGAGGGCAAAGTGTCACCCATTGTGTCCGGAATAGACTGGTACCCCTATCTGAGGAAGGGCAGGCCAGACTGCGAGGGACACGATGAAGACCCTGAACGACAAGCAGGTCGACGAGTTGATTGGGCTGATGAAGCATTCCGACAGCGTCGAGCTGAAGCTGACCGTCGCCGATTCGGCTATCCGCTCCACGGCCGACGCCCTGGGCATGGACCCGCTCCAGGCGGAGATCCGCCAGGTCGTGTTCTTCGACACCCCGGCTTTGATACTGAGCAAGGCCGGCGTGGTCGTGCGGGCGCGGCGCATCCAGGGCGGCGAAGGCGACACGGTGATCAAGCTGCGCCCCGTCAAACCGGAAACGCTGTCGCCTGACGTCAGGAAATCTGCTTCGGTGAAGATCGAGGTCGACACCATGCCCAAGGGGTTCGTCTGCTCCGTTTCAATGAAGGGCAAGACGACGGCCGACGATGTGCGCGACGTGATCCTCAAGAGGACGAAGATCCGCGACCTGTTCACGAAGGAGCAGCGCGCCTTCTACAAGGCCCACGCGCCGGACGGACTCAAGCTGAAGCAGCTGTCGCCGCTGGGCCCGATCAACCTGATGAAGCTCCAGTTCGAGCCCGACGGCCTGAAGCGCAGGTTCGTTGCCGAGCTGTGGATGTATCCCGACGGGTCGCGTATCCTCGAGCTCTCGACCAAAGCGTCGGTCGAAGACGCGTTCCAGGTGGCCGCCAGAACACTCGCCTTCCTGAAGAAGAAAGGTCTCGACCTGACGGCCGAACAGCAGCCCAAGACCAACCGGGCGCTCAAGCACTTCTCCAACTTGCTGAAGAAGGTCCGAGCGAGGAGCTAGCCATGGGAGAGATCACACCGCGCTGGGAGTGGCGCACTTTCGGCACGCGCTTCGCTCGCGCTGAAGCGGCGTTCGCCAAGCTGGAAACGAAGGGCGTGCAGGAGACCGACGAGATCTACTTGCTCACGGAGAAGGGCAGCAACGTCAAGGTCCGCGCCGCCCTGCTCGACATCAAGGTGCTTCAGAAGGTGAACGAGGCGGGCCTGGAGCAGTGGATGCCGGTCCTGAAGGAAGGCTTTCCGGCCACTGCTGCCACGCTGCGCAAGGTGTTCAACGCCATGCAGGTCACGCCGCCCGACCTGAAGCGCGACGACTACACGTTCGACCAGTTCCTTGCCGAGCTCATCGAGCCGACTAAAGCAGTGCGCGCGGCCAAGGTTCACAAGCGACGGGTGCGTTACGTGGTGGGCGGCTGCACGTCCGAGCTGTCCGACGTCACGGTGGACGGCCTCGAGACGCGAACTATCGCGGTCGAGACGGAAGACGCGGGAGCCGTCGTGGCCGCCGTCGAATCACTCGGCCTCTCCGGTTACGTCAACACGAACTACTCGCGCGGGCTGGCCGCGACGCTTTCGGGCACGCCGGCACGCTACGCGGTGCTCGATGTCGGCACCAACTCGGTGAAGTTCCACATCGCTGAGGCCGGTGCGGACGGCACGTGGAAGGCGGTGACCGACCGCGCCGAGTTGACGCGGCTGGGCGAAGGTCTGAAGGAAGGCGGCTCCATCACAAAGGAAGCGGCGGAACGGACTGCCGCGGCCATCAAGGGCATGGTGGACGAGGCACACAACGCCGGCTGCATCGCCATCGCTGCGGTCGGCACTGCCGGCCTGCGGATCGCCAGGAACTCGGCCGAAGTGCGGGAGATCATCCGCGCAAGGGCCGGGCTGACGGTGGAGGTCGTCTCGGGCGATGAAGAAGGGCGCCTCGCCTACCTGGCGGTGCGCTCCGGGCTTCCGCTCGCCAAGGGCAGCCTGGTGGTGTTCGACACCGGCGGCGGCAGCTCGCAGTTCACCTTTGGCCAGGGCGACCTGGTCTCTGAGCGCTTCAGCGTCAACGTAGGCGCGGTGCGCTACACCGAGCGCTACAGGCTTGACGGCGCGGTGTCAGTCGAAGTGCTGCGTGAAGCCATGAAGGCGATTGCCGAGGACCTGTCGCGCATCGCCGGCCGCCCGCGGCCCGAAACGCTGGTCGCCATGGGCGGCGCCGTGACCAACCTGACGGCGGTGAGCTACCGAATGGCCAAGTACGATCCCGA
The DNA here is from genome assembly GCA_050264575.1 of Acidobacteriota bacterium. Taxonomy (GTDB): domain Bacteria; phylum Acidobacteriota; class Vicinamibacteria; order Vicinamibacterales; family SCN-69-37; genus DASQFI01. The sequence goes on along the minus strand of JBLNGH010000112.1, from coordinate 7,597 downwards.
CAAGATCCAAGGCACCGTGCTCGAGCGCGCCGAGATTGACCGACAAATCGAGCTGTATCGCACGACGCCGCTGGACAAGCGCGGGGCCATCGTCGGACTCCAGCCCAAGCGGGCCGATGTGATCCTGGCCGGCGCCTGCATCGTTCGCACGGTGATGGAAATGCTGGGCAGGAACGAACTGACGGTCAGCGACCGCGGCCTGCGTCACGGCCTGCTGGTGGAGCGCTTCGGCTGAGAAATCGTCTCTTATCATCTGGCCGCCGTTTTCGCCTTCAATTCATCCAGCCAGTTGACGACGATGTCGAGCCGCACGGGGCGCGACGATGGATCCGTCCGGATGAGTAAGAATCGCTGGCCGTCGGGCGATACGTCGAACTGATGGAAGTATCCGGGGTCGTAACCCGACAAGTCGGCGAGCTTCCGCCACTCGCCGAGCTTGAGCGCGCCTGTCGTGTTCACCGCGACGCTCATCAGATCGTCGCCGGCACGGTAGAAGAGCTCTCGGCCGTCGCGCGACCACATCGGGCCCACCCCTCCATTGATCGAGATCATCGTCCGCTCGCCCTTCCCGGAAATTGGCATCGCAAATACGTCGCTTCGTCCGGACTCGTCCGACGAGTACGCGACATAGCGGCCATCGGCTGAAATGCTCGCGCCCGTTTCGTTGAACGGCGTCACCACCAGCGGACTCGAGGTCCCGTCAGGAGAAAGCTTCCACAGATCGCCTCCGGTCACGGGTTGCCGTTCCAGATAGATGACCGTGCCGTCGCCGCCCACCGCCATCACGTGCTGCGTGAGCGGTTTCTTGAATAGCGCCGTCAAGTCGCCGCCGTTCGCGGCGACCGTGAACAGATCCCAGTCACCATCCTTATTGGAACTGAGAACGATGCGCTCGTTGCCCGGCAGCCAGCTGGCCGAAAGGGTCCGCACGTCAGAGACAGCACGCCTGCGCGCGCCGGTCGCCACGTCGAGGATCCATTGCGACCCCATGCCGCCGGCAACGATGCGGCGGCCGTCGGAGGAAAGCGCCGCCTGGTAGTACGCCCCGGGTGGGCTCGGTAGCGGGGTGGTTTGACCTTGGCGATCGAGCCAAACCAGATCTCGTTTCAGGGGATCGCCGGGCACATAGACAACGGTCCCGGTATCCGACACGTTGAGCCACGATAGCTCGTCGGTCAGCGTCCAATAGACTCGCGCGATTGCGGGCGTCGTCACGTTCACGGCAGACGTCATCGATGGCGTCCAGGCCGCCACGGCGGCGTTTCCGCCGCCGTCATTTGCGACGAGGTAGCCCGGTGCAGCGATCGTGACCCCCGTAAGCGCCTTCGTCGGTGGCGTCACCTCGCGCCACTTGCCTGTGTCGAGTGAGAAGACGGCGTTGTAGAACGTTTGTCCCCAGAAGCAAAAGAGCAAGTCTCTGGTGCCGGGCAACCGCTGGGGAAATACGTGCGCATAGCCGGCGGCCGCACCGTCTGGCTTGCTGAGCTGCTCGGGCTGACCACCGTCGGCAGGCACGCGCCAGAGACCGGAATTGAGTCCCGGCACAAACACGATGCGGCCGTCCGCGTCGAAGGTGCCGCCGACCGGTGCCGGAGCGCTTGCGACGTCGATGGCCGCGCCGCCGTCGACCGAGGCGCGGCGAAGCTTGCCGCCCGCAAAAAACGCGATCGTCCGGCCATCGGCCGAGAAAAATGGATATTGCGCGTCGGCGCTGCTCGCCACCGGGCGCGCGGCAAAATCATCGAGCGCGCGCAAGTACAGTTGAGAAGAGCCGGCCGTCCGTCCCGCCGTGTACGCTACCAGCCGGCCATCCGGTGAAATCGCCGGCGCGGTCGTCACCTGTTCGCCGGGCGGGAGCGCAATCGACAATCGCAGCGTCGATCGAGGCGGAGCCGGCCGCGCGAACCAACCGGCCGCAGCGGCAATCGCGACGAGTGCCAGCACCGCCATGACGCGCACGGGCCTGATCCAAAGCGGTGATGGCTTTTGCGCGGCAGTCGCGCCGACTGGAGCCGTCTCACTTCGTCCCGCGATCGCATCGTCAATCAGTTGTCGCGCGTCGCCGATGTCTCGCAGCCGGTCGCGTGGATCTTTCACGAGGCATCGGGCGATGAGCGTGCGAAGCGCAGCGGGAGTCGCGGGAGGCAGACTCGCGAGCACGCTGTTCGGATCGCGGGCGAAGATCAGCCCGAGCGTTTCCGCGACTGACTCGCCCTCGAATGCGCGTTGGCCCGTGAGCATCTCGTGCAGCACACAGCCGAACGCCCAGATGTCCGCGCGTTTGTCGACCGGCCGACCCTTCGCCTGTTCGGGCGCCATGTAGGCGGCGGTGCCCAGAATGATCCCCACTTCGGTCGCGCGATTGGTCAAGGTGGGGGAGTTCGCCTGGAGCGCCCGGTCGTCGGGTCCGCCGTGCAGCGCCTTGGCCAATCCGAAGTCCAGCACCTTCACCGTGCCATCCGCACGGACTTTGATGTTGGCCGGCTTCAGATCGCGATGAACGACGCCTTGCTCGTGCGCCGCGTCAAGCGCGAGCGCAATCTGCCTGGCGATCGGCAGGACTTCCGCCGCCGGCATCGGTCCTCGCGCGATGTGAGCCGACAGATCCTCGCCATCGACCAGTTCCATGACGAGATACGCCACGGCGTCGGTCCGTTCCGCGTCGTAGACCTGCGCAATGTTCGGATGATTGAGCGACGCCAGCGTCCTGGCTTCACGCTCGAACCGCGCGATCCGATCTGCGTCTCTGCCAAAGGCATCCGGCAGGATCTTCAGCGCGACATCGCGACCGAGTTTCGTGTCCCGGGCGCGGTAGACCTCGCCCATCCCGCCTGCGCCGAGCAGAGCGACGATTTCATGCGAACCCAATCGAGTGCCGGGGGGCAGTGGCATCGGTGGACGCGGATGATGACACGAAGCGTCGGTTTCGGGGCAGCCCAACGTCTACCTCAGCCGGGCGATGATAGAGGTCAATGCCGGAACTTCCGGAAGTGGAGGCCGTGCGACGCGAGCTCGCGCCCATCCTCGAAGGCGCGCAGGTTGGCCGCGTCGTGCTCCGACGGCGCAACCTGCGGCGGCCATTCCCGCACCAATTCGACCGGCGAATCGCGGGTGCGACCGTACTGCGATTGAGGCGACGCGCGAAATACCTGCTCGCCGACCTCTCATCCGGTGACACGCTCGTGATGCACCTTGGCATGTCCGGCTCGTTTCGCGTCGAGTCCGCTGATCACCGGCCCGAAGTGCACGACCATGTCGTGTTCGATCTGTCGTCGGGGCGATCCGTCGTCTTCAACGATCCGCGCCGTTTCGGCGTCATGGACCTGACGCCGACAGGCGAGGTCGAGCGGTCGTCCCCTGTGGCTGGTTTGGGTCCGGAGCCGCTGTCCGAGGCATTCGACGGCGCTGCGCTCGCCGCCGCGTGTGGACGTACCCGGCGGCCCATCAAAGTCGCCCTGCTCGATCAGAGCATCGTCGCCGGCCTCGGCAACATCTATGCGAGCGAAGCGCTCCACCGGGCTCGGGTGTCGCCACGGTTGCCGGCTGCGGTGATCACCGCGCGTGGCGCGCCCCTACCGAGCGCACACCGGCTGGCGAGGGCAATCAAAACGGTCTTGACCAGGGCGATCGATCAGCTCAGGCACAGCGAGCGATCGCAGCGCTTCATCGTCTATGACCGCGAAGGTGAACGGTGTCGACGCCGAGGCTGCACTGGGCGGATTCGGCGCATCACCCAGGCGGGGCGCGCGACGTTCTACTGCCCGGTCTGCCAGGCGCAACGGAAATAGCCTCCTCACCTCCGATGTCTCGCGAGGTAGTTGTTGACGGCCGCGGTGTACGCCTCGTTGGTGAATCCCGGATAGCGCAGATTATTTGTGTGAGGTTGGGGATCGGCCGGCGCGGCCGCTCCGAGATACCTTTCGATGTCGCTCAGCTCTTTCTGAGTGACCGGTCCGTCGTGGTGCCGGTTACCTATTGAACGCACATCTCAAGACCATTCTTTCCGGGTAACCGTCAGAATCGGTGTCAGGAGGACAACCTATGGGTCTTCGTAGGGCGGTACTGTACGTTCTCACGCTGATTGTCCTGGCCGGTTCCATAAGTACGCAGGCCTCACAACTGCCTCAACTCACGATGGACAAGGACAAGGGACTCGCGTTGGAAAAGGCCAAGGTTTACAAGTCGTTCAAGATGTTGCCGCTCGTCCTCAACGGGAGGCGAATCATCTTCGCCTATAGCCGGGCAGAATCGGACGCGGCTGTGGTTCGGATGTCCGGAGGCGTGAGGTTCAGCGTAGACGATGCGCTGTTCACGGCCGACGAAGTGGACGTCGATACCTCTGCTGCCAACATCAGCCTGCGCGGGAACGTGAGCATGAAAATCCGCTGACGCATCACCGTTTGATTGGAGGCAGTCATGAACAAGGCGAAGATTTCTATCCTGGCCGCAGCATGGGCCGCTTCGCTTCTCGGTGGAGGACCGACGGCCCAAGGTGGGCGAGGCGCCAACGCGAAGGAGCCACAACCGGCTCCGAGGATCGAGAGCGGGCAGCCAGTTGGTCCGATCATCACCGGAGAGAACATCGGGTTTCAGCGGCTTGCGCCATACGCGGACCGCGACGGCAGAATCATCGGCATCCTAAAAGTGAGAATTGACGGAGAGTGGTTCGAGGTCACCGCACCCGTAAGACTCGTGCGCGCAAAGTAGTCCAAAGCATTGAGCAATCACGCGCGTCATCGTTCAAGATTCGTCATCAGCGAGTCCTTGGAACATCGCTCGAGAAGTCTTGCGTGAAGCCTCGAATCTAGCCTGAACAACCCATTTGGCGAGAACAACCGGTGGTTGCGATTCGGTTTGTACGAGTCCGGCACCACCCGTCCGTCACGGACCTCGAAGGCGCCGATGATGTCGTAAGCCGGGACATTTCCGGCTGCCGTCGGCGTGCGCGCGTCGATCACGTACACCCAGCCGGTCTGCTGCCTGGCCGCTTCTGCCTGAAACTCTGGGAGGTCTGACGCGTGTGTGGCGATCACACTGTGCAGCACTTCAACGAAGACTGTATTTGGTCGAAAGTTTGCCTCCGTAAAGCCTTCCCCACCCTCGAGGAGATCCTCGAACTTGCCGACGATCGCCGACGGATGGAGGCCGGATGAGAACACGACGTCCTCGGAGAGCAGCGCGACGACGTCCCGGACGCCCTCCGGCAACGTTACCCGATAGACGTGATACGGAGCACTCGGATCTGAGGAAGCCGCAACTCTCGTCGAGGCACCCGGTCTGAAGCGCTCGAGTAGCTGCTTCCACATCGGGATGCCACCGCGTTAACGAAGTGGGTGGACGGCAGATGATGACAGAAAAGCGTGCTGCCAAGGAGACCAATGAAGCGGCGCTCCCTCTTGCCCCGCTCCGCAGCTCATGCCGCATGACGATCGCCGTGCGTGTCGCGGCGGCCGGCTCGCAGGGCTTCGGCGCGCTCCTTGATTCCGAGCAACATCCGGCGCGTCATCAGAAACCCCGCAGGTTCGATCGCATACGTGAACAGCCGTGCCCAGGCCGTCTGTGTGCGGACGCGGCTGCGCGACACGAGTCGCGTTCGCTTTTCGTCAGCCCTGTAGAGGGCGAACTGCCAGACCCAATCGAAGCCGCTCATGTTCCGCATGTCCAAAACGAGCGCGCGGCGGGGTTCGACGACGGCCACCGGCCAGCTCGGGCCGCGCCCGAGGGGAATTTCGTCACCAACGGCAAGGCGCTGAAACTCCGGGAGGATTCGGGTCGCACTCGGACGATCCAGATAGCCGAAGAGGCGGTCGAGCCAGTCGTAGCTGTACAGACCTCCGCGCTGGTAGCCGATCTGCACCAGCCAGGGCCAGATGTCCTCCGGCGGCGCGTCGATGTTGACGGCCATCGTCCCTGAATACGTCCACTCCTCGAGCAGACCATCGCCCGCCATGACACGCGCCAGATCGGTCGGAGTGGCGCTCCACCGGCTCATCCACCGCCGAGTCGGAAACCAATACAGCGCTCCTAACGCAAGTATCACCAAGATGAGCGGAACCATGGGGATCTCCTTTCAGTGCCTCCACGCGACATCGAGCGCACCCGATTCCGTTTGCCAGAACGCATGAACCTTGCCGATTCGTGTTCGCCTGCTCTCCAGGGAACGGACACGCCGAGGACGACGATGGCTCGAGATGTGTCGAAATAATCCGCGTCGATGTGCGAAATAACGCCGCAGAGGTCCCGCCTTCACGCGACGAAGCGTAGAATCCGGCATGCCCGAATCGACTGGACTTGACGAGTCGTCGTTGGAACTTTCGCCGGAATCGTGACAGTTGTTTCAGCGCTGTTCCGATAAGCCGGGATCCGACAGTGCACCAGGCGATCCGATCTCCGCCAACGATCGACCGCCGATCGATGGAGTGATCTGCCGGCCGGGCAACAGTGCCAGCCCGACCATGAACAGCACGAGCGCAGCGAACGCCAGGTAGCCCGTCGCCGGATGGACGGCTTCCTGCGAGACCGCGCCGAGTGTCACGCCCTCGAACAAAATCTTCAGGACGCGCGCCAGGCGCCCATCGGCCGGGCCGGAGAGCGCCGCCAGCACGACGAACTTCAATGTGAACGTTGCGCCGAGGATCACCAGCAGGCTCCGCAATACGCGCAACCGATCTGGCGATGCCGCGAGCGTGTTGAGCAACAGGATCAGGAGGAACAGGCTCACGAGCACGCGCGGCAGCCCGAAGTCTGGCGTGACGAGCGTAAATGCCTGCGCGGCTGCCAACACGCATGACACGATCACCGTCAGGCCGTTGAGGTTGGCCAGCCGCGTTCGGGTTGCGTGCATCAGCCGCTCCGGCGCCAGCGCGCCGGAGCGCACCAGCAGCCCCAGCAGCACCACACCCATCACGAATCCGAAGAGCGACGGCGGCCGCAGCGCGACGCGATCCGCGACGTGGATGGCGCCCAGCAAGAGGACCGTCAGAAAAAGAATCGGAAGCTGGAGGGCGTCGCGCGCCGCGGTCATTTGCGTGCCCCGAACACGCGGAACGGATTGAAGTCGGTGAGATCTGTCCGCAACCCGGCCTCCAACTCGGCCTTCAGTTCGTCGGCTGTATGCATCCTCAGATCCGGATCGTCGACGACGATGCGGCCGTTGGGCGCGACGGCGATCGCGTGATTGACGGTCGCGAGCCCCTTCGCGAACCACGCGTCGTCTTCGTAGAACCGGCTCCAGCCGCGCCGGTAGTACGCGTAGGCGATGTAGAACTGCGTGCGCGCGTCCCGCTTCGCGGCATCGGCGCGCTCGAACGCCGACACCGCGGCCTCGAACTGGTCCTGACGGAACAGTCGCAGCCCGTCGTCGAAAGCCTGCTGATCGATGCGATAGACGCCGACGGTGGCCGACAGGCCGCCCGTCACTTCAGTCAATGACTGCGGCTGCTGCGCGAACAGCCACGCGATCAGTACGGCGTAGCCGACGGTCGCCGACAGACCGAGGACGCGGGTGAGCGGCTCGCGCATAGGGGACCCGGAGTGGCCCGGCTGTTCAGCTTACCGGAGGCTTCGGGGTTTCGCGGTGGGACGATTGTCTGCGGGG
>JBLNGH010000111.1:0-14087 GCA_050264575.1 Acidobacteriota bacterium | reverse complement strand
TCAACGTCGACATGCTCGAAGTCGAGGGCGCGATCAAGCAGGTCATCGCGCGCGTCAAGCCGCAGGTCGTCCTGACCTTCGATCCGCACGGCGGCTATTACCATCCCGATCACGTCGCCGTTCATCGCGCGACGACCGCGGCGTTCTTCTCGAGCGGTGTGCTGGGCGGCGATGCGCCCGCGCACCTTTTCTACGGCACCATGCGCCCCGACACCTTTCGAACCTTCGCAGAAGCGAGCCGCGGCCGGGGCTTCGTCGACGATCTCGATCCTGATGTGTTCGCGTCGGCGCCGGAGATGATTGCGGTGTCGTTCGATGCCCGGCCCTACGTGGATCGCAAGCTCTCGAGCCTTGCGGCGCACCGGTCGGCGTTCGGGGTCACGCAAGAAATGTTGGTCGATCCTCCGCCCGGCGTGGCACAGATGTTGAGTGCGTTCCGGCCGGTGCTCGAACAGGAAGTCTACCTATTGGGTGGTACTCGCGTACCGATCGCCACATGGCCATTACGAGACCTGTTCGACGGCGTGAATTGACTGGAAATCGCGAGCTGATGGGTTCATGCTGTGGAATGTTGCGATGAAGGTTGTTCGCGACGTTCTACTGGTTCTGTTCGTGTTCCTCGTGAGCGGCGCCACGCGTCCCGCGAATGTCAGCGGCGCTGCTCGCCCCTCGCATCACGACCATCACGACGCGGCCACCGCCGCGCAGCTGCCACACAACATTCCGGACTTCTGCCGCGGATCGTCCGACACGGTCGCCGGCGGACAGACGATGGTGATTTCCGGCAAGGTGCAGAAGGGCTGCATTCGCGTCGAAGCGAACGGCACGCTCGTCCTGCGGTCGAACACCACGCTCCTGGCCGACATGATCTTTGGGCTGCCGGGTTCGCATCTCGAGGGCGGCACTCCGTCGGCGCCGCTTCAGAACGTGGAGATCATCGGTCGGAACGGTGCGCTCGATCGGAACAACGATCCGGAGCAGTTCGGCCGCGGGCTGGTGTGGTTCGGATCGGTGAGGTTGCACGGCGTGCCGAAGACGCCGTTCACCCGTCTCAGCCAGGAGCCGCACGCCGGGCAGGGACAGCTCTTCGCGTCAACCACAGGCTGGCGTCCCGGCGATCGGCTCGTGCTGCCGGGAACGAGCCAGCCCGCGCCCGAGGGTCCGCCGTTCCAGCCCCAGGTGGAAACGCCGCAGGTCATTTTCGCGAGCAAGGACGTCGTCAACGTCCAGCCGGCGCTGGCCTTCGATCATCTGGGGGCCCGCGAGGTTGACGGCACGCTGCGGTTCCTGCCGCACGTCGGCAACCTGACGCGATCCATCAGGATTCGATCCGAGAACCCGGCCGGCACGCGGTGGCACGTCATCTTCGTCGATCGCGCGGACGTCGACATCCGGTACGTCTCCTTCGTCAATCTCGGGCGCACGACCACCGAGCCGTTGTCGAGCGCCAACCAGATCGGCCGGTACTCGCTCCACATGCACCATCTGTTCGGCCCGACGTCGCCGCAGCCGAACGGCCGCCAGTTCACGCTCATCGGCAATGTCGTCGAGGGCGGATCGAAGTGGGGCATCACGGTGCACAACACGCACTACGGACTGATCCAGGACAACGTCGTCTACAACACGGGTGGCGCCGGGATCATGACCGAGGACGGCTCCGAGACCGGGAACATCTTCGACCACAACTTCGTGGTGGCGCCGACAGGACCGGGCAGCACCGACCACAACAATCTGCTCCTCGGGCGCGAAAGCTCCGGCCTCTGGTTCCGCGGTCCGCACAACATCGTCCGCAACAACGTCGTCGCCAATACGCAGTCGAACGCGATCGTCTACGTCAACGCCTCGGCCCCCGCGGGTGTCTACGGGACCGTAACCGTTCCGGCTTTTCAGGGCGCGGACCCAGCCCAAGACGGCAACACCGTCGACAACGCCAGAGTCCCGCTCAGCGAGTTCAGCGGCAACGAGATGTACTCGTCGATGTACGGCGCGATTTTCTGGGACGTCATGGCGAACTGCTGCACCGACACCTGGGAGGGACCAGCCAGCGTCATCAAGAACACCACGGCGTGGCACTTGGGCCGCTATGGTGCGTTCCCCTACGCAACCAACCGCATGGTGTTCGAAGACTGGACGCAACTGAACGATCCCAGCATCCTCAGGAACCAGTTGGAAGTGCCGATGGGATTTGTTTTTGGCGATTACCTGACGAGGTTCATCACGTTGCGGCGCGTGAATCTTCAAGGCCTGAGGTTCGGCGTGTGGGCGCCGATCAAAGCGGGCGACGTCGGCGACATCTACGGCTCTACGCCGGGTGTGATGCGGATCGAGGATTCCGTGCTGAGAAATCACACGAACGTGCGGACGACCACGCCCTATGGCGTGACCGGCGGGGGAGTGTATCTTCCGCCGCGACGCCTGGAGCTGCATCGCGTGCTGTTCGGCGACCTTCCGAACTACACCGGGTCCGAGCCGCAATCGAACATTCGGCCCGAGTTCATCCCCCAGTACGGCGCCAACGTCAACACGATTGTCTCGAGCCGGATTGTGGTGACCGACTACAACCGCGTCCCGGGCGACAACTTTGAAGTCTTTGAGAAGGAACAGGCGCCGGACTTCGTCGTGCCGCAGACGGAATCGGTCCCAGGGCTCGTCGGGTCGCCGGTGGCCGGGTTGACCAATCAGCAGACGTGGTCGCGGTTCGGCGTCGCGATTTCCGGCGCAGTCGCGCCGTGTTCGAACACGAAGCCCGGGGTCATGGGTTTCGCCTGCGCGACTCGCGCGCCGGCGCCTGCGAGTGTCAGCGGCGTTCCGCTTCAGGATCTCGGGTTCTTCGCGACGGTTGCGGCGTCCGTGATTGCATTCGCCACGATCTTCGCAGTCCTCAACACGCCGAACCGGCAGCGAAGGCTTCCGATTCGCGGTTGAAGCGGTGACGAGCCTCCTTCGGCCCTGGTGATTGCTCGAAAAGCTCACCTGCACCCATCGGAACGCGCCCTGAAACCGATGATTCGCGTCATTCAGGTCGCTGCCGTCGTCGTGACGCTCGCGCCGGCGTCAACGCGCGACCGCGCGACCGTCCAGCTTACGAGTACACGAGCCGCTGCTCCGTGCGATCGGCTACCCGCGGATGGTCCTGCCGACGCATTGTGACCGGTTCAACGTGACATGTGACGTCAGCCAGGCGCCCGCGCTCGAGCGGCTTCAGTCGTTCGTCGCGGAAGTGAAGGCGGCATCGCCGAGGACACTCGTCCGGATCCCGCGCTACTTCGAGCCGATTGAGATCCGTTGATGGGCCTGCGTCTTTGCCGTGACGATCCGGGTCAGCTGGCCGGCTGACAGCGGCGCGCGCCGATCTGTTGCACCTTGTCCTGAAACACCGCGACCCACGCATCGACCACCGTCAGATCGCCCGTGGATCGGTCAGCGCGCGGGGCATCGCCGAGCTGGTCGACCCGCGCGGCTCTGAAGAGCGCACGCACATGATCGGGCGTAAGGCGGTGCAGTTGCTCGAGGAGAAAACGACGCCCTTCCTCCGAAATGACCGGATTCGGTTCGCCATCGCCGCCTGCTTTCAAAGACACCGTGAGATCACCATGGCAGTCGGGGCGGCCAGCGTCTCTGAAAACGGGTTTTCGCTGCCACGCGTCGCGGTTCATCGTTGCCGTTGTGCTGCTCGACAGGCGGCCGGCCCCACCGAACGTGGCGCCCGCGTCTGCGATGGTAACCGCTGACGTCGGACACGCGGAGGCGCCGGGCCGCTCGACCAGCAGCAGCGTCGTGCCGCCCGCCGGGTCACGAAGCTCCCCCGCTGTCATGCTGACGGCACCGGCGCAGTACAGGCGCTGCTGTTCGGGCTTCCGATCGCCATGCTGCATGAAGACGCCGAGCAACGTCAGCGCATCGAAGTACGTGCGCTGACGCAGCCGTTCCGGGCCGGCTGGAAGTGACCGGATCGCCGCGTCGAGCTCCCGCCAGGACCACCCTTGATCGACGTTGTGGGTGGAGAGAATGACGGGGGTCGGCCGGAGGGCCTGCATCATCGCCACATAGCGCCGCGTGCGTCGTGTGCCTTCGCCTGTTTCGGGATTATCTGGACATCCGTCACAGCGCACATTCATTGGCTGCGCGGGCACCGCGTCGAATCCCAGCGCCCACATCAGACGCGAGGCCGCGACGGTCGAGAATACTTCGCGGTTGCCGGCGTGAGACTGCGGATCCCAGTACTTCAGGCGCAGATTGTGACCATCGGCGGTGCGGCACAGGAACTTCGGCGTGTTGCCGCCAAGCTCCTGACCCGCCTGCGTGAAGGTGCAGCCGATGCCTTCGGGACCGGTAGCTTGCTCGAACGTATAGGGAAACCCGCCGGACGGGCCCTCGAGCACGTCGGCTGGCGACAGGGCGGTTGGCTCCCGCCAGATGGTCGCGCGAGCCAGGTACCTCATACGTGAAGGTGGACTCGTCTGGATCGCCTCGACGGTGGTGGGCCCATCGGCAGCCCCCATCATGCCGAGCGTGACGATCCCCGCGGCGACGAAGGCCAGCCGTTGCGGTCTCATGCGCCCGTCAATCTTCGTGTGAACCGGCTCATGCAAGGTGCCCGACCTGGATCCCGGTCAAGAGAATAGCGTCGAACGTACGGGCGCCGCCAATTGAGCGATCGACGACGACGACCCCGACGAGGATTAGGATGGTCATATGCGGCGCTTGACGTTCGTCACAATCGCCGTCGCCTCGCTGGCAGCCGCAGGCTGCGGCGGCCCGCTATCGCCATCGCAGCGCTCCGATTTGGAGAAAGCCCGGGCACGCTGGGAGTCGGCGGCGATCATCAATTACACGGCGGAAAGCCGCATTCGATGCTTCTGCCCGGGGCATCTGGCGGTCTGGACGAGGTTGTCGATCCGTGACAACCAGGTGACTGACACGCAGCCACTCGAACCGCTGCCTCCTGGCTCTTTCGCGACGACCTTAGGTTGGCGTACCGTCACCGATCTCTTCGATCGCATCGAGCAATTGAATCAGGAGGAACACATCAAATCGGTCACCGTTCAGTACGACCCGCTACTTGGCTTCCCGCAGCAGATCGTCGTGACATGTCAATCGAACGTCACCGACTGCGGTGTCACGTACGAAATGCGATCGGTGGTCCGGTAGCGTCGTGAGAATGGAAAGGGTCCCGGACGGTTTCCACAACTGGCTGAGGTCCACCTTCGCGGAGCGCTCGCGTGACGCGGCTTGCCAACCGAAGCCGCGAGCGCAGCGAGCGTTGGGCGAAGGGTGGCGGGGCCGACGAGACTCGAACTCGCGACCTCCGGCGTGACAGGCCGGCGTTCTAACCAACTGAACTACGACCCCGCAATCGTCGCCGGAGCTGATGCCCCGGCTCCACGTCTGTCGAGCATCACAGGCGTCTGTCGCCCGAAGAATTGGTGGGCGGTACAGGACTTGAACCTGTGACAGCCGGCGTGTAAGGCCGGTGCTCTGCCACTGAGCTAACCGCCCGAACCGGCAACAGAAGATTATGGCATCGGCGCCGGAAACGGCGCAACCCGCCGGGTCAGGTCTTGATTACAACATCCGTTGCGATTGCCAAACGAGTCGTCGGATGTTGCAATACAAGACCTGACCCCGACTCTGCGGACGATTGTCGGACACAAGGCGCTCGTCGATTTACTGCGGCGCGCGGTCGCGCGCGGCCGCGTGCCCCAGAGCCTGCTCTTCGCGGGGCCCGACGGCGTCGGCAAGCGCGCGGTCGCCGTCGCGCTCGCGCAGGCCGTGAACTGTCCGCGGCGCCAGGATCGCGGCGACGCGGCGGGCGATGCATGCGGCGAATGTCCCACCTGCGTCCGCATCGGCAACAACCAGCACTCGGACGTCACCGTCGTCGATCAAGGCGGCGAGGCGTCGATCAAGATCAGGATGCTCCGCGAGCGCGTGCTGGAGGTCGTCGGGTTCCGGCCCTTCGAAGCCCGCCATCGCGTCTACATCATCGATCCCGCCGACGAGCTCACGATCGAGGCGCAGGACGCGCTGCTGAAGACGCTCGAAGAACCGCCGCCGGCGGCGATCTTCATTCTCATTACCGCGTATCCCGACACGCTGTTGCCGACCATTCAGTCGCGCTGCCGGCGCCTGCGCTTCGGACCGCTCGCCGAGGCCGAGGTCGCGCGCGTGCTGACGAAGCGGTACAGGCTCGACGAGGCGAAGGCGCGCGCGTTGGCGGCGGCCTCCGGCGGAAGCGTCTCGCGCGCGCTCGCCGAAGAAACGGGTGATCTCGGCGACGATCGCGATGCGGCGCTCGCCCTGCTCGCCGCGACGAAGGACCGCGCGATCGCGCCCCGCCTGAAGGCGGCGGCGTCGCTCGCGCAGCACAACTCGAAGCGGCGCGATCGTGAGGCGCTGGGGATGCGCCTGTCGATCGTCCTGTCGCTGATTCGGGATCTGGGCGTGCTCGCCGCCGGGTCGCCGGAACCGCTCGCCAACGCGGATCTCGAGGGATCGCTGCGGCGGCTCGCGCCGGCCTTCGACGGGCGCCGGCTCGGGACCGCGTTCGGCATCATCGTCGAAGCCCAGGACGCGCTGACTCGCAATGCGTCCCCGAAGATCGTCGCCGACTGGGTTGCCGTCACGATATAGCATCGAGTCAGCGCCGCCGCTCGACACGCCTCATGTCGCTTCCCGTTATCGCGGTGACCGTCGGCGATCCCTCCGGGATCGGTCCCGAAATCGCCGTCAAGGCGGCGCGCGATCCGCGCGTCGTGGCCGAGTGCCGTCCCCGGTTGTACGGTCCGCACACGCCGGCTGATCTCGCGCGGTTTCCCCCCGGGCGGATCAGCGCCGAGTCGGCGCGCGCCGCCTATGACGCGATTGTGCAGGCGGTCGGCGACGCCCGGAAGGGACACGTCGCGGCCATCGCGACGGCGCCCGTGAACAAAGAAGCGTTCGCCGCGGCCGGCCTCTCATGGCGGGGCCACACCGATCTGCTCGCACACCTCTGCGGCGTCGACGACGTCGCGATGCTGTTCTGGTCGGAGCGTCTGCGCGTCGTCCTGGCGACGGTGCACATTCCGCTGTCGGAGGTCTCACGCGCGCTCACCGGCGATCGGCTGCTCGCGGTCATCCGACTGACCGCGCGATCCCTGCCCCGCTTCGGTCTGGCCGCGCCGCGCATCGCCGTCGCCGGCCTCAATCCTCATGCGGGCGAAAACGGCGTGCTCGGCACGGAGGATCGAGACGTGCTCGCCCCGGCGATCAAGACGGCCAGGACGGACGGCCTCGATGTGTCCGGCCCATTTCCCGCCGACACGATCTTCGTCCGCGCCGCTCGCGGCGAGTTCGACGTGGTCGTCGCCGCCTATCACGATCAAGGTCTCGTGCCGGTGAAGCTGCTGGCGTTCGGCCGGGCGGTGAACGTAACGCTCGGGCTGCCGATCATCCGCACTTCCGTCGATCACGGCACGGCCTTCGACATCGCCCGCAAAGGCTTGGCCGATGAGGGCAGTCTGATTGAAGCGATTCTGCTGGCGGCGAAGCTTGCGGAGAAATGACGACGAGGCGGGCGTCTACTGTCGTTCGAGCACCGCTCCCGAGGCCTTCCTTTTCTCGATGCGCTCCATGTCGGCCTGAACCATCATCTCGATGAGACCGCGGAAGTCCGTCGTCGGCTTCCAGTCGAATTTCGCGCGCGCCTTGGACGCATCGCCGATCAAGTGGTCCACTTCGGCCGGCCGGAAGAGCGCCGGATCCTCGATGACGTACCGCTCCCAGTCGAGACCGGCGCAGCCGAACGCGATCTCGACGAGATCCTGGACGGAGTGGCTCTCGCCCGTGGCGATCACGTAGTCGTCCGCCTCGTCCTGCTGAACCATCTGCCACATCGCGCGGACGTAGTCGCCGGCAAAGCCCCAGTCGCGATGCGCACTCAGATTGCCCAGCCGCAGCTCCTTCGCGAGTCCGTGCTTGATGCGCGCGACGCCATCGGTCACCTTGCGCGTGACGAACTCCAGACCTCGTCGCGGCGACTCGTGGTTGAAGAGGATGCCGGACACGGCGAACAGGCCGTAGCTCTCCCGGTAGTTGACCGTGATGTAGTGCGCGAACACCTTCGACACGCCGTACGGGCTGCGTGGATAGAACGGCGTCGTCTCTTTCTGGGGCACTTCGCGGACCTTGCCGAACATCTCCGACGACGACGCCTGGTACAGCCGGATCGACGGATCGACGGCGCGCACGGCTTCGAGGACGCGGGTGACGCCCTGGGCGTTGAAGTCGCAGGTCAGCATCGGCTGATCCCACGACGCCGGCACGAAGGACATCGCCGCCAGGTTGTAGAGCTCGGCCGGCTGCACGCGTTCGATCACCCGAATGAGCGAGAGCTGATCCAGCAGGTCGCCCGGAATCAGCGTCAATCGATCGAGGATGTGCTCGATGCGCCAGTAGTTGGAAGCGGAGAGGCGCCGCGTGAGCCCGAAAACTTCGTAGCCTTTTTCGAGGAGGAGATCAGCGAGATACGAGCCGTCCTGTCCGCTGATGCCCGTGATGAGGGCCCGTCTGGACGCCATCGGGCAAGTTATAGCACAGCTGTCTCACCACGATGCGACGCGGCGGGCTGCGCGATCGCATTAGAATCTCGCGTCCATGATCGTCGTCATCGGTGGCGGGGTGGTCGGCCTCGCCTCGGCTGTTGCGATCGCCAAGCGAGGCGCGGCGGTCTGCCTGATCGAACGTCACGCGCGTCCGGGACTCGAAACGTCCACCCACAATAGTGGGGTCATCCACGCCGGTCTGTACTACCCGGCGGATTCACTTAAGGCGCGACTCTGCGTCGAAGGCCGGGATCGCCTCTACAAGTTTGCTGTGGAGAAGAGAATCCCGCACGTCAAGTGCGGCAAGCTCGTGGTCGCGCAGAAGGGGGAATCGCAGGCGCTCGAGCGCGTGTTCCGGCTGGCCACCGCCAACGGCGTGACGGTTGCTCACGTCGAGGAAAAGTTCGTGACGGAGCGCGAGCCGCACGTCGCTGCGGCCGAGGCGCTCTGGTCACCCGAGACCGGCTGGATCGACGCGGAGGCCTTCGTCCGCGCGCTCGATGCAGACCTCGCGCAGCACGATGGCGCGATCCTCACGGGGACGCCGGTCGTCGCGATTGACGCCGGCTCCGACGGCCGCTTGACGGTCGTTACCCCAAGCGAGCGCATTGAGGCGGCGGCTGTCGTCAATGCCGCAGGACTGCATGCCGACGAGGTCTCGCGTCTCGCGGGCGGCGAGCCGTTCCAGATTTTCCCGTGCCGCGGGGAGTACGCCGAGCTGGCTCCGAAAGCGCGGCACCTGGTTCGTGGTCTCGTTTATCCGGTCCCGCCGGCGTCCGGACACGGTCTGGGGGTTCACCTGACGCGCACGCTCGGGGGAGAAGTCTGGATCGGTCCGACGATTCACTATCAGGACGATCGCGCCGACTACGAGAACAATCGCCTGCCGCTCGATTCGTTCCTCGAGCCGACGCGGATCCTGCTGCCGGAGGTGACGCTCTCGGACCTCCGACTCGGTCCGAGCGGCATCCGCGCCAAGCTGCATCCGCCGGCCGAGCGATTCGCGGATTTTCTGATTCGCCGCGACCGGCAGCAACCGGCGCTCATTCACGCGGCCGGGATCGATTCGCCCGGCTTGACCGCGTCGCTCGCGATCGGTGAGATGGTTGCGCGAGAAGTGCTGGCAGGCCGCTACGCGGCCTGAACTTCGAACTTCGAAGGGCGAACTTCAATCTTCGAGCTTCACATCGCTTGTTCTGCCCGCGACGTATCGCGCGAGCGCGTCCTGCCAGGTGGGCATCGTGACGCCGGCGTCGATGAGCTTCGTGTTGGCGAGCGCCGCAAATCTGGGCCGCGGCGGCACGAGGACGGCGGCCGAGAGCGGCGTTTCGACGATGTGCGCCTCGGGCCGGCCGACGAGCCGCGCCAGTTCCCTCGCGACGCCGACCCACGTCGTCCATCCCGTATTGACGCAGTGGTACAGCCCGTGCGGTGCGGGCCGATCGATCAGGCACGCCGTGGCGGCGACCACATCGTGCACGTAGCTCGGTGAGACGGTCCGGTCGACGAAGGCTGGCACAGGCCGGTTCGCGAGGATGCCGTCGAGCATCCGATCGATGCTGCTTCGAGCGTGGATCCCGCCGAAGAGACTCTCGACCCGCAACACGTAATGGCGCGGCGCGTCCTGCGCCAGCCACTCGCCCATGAGCTTCGACATCGCATAGGTTCCGCGCGGATTGGGGGGCGACGTTTCGTCGTACGGCCGATCGGTCGCGCCGTCGAAGACGAAGTCGGTGCTGAAGTGGACGAGCGTCGCGTCGATGTCCGCGGCCGCGCGCGCCAGCGTGCGCACCGCCCACGCGTTCACGGCGAGCGCTTTCAGCGGCTCGTGCTGGGCCTCGTCGACGTTCGTGTAGGCCGCGCAGTTGACGATCACGTCCGGGCAAATCGATCCCACCGTGGCGCGGACGGCGTCCGGTACGGTGACGTCGAGCTCCTCCCGGCTGCGGGTGATCAGCTCGTGCTTCGTCTCGAGTCCGGCCGTCATCGCGTCTCCGAGCTGACCGTGAGCGCCGAGCACGAGCACCAACTGTCTCATTGCGGCTTCGCGTAGAACTCTGCGATGCTCGCCACGACGTGCCGCTGCTGTGCGGCGGTGAGCTCTCCGAAAATCGGCAGGGCCAGCGAGCTCTCCGCGGCTCGATCCGCCACCGGATATCGCTCGCCGCCCCGCGTCACGGGCTCGAAGCACGCCTGACGATGGAACGGCACCGGATAGTAAATCTCGGTGCCGATTCGCCGGGCCGCCAGATGCGCTTTGAGCGCGTCACGCGCCGGCCCGCGAATCACGAACTGATTGTAAATGTGTCGGGAGCCGGACGGCTCGATCGGCAGCTCGACGCGGCCTGAGAGCCCCATCTCGTCGAAGAGCGCGCGATACCGATCGGCGTTGCGCCGTCTGGCCTCCGTCCACGCGTCGAGGTGCGGCGCCTTGACGCGCAGCACGGCCGCCTGCAGTTCGTCGAGCCGGAAGTTGCCGCCGATCCGGTGATGGAAGTATTTGGGCTCGGCGCCGTGGTTGCGGAGCAGCCGAATCTCCCGCGCCAGCGTCGCGTCATTTGTCGTGACGAGCCCGCCGTCGCCAAAGCCGCCGAGGTTCTTCGACGGAAAGAACGAGAAGCAGGTGACGAGGCCGAACGTCCCGGCCTGCCGGCCGTGATACCGCGCGCCGATCGCCTGCGCGGCATCCTCGATGATCGGGACGTTTGCGCGCCGGGCGATCTCGACGATTGGCGTCATGTCGGCAGCGAGGCCGAACAGGTGGACGGGCAGAATCGCGCGCGTCTTTGGCGTGATGGCTCGCTCGATCGCCGCCGGATCCACATTGAAGGTCTGCGGATCGACGTCGACGAACACCGGCGTCGCGCCCAGACGGCTGGCGCACCCGGCCGTCGCAAAGAACGAGTAGGTCGGCGTGATGACTTCGGCGCCCGGTCCGATGCCAAGCGCCATCATCGCCACGAGCAGCGCGTCGGTCCCGGACGACACGGCGATCGCGTGCTCCATCTCGAGCCTCGCCGCCAGTTCGGATTCGAGCGCCGCGTTCTCCGGACCCAGGATGAAGCGCTGGCTGTCGCAGACGCGGACGATCGCCGCGAGAATCTCCTCGCGAATGGGACGGTATTGCGCCTGGAGGTCGAGCAGCGGAACGCTCACCTCGGCGGCCTGGCTGGTCATGCCGACTGAAAGTCTATCGAATGACGATTCTCGGAGCGCCCCAGAGCGCCGCGTCCCCGTTGGGGTCCTTGCCGGTATTGGGCGGCGGGCTGGAGCGGGTGTTGAAAACCAGGTCGACGGTTTCCCCGGCAAACTGTGACAGGTCGAGCACATACGGCTGCCAGGAGCGTTCGCTCGCGTTGCCGTACGGGTTGACGACCACGCTGAGCAGCTCGACCCACTCGGGACCGCTGGACACGCCAATCTGGAAGAAGACGCCGTCTCCCTGGGTCTTCCACGACTCTTCGAGCAGCCCGAGGTTGAACTTGAGCCAGGCCTCCTCGGGTACCGTGACGTTGTACACGATGCGGCTCGGTTGACGGACGAGGATCGCGCGTTCAGCTTTGCCGGCGAGCGTGGCATCGACGACCGAGAAAACGTCAGGCGAGGGCTTGCGGTCCTTGGCCTTCGGCAGCTGCTCGATCAAATCGATCGCGACGCGGTCGCCGGCCGGGCGCAGCACGAAGTACGCGACGGCAATCGCGACGACGGCGAGAACACCAATGAGGATTTGTGTCCGGCGTGACATCGGCGGCAATTATACCCGGCGCGTCTTGATTGCGGCACGCGTCTCGCGCTCCGCTTCGCGACGCCTGATGGTCTCGCGCTTGTCGATGGTCTTCTTGCCTTTCGCGAGGGCGATCTCGAGCTTCACGCGCCCCTTCTTGCTGAAGAACAACTTGATCGGGACGATCGTCAGGCCGCGCTCGGTGGTCTTGCCGAGCAGCTTGTTGAGCTCCGTCCGGTGGAGCAGCAGCTTTCGCGGACGAAGCGGGTCGTGCGAGGCCGATCCGCCGTGGCTGTACTGTCCGATGTGCGCGTTGAGGAGATAGGCCTCGCCGTTGTTCAACCGGCAATAGCTTTCGCGCAGGTTGGCGCGCCCCTCGCGGATCGCTTTCACTTCGGTGCCGAGCAGCGCCACGCCCGCTTCGAACGTCTCGAGGAGGTGAAAATCGTGACGGGCCTTGCGGTTTTCGGCGGCGATTTGGTCCGTCTCGCGCATGACTGAGGCCACAGACAAGGCCTTCACTCTATCTTTTCACGCCAAAGTGCGGATCCGTCGCGTCGCGCTCGGTGATCGAGCTCGGCGAACCCAGCGGCCAGTCGATGGCGAACGCGGGATCGGCTCCGGCGTCCAGGCGAGCACGAACGCGCCGCGCGCGTCGGGGAACTCATCGGCGTCGATGACCCACACGCCGGGAAGACTGGTTTCGGTAAACGTCATGGGTTCGGCGACGTCATGATCTCGGCAAGAAAGCGCGGCGAGATTGTACTTCGGCCCGCCGTTCCGTGGTACGCTGGACTGCCCGACGCGCGATAGATCATCAAGCCGGCCCAACGGTCTGGGCTCCCCATCGGGCAGGTGAACCGTGTGAGGAATCGCTACTTCCTCGTCGCCGACCTCTTTCTCATCGTCTGTTCGGCGCTGGTGGCGTTTGCCCTCCGGTTCGACTGGCTGTTCTTCCGGTACCGGCCGGAGGTCTGGCTGTTCGTCGCCGGGGCGGTCACCGTCAAGCCGCTGACGTTCCTTGCGCTGGGCCTGTACCGCCGGTACTGGCAGTACGCGAGCGTCGGCGATCTGATTGCCATCGTGCTGGCGAACGTCGTCGCGTCGCTGTGGCTCTCCCTGCTCGTCCTGACGGGGCTGGCCACGGGCGTCCTGATCGAGTTTTCGCGGTCGATTCTGCTCATCGATCTCCTGCTGACGGTGGCGCTAACCGGGGGCACACGCTTTTCGGTCCGGGCCATGGCGGAATCGCGCGGCCGCTTTCGCAGAGGGCGCGATGGCGGAGTCGCCGAGCGGACGCGCGTGCTCGTCATCGGCGCGGGCAATGCCGGCGCGCTCGTCGCGCGGGAAGCGCAGCGCAACCCTCAGCTGGGCTTTCGCATCGTCGGGTTTCTGGACGACGCGGTCGTCAAGCACGGGAAGCGGATTGCGGGGTTGCCGGTACTCGGGTCGATCGACGCGCTCGAGCCGGTCGTGCAGGCCAACCTCATCGAACAGGTCGTTATCGCGATGCCATCAGCGCCCGGCAGCGCGATCCGGGTCCTCGTCGAAACGTGTCAGCGGCTTGGCGTGCCGTCGAAGATTCTGCCTGGCGTCTATGAGGTGCTGGGCGATCGGGTCTCGGTCCGCCGCCTCCGCGACGTCGAGATCACCGACCTCCTGAAACGTGAGCCGGTCCGCCACGAGCATCCGAATCTCGACTACGTCGTCGACCAGGTGGTGCTCGTCACGGGCGCGGGCGGGTCGATCGGCGCCGAGCTGTGCCGGCAGGTGGCGATGGC
>JBLNGH010000110.1:0-13489 GCA_050264575.1 Acidobacteriota bacterium | reverse complement strand
AGCCGCGACATCGTCGTCGCGCGCATCAACCGCGAAGCGCTCGCCTGGATGACCGGTCCGGTCAGCCTCGAGGTCATCGAGGACGCGACGCACCTGTTCGCCGAGCCCGGCGCCCTTGAGTCCGTGGCCGGCCTTTCCGCGAACTGGTTCTCGCAGCATCTGCAGGCGTTTAGCGCGCGGGCGGCGGGATAAAGAAAGGCCCAGGGCTAACGGCCATTGGCCTGCACTTACTTACTTGGCCTTCGCCTTCAGTAGACCCAGCTGCATTAGCATCCCGGTGAAGTCGTAGAGCCGGCGTTCCTTGAGGATCTTGCCGTCCTGGAGATAGAAGACCAGCACGCCGTGAATCTCGAACTTTCGGCCGGTCGCCGGAATGCCGAAGACGTCACTCGTGTGGGTAGCGTTCGATTGAAAGAACAGCGCGACGCGATCGCCGTCGGCAACGATGTCCTCGGTGGTCATGATGAGATCGTTGAAGATCTTGAGAAGCTCGTCGTAAGACTTCTCGATGGCGGCGCGGCCTTTGACCACTCCGAACAGGGGGCTAATGATGGTGGCGTCGTCGGCGTACAGCGCCGCCATCGCCTTCGTGTCGCCGCGACGCAGGATCGCATCACGTTCCGCGAAGAGCGTCGTGACTTCATCGCGCGTCATGACGGAACCTCACTCTTGGCGGCTGGGGTGCGCGCGGCTCAGAGTCTGGCGGCCGGATCGTGCCTTGTCAAGACGCACACCGCGCCGCAATGATCGCGTCGACCACCGCCAGATACGCGGGTCGCGACACCGACGCGCCGCCCGGCTGCGGCTCGGTCTTGTGCGCCACGACCATGTCGAGATCGGGCAGCACCGTGATGTACTGCCCGACGGCGCCGATGCCCGTATACGCGTGCTTGTACGGTCCCTGGTTGAACGGACCGTCCCAGACCCACCACAAAAACCCGTACCCGAACGGTCCTTCGCGGTACGACGCCGGGTTCATGTCGGCCACGCGCGTGACCGGCGTCACAATCCGCTGCACCCAATCGCGCGGGACGAGCTGGCGTCCGGCCCACTCGCCTTCGCGCAGCATGATGTAGCCGATGCGCGCCATGTCGCGCGTGGAGAGATAGAAATGATAGGCGGGATGGATCGACGCGCGGCGATTCTCCGTCTTTCGCTGCGCGGCGCGATCGAAGTCCTGCAACCCGGCCGGCGCCGCCAGGTCCCGCTCGAACGCGTCGTAGATGTTCGTCCCGGTCTCCTGCTCGAAGATTGTCCCCAGCACGTTGAAGTCCCAGTTGTTGTACAGGAAGTACGTGCCGTGCCTGACCGATCCCCGCGGCCCGGGCGGATCGCCGGCGGTGCTGCCGCAGCCGGTGCACGCGGCATTGGCGGCTTCGTGATAGACACCCGAACGCGCCGCCAGCAGATCCGCGACGGTCGCCTCCTTCTCAGCCGGCAACAACCCGTCGACGTCGTCAATCTTCAGATCCGCCATGGTCTTGTCGAGACCGATGCGGCCCGATTTGACGTAGTTCCCGTAGAGCATCGCGAGGATGCTCTTGCGAACTGACGCCAGATAGCTCACACGCTTCAGATCGCCGTACTCCCACAACACGCGGCCGTGGACGACCGCGATCATCCCCGTGGTCGGCAAGGCCTTCACGCGCGCAGTGGCGACGTCCAGACGATCCTGGCAGTAGCCGGCCGTCTTCGGGTCGGCGATGCGCGCCCACTCGGCGCCGGGAAATACCTGAGCGCGTTGCGCCGGCGTTGGGCCCGGCAGCGCTCGGGCGGGAATCGCCAGCGCGAATGCGATCGCGAGGCTCGCGAGAACCGCGATCCTGCGCGGCCGGCCACGGGTGCCTGATGGCGTCATGGGGCTGCCTCGTTGGATAGGGTGGGGCGATCGTAGAGCAAGATGTGGCCTCGTGAGCCGCAAATGTGGGGGCACGACCGTTGCAAGCCACACCGGTAGAGGTGTCTATGCCCGCACGCCCACTCTGGAAAGGGCATCTTCGACTGAGCCTGGTCACGATCCCCGTTCGCGTGTACCCGGCCACGAACCCCCAGGCCACGATTCACTTCCACCAGCTCCATCGCGACTGCGAGACGCGCATCCAGTACAAGAAATGGTGCCCGCACCACAACCGCGAGGTCACGAACGACGAGATCGTCAAGGGGTACGAGTTCGAACGCGGGCGCTACGTGGCGCTGGAAGACAAGGACATTGCCAAGGTCCGGCCCGAATCGACGAAGGTCATTCACCTCCGGCAGTTCTCGTCCGCCGATGCCATCGATCCCATGCTCATGGAACAGCCGTACTACCTCGCGCCTGACGGCAAGGTCGCGGCCGAGTCCTTCGCGGTGATGCGCGAGGCGCTGAAGGGCATGGCCGGCGTCGGCACCGTCGCGTTTCACGGCCGCGAGCACCTCGTCGCCATCGAGCCGCGCGACAAAGTGCTCATCATGTTCACGCTCCGGCGTCAAAACGAGATCCGGCAGCCCGATTCGATCTCGGAGATCGACCAGATTCCGTCGAAGGTCAGGGCGGACGAGGTCGCGCTCGCGAAGAAAGTGATTGGCGGCTTCGAGAAGACGATCGATTTTTCGCAGTATCCCGACACGTACGAGGACGCGCTGCAGAAGATGATCGACGCGAAGATCGAGGGCGAAGAAATCATCACGCCTGCAGCAGAGCCGCGGCCCAGAGTCGTGAATCTCATGGACGCGCTGCGCAAGAGCCTGAACGAAGTGTCGAAGGACAAGAAGCGTCCGGCGCGAGCGGCAACGACGAAGACGCGACGAACGAAAGTGGCGAAGTTCGCGGCACGCAAGCGCGCGTCGTAAACACTTTTGTCGCTGCAAAATCGTAAGTGAAAAGCCTCTCTAAAGTGGGTTGTACCCCCGACGATAAGCAGGCTCCAGAGAGTCTGGATGGACACACGCGCAAGAACTGTCGTAGTCGTCGTCATGGCTGCGGCGTTCCTTGGTCTCGTCATCGTCGAGTACGTCGGTCTGCGCAACGGAGGGACGACACCGATCACGTCAGCCGTGAAAGGAATGCTCGACGCGCCGGAACAGGCGCCTGAGTCCCCGCCGATCGGCGCGGCACAGAACGGCGCGGTGAAAAAGCCTGACGCCGCCGCGAACAATCACAAGACGTCTCCGTCCCGTCCGGCGTCGGGTACGCCGACCCTGCCGCGCGCGGTCACTGATCCTGCGCCGATCCCCATCCCGGCGCCGACCGTGCCGCCACTCGTCGTCGTGCCGAAGCCGCAGCCGCCGGCCTCGCAAGCCGCGCCGGTGTTTGCGATGCAGCAGCGACGATCCGACACATTCGTGCCGGGCAATCTTCGTGGATGGGTCGGCTACGGCGTCACATTTGATAAACCAATGCTCGTCAGGGCGGGGGGTGAGGTCCGCGCGGGCGATCAGATATCGGGACCGAACGGGCTTCGCGACGCGGGCGGCGTCGCGAGATCAGGCGGACGCGTGATGACCGACACGCGCGTGCGGGTGTTGCCCGCAGCGCCGTACCTGGCCCTGATCGGACGCGTCTGTTCAACCGAGGAGTGCTCCGCGCCCTTTCTGATTGGCGCCCACGCCGTGCTGTGTCCGTCCTCGCTCGGCATCACGGGCGATCTCCAGCTCTGGACGAACAACTTCGTGCAGGTCGACGGGTATCAGACGCTCGAAAGCTATACGACTGCGGTCGGCGGATATCGATTTCAGGCGGAACCGGCGGGCGCCGGTGCGTGCGACGGCGGCGGAGTCGCGGCAGCCGTGCCGCGCGACGCCGGCACGCCGCTGCCGGATGAGCAGCCGCTGAAAGATCCGGGGTTCACGATTTCCAGCCGCCAGAATTCGTGGAAGCCGTTCTTCATCCCGATGGATCGCGCGTTCGTGATCCGCGCGTCCGGTCAGATGCAGCCGCTCGAGCGCGTGCGCGCCACCGGTCCGAACGGCATGGTCGTGCCGGACGCGGAGCGGTGGACGTATCCCGGCACGAAGACCGTCGTCATCGACGCGGACCACGTGCTGCTCGAAAAATCCCTGCCCTACCAGGCGCTCATCGGCCGGTTGTGCGGACCGAAGGAGTGCGGGCCCGCATTCCTCGTCGGCACCGAACGGACGATCTGCCCGTCGGCGCGCTACAACGAGCGTCTCGAGCTCTGGATCAACCACATCGTTCCGCGCTCGTCGGATCGGGGCCATCTGCCGTTTGCGAATCTCACGTTCCAGTCGCGCCGCGGTGAGTACCGGTTCGAGATCGCGAGCGCGCCGCCGTGCGGCGGGTAGACACTTCGGTAATCGAGTTCGATTCCTGAATTCGCCCGCTGCGATTCCTGCGCAAGTTCTACGGGATTTCGCGGGTTTCCGACCGGCTCGGTTCTTGCCCCTGCAACTGACCGATGGCGAAGCGCCGTCTCCTGTTACTGGCGGGCTGCGCCGCCATCATCACGGTCTCGGCCGGAGCCTGGGTGTATCACGCGAGTCAACGTCCGGCCACCGAGCCGCCGACTCGCCTCGGTCCCTGGTCTCTCGGCGAAGCGTTCGATCCCCCGAAGCCACCGCCAGAGGCCGGTCATCCAATTCAGCCTCCAACGGCAAAACGAGGTCCGGGCAGCGCGTCCTCGTCTGCGGCCATACCCGCGCCTCCGGAAGGCAGCTTGTCGGATCCGGTGAGGACGGCCTCACTCGACGGACCGATCGAGTCACCGATCGCTGCCCTCGGCACTCGCATCGACATATCGTCGAAGCCGCTCAATCTGCCCGTGGTGGTCCCGAAGGCCGACGCGTCCGGATCGTCGAAGCTGTTCGGCGTCCAGCAGCACCGATCGGACAGCTACGTGCCGGGCAACCTGCACGGCTGGATCAGCTACGACATTGCTTTTGAAAAGCCGCTGCTCATCCGCGCCGGCGGTGAGTTGCGTGCGGGCGCCGACGCCGCCGGCCCGGGCGGCGTGACCAGCTCGCAATATGAGAAGGAACTGGCCAGCCGCCGCGCCGAATTCCAGTTCCGCGGCAACTCACGCGTCATCAACACCGCGCCGTACCTCTCGTTGATCGGGCGCATCTGCTCGAGTGACGTCTGCTCCACGCCCTTTGTCGTCGGCGCCGGGACGCTGCTCTGCCCGTCGCCCATGAGCATGAAGGGCGAGCTGCAGCTGTGGACCAATAACTACGTTCGCGTCGAGGGATTTCAGACGCTTCTTCCGTATTCGCGCGTGTCGGGCGGCTATCGATTCCAGACGGAACCGGCACCGGCTGGCGCCTGCGGCGCCGAATCGATCGGCAGCACGGCGGGAGCCACGCGGCCTGACATCGCCGCGCTCGAGGCCGGCCAGGTGATCAAGGATTCAGCGTTCCTCGTCTCGAGCCGGCAGATGTCGTGGAAGCCGTTCTTCGTGCCGCTCGACCGCGCCATCGTGATTCGCGCGTCGGGCTACATGCAGCCGCGCGAAGCCGTCATCGGCACCGATCCCAACGGCATTGCCGTCCCGCCCGGCCGTCCGTGGAGCTATCCCGGCGCGACGTCGGTCGTCATCGACGGCGCGCACACGCTCTTCGATCCGCGACTGCCCTACCAGGCATTGATCGGCCGCCTCTGCAGCGCGACGACGTGCAGCGACGCATTTCTCGTCGGCAGCGAGCGGACGATCTGTCCGACTCCGCTCGACGGACGTCTCGAGCTGTGGGTCAATCACATCGTTCAACCGACCGGCCCTCGCCAGTTCAACATCGACGTGCTCGCGTTCCAGTCGCGACGCGGCGAGTACAAGTTCGAGATCTCCAAAGCCGGCGCCGGCGCCTGCGGCAAGTAGCAGGAGGCTCGGGGGCTCGGAGGCAGCGCCCGCGGCCCGCGCGGAGCCCTCAAAGCCTAGGGTCGGCAGCTGCTGCGCGTTGCACGAATCGAATAGATAAGATGGCCTCAGGAGTGACGTGATGGCCAGGCGCAGACGCAAATCGCAAACACGACTGGACAAGGCGGCGATCGGTATCGGGCGCGCGATCGGCAAGGCGTTCAACCGGATTGAGAAGATCCGGGCAAAACGGAAGAAGGTCACCAAAAGGACGCGCACCAGAACGCGAGCGAGCCGATCGGGAAGCCGTGCCACGGCGCGGCGGGCGCCGCGACGAAAAGCAACACGCTGAGGGCGAACAGGCCCAAGGCCGTCGGCTTGATTGCCGGCGCGATTGGGCTGTTGTACTCTTGGCAGGTTGTTCCGGTCGCCGGCGTAGCTCAGTTGGTAGAGCAGCTGATTCGTAATCAGCAGGTCATCGGTTCAAGTCCGATCGCCGGCTCCAAGATTCGTACGAAACACCCACCGATCCTGATTCGGCTTGAGACTCTCCCCTGCTAGGTAACGCATAGGTAACCGCGGGCTTCGATCATTGACCCGGCCTCCGCGGCGCGTCTTTGGCGCGCCCTCAATTTCACTCGTATTTCAGTGAGACGGTCGGATCGACTCGCAGGTCGCCGAGCGCCGGGAAACAGAAGCATTGCGCTGATTCGGAGGCTGTCACGGCGTATCTCGTCGGGCTCCTGACGGAGGCCGTTCTAGCGCAACACAGTTGACCAGCTCACAATATTTCAAGGTTTTTCACGCCGTTTACAGGACACTTGTCCGCCTTGGTTCGTAAGCTACTGGCCAAGCGATCTGTTCCGCAAATGGTACGATTCGCCCGTCCCCGAGATCCATGGAGTTCCTGGTCGGCCTCGCGCTGCTGCTGCTCGCGATTTCCACGCGGATCTCCCTGAACCGCGCGCTCGAGCGTTTGCGCGAACTCGAAGACGCGCTCCAGTCGCAAGAGATCGCCACGGCTGAGTTGGAACGTCAGCTGAAGCGTGTCACGTCGGAGATGGCGCCGGCAGCAGCGGCACCGGCTCAGCCCGTCGCGGCACCGCCGGCACCAGCGGTGACGTCGCCGCCCGCCGTTCCGTCGGCACCCAAGCCAACGGTGACGCCGCCGCCGGCACCCGAACCGAGACCGGCACCGACACCGGCCCCGGCCGTGCCGTCTGCATTGCCGTCGCAGCCGGCGGCGCCTCCGGTTCCGCCAGCGCGCCCGGCGCCGCCTTTAACGCCGCCACCGTCGCCGCCGCCTCCTCCACGTCCTTCAGTTCCGCCCGCGCCACCCAAGCCGCCGTTCGATTGGGAAAGTCTCCTGGGCGTTCGGCTCGCGTCGGCTGTTGCCGGAATCGCCCTCGTCGTGGGAGCGGTCCTCTTTCTGAAGATCTCGATTGACCGTGGCTGGCTCGCGCCGCCGATTCGCGTCCTCATCGGCGTCGTCACGGCGATCGTGCTGCTCGTCGTCTGCGAACGCAAAGCGGCACGCCGCTATCACGTGACGGCCAATGCGCTCGACGCCGCCGCGATCGCGATCCTCTTTTCCACGTTTTTCGCGGCGCACGCGCTGTGGGATTTGATCCCGACGACGCCGACGTTCCTGTTGCTCGCTCTCGTCACGGCGGTCGCGGTGCTGTTGTCCATTCGGCGCGAGTCGATGTTCATCGCCGTGCTCGGCCTGCTCGGCGGGTTCCTCACGCCGATCCTGCTCTCGACGGGCGAGAACAGGCCCATTCCGCTCTTCTCGTACTTGCTCCTTCTCAATGTGGGCCTGGCCTGGGTCGCCTACCAGAAGCGTTGGCCCGCGCTGACGGTCCTCTCCGCGGTCTTCACGACGATCTACCAGTGGGGATGGGTGGTCAAATTCCTGCACGAGAGCTCGTTGTCCCTGGCGATGGGCGTCTTCCTCGTGTTCCCGGCCGCCGCGTTGGCAGGCGCCGTGCTCTTCAACCCGCGGGGTGCGGGCTCGGATCGGCATCACGCGGTCTTCGAGCGCACCGGCCTCTTCACCTCGGTGGCGCCGTTGGCCTTCGCCATCTACCTCGCGGCGATTCCCGCCTACGGCGCCCGCGCGGGACTGCTGTTCGGCTTCCTCTTCATCATCGACGCCGGTCTGCTGGCGATTGCGATCGGCCGTCGTGAGGAGTGGCTCCACGCCGTCGCCGGCGCCGCGACCCTGCTCGTGTTCGGGCTCTGGCTCGGGATGTCGTTCACGGCGACGGCCTGGACGACGATGCTGATTGCGGTGCCGGTCTTCGCGCTGATGTACCTGGCCGGGCCGCACATCGCGAAAATGGTCGATCGCACGTTCGGCGAGACGGGTCAACAGACGAGCTACGTCGCGCCGTTGCTCCTCTTTGCGTTCGCCATGCTTGCCCGTACGGACCGTGCGGCCACCTCCCCGATCGCGCTGTTCCTCGTGCTGTTCGCGCTGGCTGGTGTGATTGCCTGGCGGGCGATCGTGGGACGTCAGGGCGGCCTGTACTTCGTCGCGGCCTTTTTCGCGCTGGCCGCGGAGGCGACGTGGTCGGCGCTGCACTTGACGACGGCATCGCTGCACACCGCCGTCGGACTGTACGGGGCGTTCGGACTATTTGCGATCGGCGTGCCGATTGTCGCGCGCAGTCTCGGCCGGCCGCTCGAGCCCGCATACGGTGCCGGCGCGGTGCTTATGGGCGGGCTCGCCCTGTTGCTGTTCCTCGCCGCGGGTTCCGTCGCGCCGGCGGCTATCTGGGGTCTGGCGCTGTTGCTCGCGATCTTGAACGCGGCCCTGTTTGTCGAGAGCGCGTCCGGCCGCATGCCGGCCATCGCCATCGTCGGCGGCCTGCTGTCGTGGATCGTCCTTGCCACCTGGTGGTGGCGGGCGGCCGCGATCGTCGGGCCCCTGCCGGCGCTGCTGGTCGTCGTGATCCTCGCGCTCGTCATGTTGGCGGGACACGCCTGGGCGCACGCGCAGATGCCGCGCGCGGCGGCGGTCTCCGCGGCCGCCGGATTCCGGCACGGTCTCTTTCTCGGACTCGTCGGCCATTTCTTCTTGTGTTTCGTGGCCGCGAATCCGCTGTGGTCTCAGCCGCCGTGGGAGATGTTCGGGGCGCTTGGCGTGTTGACGCTCGCCGTCAGTGTCGTCTCGCTCTCGACGGGCCGAGGCCAGCTTCACATTGCCGGTGCGACGGCCGCCGCCGTCGTCGTGACGGTGTGGTCGGTCTTCGCGCCAGGGCCGCCGTGGCCGCTCACTGCGATCCTCGCCGCCGCGTCGGTGTCGGTCTATGCGCTGATTTGGATCGCCGTCGCATCGCGCCGGCGCGGGCTCGAGAAGATGGCCGCTATTGGCGCCGGTGTCTCGCTGTTCGTCGGCGAGGCGACGGCCATCATCGCCGCGATGCAGGAGGGTGAGCCATCCGCGAGCGTGCTGATCGGCGCGCACGCGGCGACGGCCGCGACGATTCTCGCGTTGGCCTGGCGGTATCGATGGGAGTGGATCGCGCCGGCGGCCGTCTTGCCGGTGTGGTTCGCCATCGTCAACTTCCAGATGCGGCATCAGGAGCCGGCGGCGTGGAGATCGCTCTTCGCGTTTGGCGCGGTCCTCTACGCGGTGTTTGCCGCCTATCCCTTCGTGCTCGGCCGCCGCACCCAGGCGAGCCGCGATCCGTATTTCGCCGCGATTCTCGGGAGCGCGATGTTTCTGCTGGTCGCGCGCACCGCGCTCGACCGCGGCGGATACAGCCTCTATATCGGCGCCGTCCCGGTGTTCGAAGGCGCCGTACTCGCGCTGCTCCTGCGACAACTGCTTCGGCAGGAGCCGGCCGGCAGCCGCGATCTTGGACGACTGGCGCTCGTCGCCGGCGCGGCGCTCGCCTTCATCACGGTCGCGATTCCGCTGCAGCTCGACGAGCAATGGATCACGATTGGCTGGGCGCTCGAGGGCGCCGCGCTCGCGTGGCTCGTGACGCGCGTGCCGCATGTGGGCTTGCGCTACTGCGCGGTGGGGCTCCTCGCCGTCGTCTTCGTCCGGCTGGTCTGCAACCCCGAGGTCTTCTACTACGAGCCGCGCGGCGCGATGCGCGTGTTCAACTGGTACCTCTACACCTACGCGATCGCCGCGGCGGCGACGATGCTCGCGGCGAGGTGGATCGGCCGCACCGTGTGGGGACGCGGCCGAGCCATCGTGCCAGGTCTGCTCTACACGAGCGGCGCCGTGATCTTGTTCTGGCTGCTGAACATCGAGATCGCCGACTTCTACGCGACCGGCCCCGAGATCGCGTTCCGCTTCGGCGTCAGTGTCGCGCAGGATCTCACGTACACCATCGGCTGGCTGATGTTCGGTCTCGTCGCGCTCGCGACCGGCATCATCACACACAGCCGCATCGCGCGGATTGCGTCCCTCGTACTCGTGGCGGTAACGACGGTCAAGTGTTTCTTATACGATTTGCGATCCCTGGACGGGCTCTACCGCGTGAGCGCGTTCGTGGGCCTCGGGATTTCCCTGGCGCTCGTGTCCGTGGCGATGCAGAAGTACGTGCTGAAAGCGGAACCGCCACGGGAACCGGTCGCTGAGCCGTGATCACGCAGTCAGAGGGCTTTCCAGTGAATCGTCTTCTTTCGGTCCTCGTCGTCGCGTTGGGACTGGCCGCGCCCGTCGCGACGCAGTCCCCGCCGCGCGGGGTTAGATATGAACGACCCAACGTCACTTCCGGGGCCGGCGCTTACCGGCTCGCGATGGACGTGCCGTTGCTCGTCGGTGCCGGTGATCGCGCGACAGACCTGCGGCTGTTCGACGCGAGCAACCGCGAAGTGCCGTACTTGTTCGTCCGGCCCGCGAGGGCCGAGCCTGTGTGGGCCGCCGCCGTGCTGCTCGCGATCGCTGAGACGAAGAAGACGAGCGGTTTCGAGGCGGACCTGGGCGAGACCGCCCGGGTGGATGCGATCAAGCTACAGGGATTGCCGTCCGGCTTTCTGAAACGGCTGGTGCTCGAAGGCAGCGGCGATCGGTCGCACTGGACGCTGCTCGTCGCCGAGGGAACGCTCTTCGATCTGCCGGACGAGCGCTTGCAGCAGTTGGATCTGCCGTTTGCCGCCGGCGCGTATCGTTATCTCCGCGTCACCTGGGACGACACGAACAGCGGCCGCGTGCCGATGCCGAGGCGTGTCGACGCGAGACGGGTGAGCGAGAACGCGCCGCCGCCCGCGCTACGCACGCCCGTCGTCGTGGAGAAACGGCCGAGCGAGCCCGGGCGCAGCCGCTACGTCGTGCGGCTGCCCGGGGCGCATCTGCCCATCACCGCGCTAGTTCTCGAGGTGGCCGCCGATCGCGTTCTTCGGCAGGCCGAGGTCAGCGAGTCCCGGCTCTCCGGCGGCGAAGCCATTCCGGCGCCGCTCGGCCGCACGACGCTCCGTCGCGCCGTCGTCGGCACCGTCGCCGCCTCGGACCTGCGCATTCCCATCGAGCCGCCCGCCGAACCGCAGATCGATCTGGCGATCGAGGACGGAGACAATCCGCCGCTCGTGTTCACCAAAGTCACGGCGGAGTTCGCCCCGTTGCCGTGGATCTACTTCGAGTCCGACGGCGGGCCGATCGTCGCGCGATACGGCAGCGCGAATCGCGTGGTGCCGCGGTACGACCTCGAGGCCGTGCGCGACTCGCTGCGCATCGAGAAGGATACGGTGAAGGACGCCACGTGGGGCGAGTCGCGCGGCATCCAGCCGGCCGAAGAGCCGACGATGGCTCCGATTCCCGTCGAGGGTGCGACGATCGACGCGAGCCTCTTTCGTCACGTGCGCGAGGTCCCGGCCGGCGACGCCGGACTCGTCGCGCTGCCGATCGACGCCGCCGCGCTGGCCGAGAGCTCGGGTCCGACGCGCGGATTCGCGGACGTGAGAGTGATCGATGGGGACGGCCGGCAGGTCCCGTATCTCGTTGAGCGGCGCAGCGAGCCGCTCGCCCTCGACCTCGCCCTGACGCCTACGACATCGGCAGCGGTCGATCCGGGGAGCGGCAAACGCAGCGTGTATCGGATCGCCTTGCCGTTCGCGCGACTGCCTGAAGCGCGCATCGTGCTCACCACGGGCGCGCGCGTGTTCGATCGTCGGCTGGTGCTCGGGGTCGAGCGGCCGCCCGACCGCCGGCGCCGTGAAGCCTGGTTCGACGAGGTGGCCGAGGGCCGTTGGGTCCACGCGGATCGAGAACGCGCGGCGCCTCCGCTGACCCTCCGGGTCCGATCGCTCGACGTGACAGACGTGCTCGTCGTGGTCGACGAGGGTGACAATCGCGCACTGCCGATGGCCGCGCCGCGCCTGCTGTTGCCGTCCTATCGGTTACGGTTCTATCGTCCGGCCGGCGCGCCGCTGCGCCTCGCCTACGGTCGCGACGATCTGTCCGCGCCGCGCTACGACCTGGCGTTGCTCGCGCCGCAGGTTCTGGGCGTCGCCGCCGCAGAAATCGCCCCGGCGGGTGCCGCCGTTGGGGCGCCCGCGCCGGGCACGATCGCGCTGGCGTCGCCCCTGGTGTTCTGGAGCGTGCTCGGTGTCGCCGTCGTCGTGCTGCTGGGATTCGTGGTCAAACTGATTGCGAAGGCGGACACGCCGGCCAGTTGAGCGCGACGCCGGCCTGACAGATGATCATCGTGGTCGGCGCAGGCGCAGCGGGACTGGCGGCCGCGATCTTCGCGTCCCGCTCGCAGCCGGTCACGGTGATCGAGAGCACGGCTGATGGCGGGCGCAAGATCCTGATCAGCGGCGGCGGCCGCTGCAATGTGCTGCCCGAAGCGCTGGAACCGAAGCGCTTCGTGACCAACTCACCAGCGCCCCTCGTCCAGCGATTCCTCCGTTCGTGGCCGCTGCGAGCACAACGGGAATTTTTCGAACGTGATGTCGGCGTGCCCCTCAAGCTCGAAGCCGAGAACCGCAAATGGTTCCCCGTGTCTGACCGGGCGCGTGACGTCCGCGACGGACTCATCGCCCTCGCCCGGCGAAAGGGCGTGACGTTCCGGTTCGACACGCAACTGATCGATCTCCAGACGTCGTCCGCTGGCTGGTCCCTCGACACGACACGTGGCAACCTGCAGGCGACCGCTGTCGTGCTCGCCACCGGCGGATTGTCGGTGCCGTCAACCGGCAGCACCGGAATCGGGCTGAAGCTCGCGCAGGCGCTTGGTCATGTCGCACACGAGACGTATCCGGCGCTCACGCCGCTCGTGGCCTCGCCGGCACGTCACGCTCATCTGTCGGGCGTGTCGCTGAACGTGAGGATCCGAGCCCATTGCGAGATCTCGTGTACGGCGGGGCTTCAGCCCCGCCAACTCGCCGGCCCTAAAGGGCCGGCCTACATCGAGGCCGAAGCGGACGGCGGGTTTCTCTTCACGCATCGCGGCTACAGCGGGCCGTCCGTCCTGGATGTGTCGCACGTCGCCGTGCGCAGCGCCGTAGCCAACGATGCGCGCGCCACAATTCGTATTCGGTGGTCAGAGCTCGACGCGACGGAATGGCGTCGCGAGCTCACGTCTGCGAACGGCCTGATCGTCAGCGTCCTCGCCAGACGCCTGCCGAAGCGGCTCGCCGAGCAGCTCGTGGTGGAATGCGGGATTCCGCCCGATCGTCGTGCCGCAGAGCTTCGACGCGAGGAGCGGACGACGCTCGTCGATCGGTTGGTCCAGTACGAG
>JBLNGH010000109.1:0-3671 GCA_050264575.1 Acidobacteriota bacterium | reverse complement strand
TGAAAGGGGCTCCAGAAGGGCTGTCCTTCGCGGCCCTGGGAGATCGGGGCGTCGAATCATCCACGCTCGCACGCCTCGCGGCCCGCGGGCTGGTGACGGTGCAGACGCGGCGGCTCGAGCGCGATCCGTTCGCGTCGGGAGTGTTCGCGGTCGCGTCCCTGGACACGTCCCGTCTCGAGCTCACCGCCGAACAGGCGAACGCCGTCGCACGACTGGAACCCAGGCTGGCCGCGAGGGCCTTTCACGCGGCAGTACTACACGGTGTAACCGGCAGCGGTAAAACCGAGGTTTACCTGCGTCTCGCCCGTCTGGCGCTCGCGCAGGGCCGGCGCGTGTTGATGCTCGTCCCGGAGATCGCGCTGACCCCGTCGGTCGCGGCGCGATTCAGATCGGCGTTTGGCGACCGCGTCGCCATCCAGCACAGCGGATTGTCCCCGGGGGAGCGCCACGATCAGTGGCACCGCATCCGTGCCGGAGCGATCGACGTGGCCGTCGGCACCCGATCGGCAGTGTTCGCGCCGCTGCCGGACATCGGCCTCATCGTCGTGGATGAGGAGCACGACTCGTCGTACAAGCAGGAGGAGGCGCCGCGTTACAACGGGCGGGACGTCGCGATCGTTCGGGCACGGGAGGCTGGCGCCGTCGTGGTCCTCGGATCGGCCACGCCCTCGATGGAGTCGTACTTCAACGCGATCAACGGCCGGTACGAACGCATCACGCTCGGCCATCGTGTGCTGGATCGGCCGCTGGCCGATGTCCAGGTTATCAACATGCGCGAAGAGATGGCCAGCGAGGGTCCGGAACCCGTGCTCAGCCGCGCGCTTGCTCAGGCGCTCCAGGAGACGCACGCCAGGCGCGAGCAGGCTGTGGTGCTGCTCAACCGACGCGGCTACGCGGCGGCGGTTTTCTGCCGGCAGTGCGGGAATACCGCCGAGTGCCCCAATTGCAGCATCTCGCTGACCGTCCACCTCCAGTCGCGACGTGCCCGCTGCCACTACTGCAATTACTCGATGACCGTCCCCAGGCAGTGTCCGCGGTGCGCGGGACCGTACCTCGACCACATGGGCTACGGCACGGAGCGCGTTGAAGCCGAAGTCGCGAAGGTGGTGCCCGGCGCGCGCGTGGCGCGGCTCGATCGTGACACCGCCCGTCGGCGCGGGACCATCACGGCGCTGCTGTCACGCTTCGCTGATGGCGAGCTCGACGTCCTGGTGGGGACCCAGATGATCGCGAAAGGGCACGACTTCCCACGTGTGACCCTGGTGGGAGTGGTGTCGGCGGACGTCGGCCTCGGACTCGCCGATTTCCGCGCAGCCGAGCGGACGTTCCAGTTGTTGACGCAGGTGGCCGGGCGGGCCGGGCGCGGCGACATGCCCGGAATCGCGATTGTGCAGACGCTGTTTCCGGGGCACTACAGCATCCGGCATGTGTGCCGCCAGGATTACGGCGCGTTCTTCGAGGAAGAGCTGCGCTACCGCCAGGCCATGCGTTATCCGCCGAAGGTGGCGCTGATCAACACGATCGTGCGGGGCGCGACGCTGCTTGAGGCGATGACTACCGCGACCGATCTTGCCCGCCGCGTGCGAACCGGACCGCAGGGGCTGCGCGTGCTGGGCCCCGCGATCGCGCCGCTCAGCCGGCTTCGCGGCGAGCACAGAGTGCAGTTCTTCATCAAAGGCACGAACCGGCGTGTGATGCGCCAGACGCTCGTCGGCGCGCTCGATCAGGTCCCCGAGGCGCGGCGGAAAGTCGTGATTGACGTGGATCCGTTGACTGTGCTGTGACTATCGCAAGAGGTCGAGCGCCTCAATCGGGACCGACGTGAAGCAGACGATGAAGACGAGCGCGGACAGGAGGGCAATCCCGCGCCGCGCCGGATCGAGTTCGATGGATTCGTCGAGCACGCTCGGATGCCGCGGGCCGAAGGCGAACAGCATCAGCAGCATCATGAGCGT
Source organism: Acidobacteriota bacterium (assembly GCA_050264575.1). Classification (GTDB taxonomy): domain Bacteria; phylum Acidobacteriota; class Vicinamibacteria; order Vicinamibacterales; family SCN-69-37; genus DASQFI01. Next base: position 1,716 of record JBLNGH010000109.1, on the reverse strand, counting down.
CATCATGAACCAGCTGCTCGACACGAACGTCAACGCCACCGCAACGAAGATCGTGACGAGAGAGATGAGTGTCGATCGGCGTCCAAGTGCGGCATATGAAATGTGGCCGCCATCGAGCTGCCCGAAAGGCATGAGGTTGAGCGCCGTCGCCAGGAGCCCGAACCAGGCGGCGAAAGCCATCGGGTGCAGGTTGATCGAATAACCATCCCTCACCGTTCCCCACACGACCCAGGAGGCGAAGCGAAAGAGCAGCGGCTCCCCCAGCGACCAGCCGCTGAAGTTCGGCGGCAGCGGCCTCACGTTGGACAGCATGACCCCCAGGAACAGCGCCGGAACCAGCACGACGAACCCGGCCAGCGGCCCGCCCACGCCAATGTCGAATAGAATTCGACGGTTGGGGAACGCTTCGCGAATCCTGATGAATGCGCCGACCGTGCCGGTCAAGGGGAGGGGAGCCGGCAGGAAGTAGGGTAGTGTCGCGTCCACCCGATGATGACGGCAGGCCAGGTAGTGACCCATCTCGTGCGCGCCGAGGATTACGAGCAGCGTGGCGCTGTACCACAAACCGTAGGGCCACACGTACGACAGGAGGCCGCGCGGCGACAACGCGATCTCGCGGGCGCCAAAATCCGAGATGAAACTGATGTAATGGAGCCCTCCGACGAAGGTCGTCGTGAGCAGGGTCGCCACCAGCAGGAGCGCATGCAGCCAGTACCGATGCTGAAACCGGCGCATCGCCACCGGAGCATATGCCAAATCCTGAGATGGGTGCTCGGGTTCCGCCCAGCGCAGCTCAGGCCGCGACGGCGGGTTGGGCGGGTATTCGCTCACGTGGACGCGGCTCAGCCGCCGATATTCTGCAGGTCTTTGCCCGGCTTGAAACGGATCGTCCGTCCGGGCGGGATGCGAACTTCCTTGCCGGTCCGCGGGTTGCGGCCGATCCCGCGCTTGCGCGGTTTCACCTGGAAGACACCAAACCCGCGGAGCTCGATGCGCTCGCCCCGCTGCATCGACACTCGCATGGCGTCGAACACCGCGTCAACGGCAACCTCAGCCTTGACTTTGGTGATGTCGGCCACTCGCGACACCTCGTTGACGATGTCGACCTTGATCATGCTTAGGCGCTCCTCAGATGTGCTAACTAGCATAAACACAGTCACTTACGCTGTCAAGTCTGCCCCTAAATTTACTTCGGACGGTCGCCGGTGGCCGTGAAACGGGCTTCCGCAGTGGTGCTCGTGGGTCGGCCGAACGTCGGCAAGTCGACGCTTTTCAATCGCATTACCGGCACGCGGCGGGCGATCGTCACCCCGATCGCAGGCACGACGCGCGATGTGATCGCGGAGCCGGCCACCTGGCAAGGCACGCCCTTCTCGCTCGTTGATACCGGTGGGATGTTCGGCGAGAGCCAGGATCCGCTGCATGAGCTTGTGGTCGTTCATGGACAGCGCGCGATCGCCGCGGCCGACGTCGTCGTCTTCGTGGTGGACGGCCGAGAGGGAGTCGTGCCCGGTGACGAAGAGATCGCGCGGACGCTCCACGCTGCCGGCAAGCCGGTCATCGTGGCGGTCAACAAAACGGACGATCGCCGCGCGCGGGGACGGACGCTGGAGTTCTATCAGTTTGGCTTCGAGCCCGTCGTCGACGTTGCTGCCGAACATGGAATAGGGGTGGGGGACCTTCTCGACGCGGTGCTCGATCGGCTGCCCGTCCGTC
>JBLNGH010000108.1:0-4038 GCA_050264575.1 Acidobacteriota bacterium | reverse complement strand
CCCCCCCCCCCCCCACCCCCCCCCCCCCCCCCCCCCCCCCCCCCCCCCCCCCCCCCGGCTCGACCTTCCGGGGCGATCCGGCCCGTTCGTAAAGATTGGTCAGCACCGCCGCGACGACCTGACTGTGCGGCAACTCGCCGGATCGGTACACGGCTTCGACGAGTGGAATGGCTGCTTCGGGACCGTCGCGGTACGACACGGCGACCGCTCGATTCAACACGACCATCGGTGACGAGGTCTGTTCGAGCAGCCGATCGTACAGGTGGCAAATCGAGATCCAGTCCGTCTCGGCAAACGACGGCGCGGAGCAGTGCCGGGCGGCGATGGCTGCTTCGAGGTGAAACCGGCTCGCGGCCGACTCATCCATCTGCGATGACCGGACGAGGCACTGATACCCGTGCCGAATCAGCGCCCGGTCCCAAAGCGATCGATTCTGCTCATCGAGCGGCACCAGGTGTCCGTCCTGATCGAGGCGCGATTCGAGCCGCGCCGCGTTGAAGCACATCAGCGCCAGCAGCGCGAGCGTGTCGCTCGTCGCGATCGCGCCATCATCAGCCAGGAGCTGCGTGAGGACCATCGCGTCGCGGCAGAGCTCGCGCAGGATCGGCTTGTCGGTCGTGGACAGGTGACCCTCGTTGAACAGCAGATACAGCGCGGTGTGCACGATGTCTCGCGCCTCGGGCAGATCCTCCGCCGCCGGAATCTCGAACTGAACGCCGCGCAGCGCCAGCCGGGTGCGGTAGAGCCGCTTGTTGATGGTGGACTCGCTGGTGAGCAGAGCACGGGCAATCGCCGTGACGCTCAAGCCGCACAGCGTTTTCAGGACGAGCGTGACGCGGCCTTCCGGCGGCAGGCTTGGATGACAGCACATGAAAATCATCCGCAGCTGATCGTCTTTGATCAGCGGCTCGCTGAACGCTTCGTCGACGGTCGCCGCGAGCGTCCATTCGCTGTCGAGGAACTTCGCGAGATCGGCGGCGAAGGTGCGCCGCGTGCGCTCGCGGCGGATCGCGTCGATCGCCCGCCGCCGCGCCGCCGTGAGCAGCCACGCCGGCGGGTTGTCCGGCACGCCGTGGCTGGACCAGTCGCGAAGCGCCGCCACGAAGGCCTCCTGCACGACGTCCTCCGCCAGCGTCAGGTTCTGCGGTCCCAGGAGACGAATGAGGACCGAGATCAGACGGCCTGATTCGCGGCGAAACAGCGCTTCGATCGTCTCTGGGACCGGTTCAGTCACGGGCGTTGCTCGCAGTCTTCAGAGCGCCGTGTTCGAGCGTGAAACGACACCACGGAGCGGCGACATCATCTGGAATATAGCGCGAAGGCGATTATGATCGCCCCGCCTGATGTATCTGGAGCTGAAATGACCGGCTCGTCGTCGCCGGACAATCGAACAGTCACCGATCAACCCGACGCCGACGATTTCCGCGGCGCTGAGGACATCCCCGTCCGCTACGCGTTGATCGGCGAGGCGATCGGCCTGGTGCTCATTTATCTGGGGACGCGCATCCCGTACCGGATTGTGAGCTGGCCGCTCATTGGTCTCGGAATCTCATTCCTCCTCGTCATGACTGCGCACGTGATCTCGGTGGTCTGGCGGAAGACGTCGCCGTCGGCTCATCGAGTCGTGAGCAGACTGCGCGGTCACGTGCGGAAGGATCCGGAGCTCGGAACGCTCATCCGGAACAAGAAAGCAGAATGTTGGGAGGGCGGATTCACGGCAGGCGATCGGGCCATCGACCTCGTCATCGACGGCCATGACGAGCCTGACGGGCGGCTCGTCGCCCGCGCCCGCGAGCTCGTCAAGGAATTCCCGGCGCTCCAGCGTCGACTCGACGACTACCTCGCTCAGGAAGCGAAGCGAGAAGAGGATCCGGAATTTGCCGATGAGATCCGCCAGCTGCGCGTCTCCGCGATCAATCTCCGATCGCCGAAGCGCCCGGCGCTCGCCGTCATCGACTTCGACGGACCAGACGATGGGCGCTTCTGGTACTGCGAGTACGTGAACGGCAAGCTGCGCGATCTAAGATTCGACAACTGACCAACGCCGAAGATTGTCGGTCCTGGGCACGAACGCTTGTCGGTCCTGGGCACGAACGATTGTCGGTCCTGGGCACGAACGATTGTCGGTCCTGGCACTGCGATAGTCGGTCCTGGGCACTGACGATTGTGGTCCTTCAGGTCCTCGGGAGCTAACCGAACGGCGGTCCAGCGCGTCTATAGCCACTTGAAATATATCCACACTGGCTACAGTATGAGCACCTGAACATGCCCTTGTACAGCCTGTTGCTCCGCCTCTACCCCGCGTCCTTCCGGAACGAGTACGGACAGGAGATGCGCGCGATTTTCGACCGCCGCCGGCGCGATGCCCGGGGTGCGGCCGTGCCGGCGCTCTGGCTTGGCGCCATCGCAGAAGCCGCGCGCAACGCACCGATCGTGCACCTCGATTTGCTCCGGCAGGACCTTCGTTACAGCGCCCGTGTCCTGCGGCGATCGCCCGGCTTCGCCCTCGTCGCCGTCCTCATCGTCTCGCTCGGCATCGGCGCGACGACGGCCGCGTTCTCGGTCACCGATTTCGTGCTGATTCGGCCGCTGCCGTTTCCGGACCCGGATCGGCTCGTCGCCGTGTGGGCGGCGACGCCGGGTCTTCCGCGCCTCTCGCTCTCACCGCCGAACTATCGCGACTGGAAAGCGGCGGCGACGTCCTTCGAGTCGATGGGGACGTACGAGCGCTTCAACGTCACGATGACGGGCACGGGCGAGGCGCAGGTCCTGGCGGCCGCGTTCGTCAGTGCCGATCTGTTCCCGACCCTCGGGGTCGCGCCGGCGATCGGCCGCACATTCCGGCCGGAAGACGATCGCGAAGGCGCGCCGCGCACGGTCATCCTCTCGCATCGCCTCTGGCAGAGCGACTTCGGCGGCGATTCCGGGGTGATCGGCCGCACGGTGACGCTCGACGGCGCGCCCGTCGCCGTCATCGGCGTCATGCCGCGGGGGTTCAACTTTCCGTCGAGCGATGTCCTGTGCTGGATGACGCACCGGTACCCTGCGGCACGGTATCAGGACTCGCAGCGAACCGCCGTGTCGCTGAGGGTCATCGGCCGCCTTCGACGAGGCGTGTCGATCGAGCAGGCGCAGTCCGAGCTCGACGTCATCGCGGCGCAGCTCGAGCGGCAGTTCCCGAAAGAGAACAAGGACATGCGCGCCGGCGTGTACCTGCTCGCCAACGAAGTCAACCAGAACGTGCGCCTGATGCTTCAGGCATTGTCGGGCGCGGCGGGGTGCGTGCTGCTCATCGCCTGCGCCAATCTGGCCAATCTGCTGCTGGCTCGCGCGTTGAACCGCCGGCGCGAGCTGGCCGTGCGAGCCGCGCTGGGCGCCGGACGCGAGCGGCTGGTCCGGCAGTTGATCACGGAGAGCCTTCTGCTCGCAGGCGTCGGGGGGGCGATCGGCGTCGGCATCGCCTGGACGGCCGTGCCGATGCTCGTTCGCCTCGTGCCGTCGACGCTGCCGATCGCGGCGTCACCGTCCATCGATCTCCGTGTGCTGTTGTTCGCGGCAGCGCTCACCGCGATCACCGGCGTCGGGTTCGGGCTGGCGCCCGTGCTGCGCGTCCGCGGCGCGTCGGATTTCGAGGGCCTGCGGGAAGGGGCGCGCGCGGGCAGCGGTCAGAAAGAGCGCTTTCGATCCGTGCTCGTCGTTGCCGAGATCGCGGCATCGGTCGCGCTGCTCGTCTGCGCGGGACTTCTCATCCGCGCCTTGTTCACGGTGCGCGGCATCGACCCGGGCTTCAATCCGGAAGGCGTGCTCTCCGTGCGCACGGAGCTGCCGACGTTCGCGTACCGGACGGTGGCCGCCCGTGATGATCTCTACACCCGGGTGCGGCACCAAGTGCTGGCGCTGCCCGGTGTGACCTCGGCTGCGTTCATCAGCTATCTGCCCATCTCGACGTTTCGCGGCGGCATTTTTCCGGTAACGGGGAATGGAGACATCGCGGCGACGGCGCTCAGCGGGAACAACATCGCCAGTCTTCGCTACGTC
>JBLNGH010000107.1:0-11678 GCA_050264575.1 Acidobacteriota bacterium | reverse complement strand
ACAACAACACCAGAGGCTAGGTCACCTGTGCATGAGCCGATCGAGATCCAGTGCGCTGCATGCGGCGAGCCAGTAACTCTTTGGGCACCCAACCCGACGCTTGGCGTCGCATCCCATGTTCCTCCAGAGCTGGACGGATGGACCTGTCCATGGTGTAAAGCAGGACGGCAAGAAGGTTCTATTGGCGTGCTTTGGTACGCCACGGCAGGACACCGAGCGGCGCAGATCCGTGAGCTTCTAGAGTTTGCACAGGCCGATTCGGGAACGTTCCCGATGGAATGCAACCACTGCAACGGAGCCGTGATGATTCGGTTGGTGGATATGAAACCGGACTCAGAACCGATGCGCCCAGCGACTTGGGTGTGCCCTTACTGTGACAAGGAGAACGGCGGCGAGTGGGCCGGACGGATCGAATGGGTTCGAAAAGGGAACGATGAGCCAAGCATAGGATGAACCTCCCCGCCTCCGCGCCTCCCAGCCTCCGCGCCTCATCCAGCTTTCTTGACATTCAGATCCCCGAGTCCGTGCCGGCGATTGCAGACGGGACAGAGCGTCGGCGGATCCGCGTTGCTGACGCGGTGCTTCACCGGCGGACGTGATTTGAGGTACGCCCAGATGTCTCGCACATCATCGTCCGTCATGTTCCTGAAGAACTCGAACGGCATGATGGGACTCAGCATCCGGCTCGTGACCTGGCCGGTGTGGAGGACCTGCAGGAACAGCGCTTCGTCGTAATGCGCGATGCCGGACGGGTCCTGCGTGATGTTCATGCTGAAGATCGGCTGCATGTTGTTGGTCGGATCGTTGAACAGCCCGCCGCCGCCGAACTCGAGGCCGGGGAGCGGGATGCCGCGGTCGTCCGTCGCCGTGTGGCATCCCTGACACTGCGCGATGGTGACGAGGTATTTCCCGCGTTCTTCCGGAGTCGCCGACGGATGCGACGGCTGGGGCTGCGTCACCGGCTTCGGAATGGTCTTGACGATGTACTCGAGTGGACCCGGCAGCTGCCTTGCCGGTACCTGATTGCGAACCGGCGGGATCGTGCGCAGGTACACGACAATCGACGCGACGTCCTCGTCGTCCATCCGCGCAAATTCCAGGTACGGCATGACCGGGAAGAGCGCGGTGCCGTCGCGGCTCACGCCCTCGCGAATCGCGCGGGCGATTTGATCGTCTGTCCAGTTGCCGAGGCCGGTCTCGGGATCGGGCGTGATGTTGCGCGCGGCGATGTTGTTGAGCTCGGGAATCGGCATCGACCAGCCGGCACCCTTCTTGGCTTCGATGATGGGCGCCTCGGGATCCTTGAGGTTGTGCTCGCTGTGGCAGTGGAAGCACGCCGCAGGACCCTCGACGAGGTACTTGCCGCGCACGAGCCGCGCATCCGTCGCATCGAACTTGCGGTCCGTCGTCGGCCGCGCCTTCGGGCCGAGCACGACTTCCCAGCCGACGGCGGTGAGGCCGCCGACAACGAGCAGCACGACGAGCACGACGAGGCTCAGGAGCACGGTACGCACACGAATTCGCATGGGAAGGGTCGGAATCGTACCACACCGAACACATCCCCGAGACCCTTCGTATGATTACGGCATGGAAAAAAACGCCTCGAGCCCGTCCTCCCGCAGGCGAATCGATTTTCGGAGAGCACCGGTCGTCGCCCTGGTCGCGGCAGTGGGTCTGGCGGGTGCGTGCGGTCTCAATATCTCCTCAGGGGTCGAGGCGCGCGACACCTGGACGCGGACATATCCGATGGCGCGGGACGCGTCGTTCGAGATCCGCAACACGAACGGCCGGATTCACATCACGCCGGCCGACGGAGACACCGTCGAGGTGCAGGCCGAGCGGATCGTGAAGGCCGCGACGGACGAAGCGGCGAAGGCCGCGCTCGCGAAATTCGAAATCGGCGAAACCGTCTCCCCGAAATCAATCGTGATCGACGCGTCGTCGCCGTCGACCGGGTTTTCGATCGGGCTCAGCCGCCGGGCGGACTTCGAGGTGCGGGTCCCGCGCTGGGCCGACGTGAAGCTCGACGCCACGAACGGCGACATCGACGTCAGCGGACTGCAGGGGATGTTCCGGGCCGAGACGACCAACGGCAAAATCAGCGGATCGGCGCTCGAAGGCGGCGCGACGGTCCAGACGACGAACGGCGTGGTCTAGCTGGACTTCTCGAAGATCGGCGACGCCGGCGTGAGCTGTGAGACGACCAACGGCATGATCAGCGTCACGCTGCCGCGCGACGCGAAGGCGCGCATCTCGGCACACGTCACGAACGGCGCGATCAACACCAGCGATTTACAGCTCGCGGTCACGGAACAATCGCGCCGGCGTCTGGACGCGTCGATCGGGGGCGGCGGCGGGCCGTCGATCAGACTCGAAACCACGAACGGCGCGATCTCCATCAAGGGCCGTTAGGAGCGCGTGTAGGCCGGGGCTTCAGCCCCGGCGCGTCTACCTACGCTCGCTTTCTGATTTGCGCGACGAGCTTGGTCAGGACGGTCCCCGGACCGGTTTCTTCGAAATCCGTCACACCCTCCCGCAACAAGTACAGGATCGAGTCGAGCCAGCGGACGGAGTTGGCGATCTGCCCGGCCAGCGTCTCGCGAATCGTGTCCGGCGTGTAGGGCGCTGCGCTGAGATTCGCGACCACCGGAATCACCGGCGGCCGGAAGGTGAACGACGCCAGATACCGATCGAACGCGTCCTGGACCGGCTGCATGTAGCGTGAGTGGAACGGCGCGCTCACGTTGAGCGGGATGACGGCGCGGCATCCCGCCGCCTCGAGGGCGGCTTTGATCTCGGCGAGCGCGGGTTTGGGACCGGCGATGACGGTCTGCTCGAAGGAGTTGTAGTTGGCGACGTCGAGCGCGCGGCCCGCGTCGCTCGCGCCGAGCACTTCCCGAATCCGATCGGGATCGAGACCAATCACCGCGGCCATTCCAGCGCCGCGGACTTCGCCCATCAGCCGGCCGCGCTCCTGGACCAGCCGGACGCCGGTCGGAAAATCGAAGACCTCCGCTGCCAGCAGCGCGTTGTACTCACCGAGGCTGTGACCCGCGACGAATGCCGGCGTGGGTTTGCCGTCCTCCCGTCGCGCGCGATATGTCATCGCGTTCACGACGAAGAGCGCCGGTTGCGTGAACTCCGTCTGGCCGAGACGGCTCTCGCGATCCTCGAGACACAGGTCGCGCATCGAGTAGCCGAGAACCGTGTTGGCTTCGCGGGTCCAGTCGGCAAATCGATCGAACAGATCGCGTCCCATGCCCTTCGACTGCGAGCCCTGACCCGGAAAGAGACATGCGACCGACATGTGATTGGAAGCGACGCGGCGCGCAGAAAGCCGCGCCATACTATCGCAATGCCGCTGCCGGCGTCAGGCCCGGGCCGCGATGAGGTGCGCGTCTGGCACGCGCATGTCGACGACGTGCTGGCCGACGAGACGATCGTCGCCGAGGCGCGGTCGACGCTCTCCGGTGCGGAACAGGACCGTTTCGATCGCTATCGCCTCGACGTCGATCGCCGCATGTTCCTGCTCGGACGGACGATGTCCCGCTCGCTGGTGGGACGCGCGCTCGATCTGGCGCCGGACGCGTGGGAATGGCGCGAAGGCCCGCACGGCCGTCCGGAGATCGCGCGCCCGGCGACGGCGCTGCGCTTCAACATCGCCCACAGCGCGGGGCTCGTCGTGTGCGCGCTGGCCTGCGAGCGCGAGGTCGGCGTCGACGTCGAAGATCTCATACGGCCGCCAATCGATCAGAAGATGGTGCGCCGGTATTGCGCGCCGGACGAGATCGCCGACATCGACGCGCAGGGCCCGGACTGGCGCGATCGATTTCTCACGTACTGGACGCTGAAGGAAGCCTATTTGAAGGCACGGGGCGTCGGCATTTCCGTGCCGCTCGGCGAGATCAGCTTCTCGCTCCGGCCGGACGGCATCGGCATGCGCTTTCTCGGCTCGCTCGCAGGCACGCCCGGCGACTGGACCTTCCATCTCGCGCGTCCGACGGACCGGCACGTCGTGGCCGTCGCCGCCTCGTCGACTGACGGCGCGTCGCCGTCGATCAGCGTGTCGCGTTACGGTTGATGGCACGCCTGCTCGCGACGGCCGATCTGCACCTGGCCCACAGGGCGAACCGCGACGCCCTGGACACACTTGCGCAGTACCCGGACGACTGGCTGGCCATTGCCGGCGATGTCGGCGAGCGGCCGGAGCATCTCGTCGCGGCGCTTTCGGCGCTGGTCCCGCGGTTCGCACGCGTCCTGTGGGTCCCGGGCAACCACGATCTCTGGTGCCCGCGCGATGCCGTCGATCGCACGCGAGGACAGGCACGCTACGACGAACTGGTCGGCATCTGCCGCGAATTCGCCGTCCTGACGCCGGAGGATCCGTATCCCGCCTGGCCGGACGAGCCGTCGGTCTACCTGGTGCCGATGTTCCTGCTGTTCGACTACAGCTTCCGGCCGGCGGACGTGCCCGAGTCGGACGCCGTGGCCTGGGCCCGTGAAAGCGGCGTCGTCAGTACCGACGAGCTCATGCTCGATCCGGATCCGTGGCCGTCGCGCTCCGCCTGGTGTCACGCGCGGTGCGACGCGACGGAGGCGCGCCTGTCGGCGCTCCCACCCGGCTCCGAGACCGTGCTCATCAATCACTGGCCACTCCGGTACGATCTCGCGCGCGCGCCGCGCGTGCCGCGCTTCTCGATCTGGTGCGGGACGCGGCGCACGGAGGACTGGCCGCTCCGCTTTCGCGCGCGCGTCGTCGTCTCCGGTCATCTGCATCTGCGCACGACGCTGTGGCGGCACGGCGTGCGCTACGAGGAAGTGTCGCTCGGCTATCCGCGCGACTGGCGGCACGAGCACGGCCTCGACTGGTACCTGCGCGAGATTCTGCCCGCGACGTCGGATCACGCGGCGCGATTCGTACCCGGACGCGATCCGTACCGGTAGCGCCGATGTATGATTTGCGCGTCGATGCGCAAGCTGCGGGTGCTCGTCTTGATGCACGACTATCAGGTCCCGCCCGCTGACGTCACCGGGCACGACCTCGAGACCGCGCCGTGGCGGACCGAGTTCGACGTGCTGCGCACGCTGCGCGACGAGCTCGGCCACGACGTCCATCCGCTCGGCATCAAAGACGACCTCGCCGGAATCCGGCAGGCGAATGAAGAAATCAAGCCGCACATCGCGTTCAACATGCTCGAGGCGTTCCACGAGGTCGGCACGTTCGATCAGAACGTCGTCAGCTACCTGGAATTGATCCGGTTGTCGTACACGGGCTGCAACCCGCGCGGCATGCTGCTCGCGCGGGACAAGGCGCTCTCGAAGAAACTGCTGCACTACCATCGCGTGGCGCTGCCCGAATTCGCGGTGGTCGCCCGTGGCCGGAAGCCGCGGCTGTCCAAGCGCCTGTCGTTTCCGCTGATCGTCAAGCCGCTCACGCAGGAGTCGTCCATCGGCATTGCCCAGGCATCCGTGGTGCCGGACGAGGCCAAGTTGCGCGAGCGCGTGCAGTTCATTCATGAGTCCATTCGGACCGATGCCATCATCGAGCAGTTCGTCGAGGGACGTGAGCTCTACTGCGGCGTGCTCGGCAACCAGCGCGTGCAGATCTTTCCCGTCTGGGAGATGACGTTCGCCAACATGCCGGAAAGCCAGCATCGCATCGCGACCGAGCGGGTGAAGTGGAGCAAGAAGTACCAGGACAAGATGGGGATCGACAGCGGGCCCGCGAAGGATCTCGGTGACGCGCTCACCGAGCAGATTCAGCGCATCTCCCGCCGCGTGTACAAGACGCTCGAGCTCAGTGGCTACGCCCGGATCGATCTCCGCCTCGACGCGAACGGCCGCGTGTACGTGCTCGAGGCAAATCCCAACCCCCAGATCGCCCGCAACGAGGACTTCGCCGAGTCGGCGGCCAGGGCCGGACTCCCCTACCCGGCGCTGCTCCAGCGCATCCTGACGACGGGAATAAGGTGGGAACCAGACCGGCTGGGGTGAAGCGGAACTTCGAACTTCGAACGTCAAACTTCAGAGCGCGGCTTTACCACCCTGCTACACTGGATCTCACTGTCATGAGCCGACACCGTCGCGTGTTTGCGCTCGCGACGACCGGGGTGGTCGCGCTCGCCGTCAGCGGCGTGATCGCGGCAGCCGTCATCGGCGGCCGGCATCAGTCGGTCACGACTCCAGTTCCCGTCATCGTCGAGTTGTTCACCTCCGAAGGGTGCTCGAGCTGTCCACCGGCCGATCAGCTGCTCATCGATCTGACCGGCAAGCAGCCGATCAAAGAGGCGCTCATCATCGGCCTCGGCGAGCACGTCGACTACTGGGATCATCAGGGCTGGAAGGACCCGTTTTCCGATCATGCGTTCACGGGTCGGCAATCGGCCTACGCTGCGGCGGGCGGTCTGACTGACATCTACACACCACAGGTCATCGTCGACGGCGTTACCGAAGCCGTGGGAAACGATCGCGGAGCCGTCGTGGCGGCCATTCGCCGCGCGGCCGCGCAGCCGAAGCGATCGATTGCGCTCGCGTGGTCGAGTGGTACCAGCGGAGTGTCGATTGCCATGGATCCGTCTCCGGAAACCGCCAACTCGACCGTCTTTCTCGCCATCACTGAAGACGCGCTCCGGACATCGGTGAAACGAGGCGAGAATGCCGGCCGGACGCTCGACCATACCGCAGTCGCCCGGCGACTCATTCAAGTCGGCAAGACGGACAAAGACGGCAAGTTCACGTCCGTCGTTCCTGTCTCGATCGATCAGGCCTGGAAACGCGAGCACACGCGAGTGATCGTCTTCGTGCAGTCCGACGCGACGCGGCGGATCACCGCCGTTGCCTCAATCGGCGCGTAACTTCGATCCGGCTGCACCTCGCAGCATCTGGCGCGGCGGAAAGACAGACCACAAGCACTCTGCCAAAAGCACACATGAAGAACATGAAGGTCATGAAGGTCTTCTTTGATCTTCTTCATGTCCTTCATGTCTGCTTTTACGACCCTCCACTTTGCCCAAACGTTCGCTGGCGTGAGTGGTTGCTTATCGCTCAAGAGACACTGGAGGATCGACGCTTTTCGTGAAACCAACGCTCGTATAGCTCCGGTCGCCGATCCTTCATGAGGATCCGGCGCGCGTGCGAGCGATCGACCTCTTCCAGATCCACGTCCGCAAGCAGAATCGTGTCGGCACCGCGCGGCGCGCGACCGCGAACGGAGCCGTCGGGCCCGCAGACGAACGACTCGCCCGCGAACGTCAACCGATCTTCGGCGCCGACGCGGTTGCAGAGTGCGACGAAATAACCGTTCTGGAACGCCGCGGTGCACAACTCGCCTTCGAATAGTCCGGGCGGCCACTCGTCCACGACGCCGGCCTGCGGGACGACGACGATGTCGGCGCCGCCGAGCGCCAGCGCCCGCATGTATTCGGGAAAGTGGCGGTCGTAGCAGATCGCGACGCCGAGGCGGCCGATTCTCGTCTCGAAGACGGGCGCGCCCAGATCGCCCGGCTGGTAGTACTGCTGTTCGTGGAAACAGGGGTACTCGGTGATGTGCACCATCCGGGTCCGGCCAAGAACCGAGCCGTCGGCGTCGATGACCGGCGAGCAATCGTAGGTCGCCTCGCCGTCCCGCTCGAAGACATTCAGCACGACCACAATGCCCAGTTCGCGCGCCAGCGCGGCAAAGGCGTTCGTCACGGGACCGGGCACCGGTTCCGCCAGCGCGCGAAAATCACTGGACGCCGGATGCTGTGGATAGAACGGCGTGAACGCCAGCTCGGCGAACGCGATCAGTTGCGCCCCGCTCGCCGCAGCCGCACGCGCGTTCTCGAGCCCGCGCCGGACGTTCGCCCGGAGATCTCCCGACGCACGTTGCTGGATCAGCGCGAGACGCATTTATCGTCTGGAACCAGGCATCGATCTATCGTCTATCGATCTATCGACCTGTTTTAGGAACACTTGTCACGACACGAATGCTCTTCAATAGATCGGTAGATCGATGGACCGATAGATCGATGCTTATTCACTTTTCTCCGAACAGATTCTCTCCCAGACACCCAACGGCAGCGTAAGCGGCCAGTATTTCTTCCGAAGCGCCACCACGCGATCGAGATACTCCGGCTTCTCCATGCCGCCCGCACGCAATCGATCGCGCATCCGCCGCAGCTCGAAGCGATACAGGTCGTTCAGCGCGTCCCGCACGACCCGGGGCGGCGTCGAGTCGAACGGCCGGAGCCCGAACGTCAGCAGCGCCTCGCCGAGCTCGTCCGGATACATCCATCGCTCGGGACTCATGTATGATCCCGCGGCAGTCTACCAACTGCTTCGATCAAGGAGTCTCCCATGGTGCGCAGAATGTTCGCGCCGCTGCTGGTGCTGGCGCTCGTCGTCGCATTCCCCGCCGCTCCGCCGCAGGCCGGCGCGCAGGCCCCGGCTGAGAAGATCGATGCGGCGATGAACGCGAAGATCAAAGCCGAAGGTCTCGAACGGTCGCAAATCATGCGCATCGAGCACGTCCTGACCGACGTGTACGGTCCGCGCCTGACGGGCTCGCCCAACTTCGACAACGCGGCGAAGTGGGCGATCAAGGAGATGGAGTCATGGGGCATGAAAGGCTCTCTGCACTCCTGGGACTGGGGACGCGAAGGCTGGCTGAACGAGAAGGCCGCGGGCCACATCATTTCGCCGGTCAAAGACAACCTCGTGTTTGAAGTCCTGGCGTGGACACCGTCGACGAACGGTACCGTCACCGCGCCGGCCGTCCTGCTGGTGCCGCCGGCCGGTCCGGCAGCGGCCGCGACGCCTGATGCGGCCGGTGGCCGCGGAGCCGGTCCGCCGGCGACGCTCGGCCCCACGGAAGCCGAGCTGAACGCGTACTTCGCGAAGCTGGCGCCGAAGATCAAAGGCGCAATCGTGCTGGTCGGGGAGTCGCGTGTCGCGCCGTTCGTGGAAACCGAGAATGCGAAACGACGTACGGACCTGGAAGCGCGATGCCAATACAATTTTGACCCGGAAGCTTGTAAGGACGTCGGCCGCGGGGGCCGTGGCGGGCGCGGGAACCAACCGGCCGCCGGCGGCGGACGCGGCGCGCAGCAAGCCGCCGATCCAAATCAGCCGGTACGGCTCAGCACGAACCAAGTCAATCAGCGCGTCGCCGACTTCCTGCTGAAGAACGGTGCGGCCGTACGCGTGAACGACGCGGCGCGGCGTCACCAGCAGATCATCGCATTCGCCGCGGCCGGCTACGTCGCCGCCAATACGATCCCGACCGTCGTCCTCGCCAACGAGCACTACGGCCGCATCGCGCGGCTGCTCGAAGACGGCATGGACGTGACGCTCGAGTTCACGATCGTGAACAAGACGTATCCCGGCAAGACGTCGTACAACGCGATTGCCGAGATTCCCGGGACGGACAAGGCCGACGAGGTCGTGATGCTCGGCGGACATCTCGACTCGTGGCACTCGTCGACGGGCGCGACCGACAACGCGATCGGCTGCGCCATCATGATGGAGGCCGCGCGGATTCTGCAGGCGATCGGCGCGAAGCCGCGCCGCACCATCCGCGTCGCGCTCTGGGGCGGCGAGGAGCAGGGGCTCCTCGGGTCGCAGGCCTACGTCCGCGACACATTCGGGTTCTTCGAAGATCAGAAACCGGCGTACTCGAAGTTCAGCGCCTACTGGAACATCGACAGCGGCACCGGCCTCGTCCGCGGCGCCGGCATCTTCGGGCCGCCCGAAGCGGCGCGCGTCCTCGCGCAGTTCATCAAGCCGTGGGAAGAATTCAAGATCTACGGCGCGACCGCGACGAACAGCCGCAACCGGGGCGGCACCGACAGCACGTCATTCAACGAAGCCGGGCTGCCGGGCATCGGCGGCGGCCAGGACACGATCGAGTACGGCAGTCACACGCACCACACGAATCTCGATTCGTACGAGCGCATCCTGCCGGATGACGTGAAGAAGGACGCGGTGATTACGGCGTCGATCGTCTACCACATCGCGATGCGCGATCAGATCATGCCGCGCTTCGCGCCCGACCAGATGCCGCCGAGACCAGGCGGGCGTGGTGGAGGAGGCCAGTGAGACGCGTGCATTCGTCATGGGGAGACGCGTGCATTACCGATGTTCTTGCTCTTGACTGGACGCCCGGGCATCGGGAAGACAACCGTCATCCGTGCCGTCAGTCAGCGCCTGCCGGACATCCACCCGGCTGGGTTCTACACCGAGGAGATCCGCGCGGGCCGCGTGCGCCGTGGATTTCGCCTGGTCACCTTTGAGGGCGAGACCGCAGTTATGGCCGATGTGGATTTCCGACCTCCCCGCGTCGGTAAATATGGCGTCGAGGTGGCGACGATCGACCGCTTCGCGGCCAAACTGCCTGAGGCCAGCGAGCGAACGCCGCTGTGCCTCATCGACGAGATCGGCAAGATGGAGTGTCTGTCGACGGTGTTCGTCCGCTCGATGCGACGCATGATTGAAAGCGATCGGACCATCGTCGCGACCGTCGGCGAGCGTGGCGGCGGCTTCATCGACGAAGTGAAACGTCACGACGCTGCGGAATTGTGGCGGGTCACCGAGACCACGCGTAACGGGCTTCCCGATCGAGTTGTCGAATGGATTGACGAGCACATTCGACCGCGTCGCTGAATACGATCGCCGCTCTTTGTCTGTCCATTCCCGATTCCCCATTACCTATTACCCATTACCCATTACCCATGCGCGCGCCACGGCGTCGAGTAATCAGCAGCGCCGTGGCGATCGAGAGCAGGTGTCCCACGCTGACGAGCCGTGCGCTCGCCTGCGGCGCGGTATCGGAGAGGACCCACCAGAAATTGATGAATGAGTGAAGGCCGATGGCCGGCCACAGGCTGTCCCTCGTGAAGCAGATCCACGCGAAGGCCAGACCGCCGGCGGCAAGGAGAATCAAGTCCACGATCCCCTGGCCCGGCGTGCCGAGGTGAGCCAGCCCGAACAGCGCCGCGCTCGCGACCATCGCGGTCGGCGGCCGCCAGCCGGCATCGAGGAGAAGACGCCTGAACAGGAAGCCTCGAAAGAGAACTTCCTCCGCGAAAGGCCCCAGCAGAACGCTCCCGACGAGCTCATCGCTGTCCAGTCGCCCGAGGGCGAAGAACACCACGATGATCGCCATCGGCAGCGTCGCCAGGAATCCAAACCGGTACCCGCCGAAACGGGAATCGAGCCCCAGCGTGCGCCAGCTGTCGTGGAGGAAAACGCGATCGGCCGCCATGGTGGCCCCAACGGCCGGCACGACCCACAGCAGAATCTTCAGCAGTCCTTCCGACAGGCCGAACTCGAGCACGGCCCAGTGGACCGACCCGGTGGCGCGAAACGCCACCACCGCGGCGATGACGACGACGAACGTGAAGATCGTGCGCACTCTCACGCTGAGATTGGTAATGGGTAATTGGTAATCGGTAATGGGATTTCAATGACCCGATTACCGATTATCAATGACCAATTCTCTCCGCGTGCCCGGGCGGCGCACGGTCAGAGCGAGAGCGAGAACGATCGATGCCACTTGCGCGAGGCCGGAGACGTCGAGGCTGAGTCCACGGCTTTCTTCGCCGTGCGCGACCATCCACCACAGGTTGAGAAACGCGTGCAATCCGATCGCCGGCCAGAGACTCCCGGATCGGTGCAGGATCCACGCGAAGAGTGCGCCG
>JBLNGH010000106.1:0-3050 GCA_050264575.1 Acidobacteriota bacterium | reverse complement strand
GATGATCGACGGTTCGCCCGGCCCGGTCGGCGAGAGCACCATCGCGCCGGCGGCGTCTCCGAAGATCACGCAGGTCGCGCGATCGGTGTAGTCGATGATGCTCGACATGACGTCGGCGCCGACGACGAGCGCGTGCTCGACCGCGCCGGTCGCCACCATCTGCGCGCCGACGCTCATCGCGTACGTGAAGCCGGAACAGGCGGCGCCCAGGTCGAATCCCCAGGCGTTCATCGCGCCGATCTTCGCCTGCAGCGTGCACGCCGTGCTCGGAAAGATCGTGTCCGGCGTGGTCGTCCCGACCACGATGAATCCGACGTCCTTCGCCGTGATGCCCGCCTGCTCGATGGCCTCGAGCGAGGCAGGCACCGCGAGATCCGACGTCGCGACGCCTGGGTCGACGAGGTGACGCTCGCGAATGCCGGTGCGCTGCAGGATCCACTCGTCCGTGGTGTCGACCATCCGCTCGAGATCGGCGTTGGTCAAGACGCGCGGCGGCACGTATCGAGCCAGCCCCGCGATCTTCACCGGTCGCATCGCCCCTACCACAGTCGATCCTTTCCAGGCCCGTGCAGCCCGAAGTACTCGTACGCACGGGCGGTTGCCACCCGGCCCCGCGGCGTGCGATCGATGAAGCCGATCTGAATCAGGTACGGCTCGTAGATGTCCTCGATCGCGTCCCGTTCCTCGCCGATCGCCGCAGCCAGGCTGTTCACGCCGACCGGCCCGCCGCTGAACTTGTCGATGATCGCCTTCAGCAGCCGGCGGTCGGATTCGTCGAATCCGTGCGTGTCCCCCTCGAGCAGGTCCAGGGCATCGCGGCAGACGTCCGGCGTGATGCGGCCGTCGGCGCGCACCTGCGCGAAATCGCGGACGCGCCGCAGCAGGCGATTCGCAATGCGCGGAGTCCCCCTGGATCGTCGCGCGATCTCCTGCGTCGCCTCGGGCGCAATCTCGACGCCGAGGATCCGCGCGGAGCGGCGCACGATCTCGACGAGATCCGCCTCCTGATAGAAGTCCAGCCGGTGGACGATGCCGAACCGCGCTCGGAGCGGCGACGTCAGCAGGCCGGCACGCGTCGTCGCGCCGATCAACGTGAACGGCTGCACGGGCAGCTTGATGGACTGCGCGCCAGGGCCCTGACCGACGACGATGTCGATCTGGAAGTCCTCCATGGCCGGATACAGATATTCCTCGATGGCCGGGGCCATGCGATGCACTTCGTCGATGAACAGCACCTCGCGCGCGCTGAGATTGTTCAGAATCGCCGCGACATCACCCGGCCGCTCGAGCACCGGCCCCGACGTCGCGCGAACCTGCACGCCGAGCTCGTTGCCAATCACGTACGCGAGCGTCGTCTTGCCGAGGCCGGGCGGGCCGTACAGCAGAACGTGATCGAGCGCCTCGCCGCGCTGGCGCGCCGCCGCGATCGACACTTCGAGATTGGCGCGCACGCGGTCCTGGCCGATGTAATCGGCCAGCGTCCGCGGACGCAGTCCCGCTTCGTACTGCGCGTCGTCGTCGACTCGCGCGGCGTTGACGAGGCGGGAGTCAGACATTGGCGCGGAGACGCGGAGGCGCGGAGGGGCGAAGGCTGAAAGGCGTGGTCGAGAGCATTCTGACGCGGATAGTGTACTGCTTCAGTGAAGTGTTATCCGGAGAGCGACTTTAGAACTTCTCTTAAGAGCGGTTCGAACTCGCGCTTCTCAATCTTCCGCAGGACGATATCGACCGTTTTCTCGACGGACGCGCGCTGATACCCGAGGTTGACCAGCGCGGAGAGCACATTGTCGCGGACATCGCTGGCGTCCACGGCGGTGTCGGACGCGGCGGGCTCCTCCACCTGCGGTAGCCGGTCCTTCAGCTCGACGACGATCCGCTCCGACGTTTTCTTCCCGACGCCCGGGATGAGGGTGAGCCGGGCAATGTCGGAGGCTCTGATGGCGCGGATCAGATCGCCGGGCTCGATGCCTGACAGCACGGCCAACGCGACCTTCGGACCGATGCCGCTCACCGCGATGAGACGCTGGAACAGGCTGAGCTCGAGCGCGGTGACGAATCCAAAAAGCTGCAGCGCATCCTCACGCACGTGCGTATGCACGCGAAGCGTCACCCGCGCGCCGGGCTCGCCCACCGCATAGAACGTCGAGAGCGGCACCTGCACGTCGTACCCGACGCCGCCCACGTCGACGACGAGCCGCTGCACGTGTTTTTCGAGGAGCGTTCCGGCCAGGTGAGCGATCACGGCGCCTGACGTCGCTGCAGCGCCGCCACCGGCACGTGCCGCCAGCTCGACAGCCGCCGCGATCCGCGCGCCCGCGCATGCAGCTGCGCGATCGGACTCTGCGAGTGGGCGTGACAAATCGCGATCGCGAGCGCGTCGGCCGCATCGTGCGGCGTCGGGATCCTGTCGAGACCCAGCAGCATCTTGACCATCTGTCCGAGCTGCGCCTTCTGGGCGCGTCCGTACCCGCTCACCGCGAGCTTGATCTCCGCGGGACTGTACTCGACGACCGGCAGGCCGGCCATGACGGCTGCCAGCACCGCCACGCCGCGGGCGTGGCCGAGGACGAGCGCGCTTCTCACGTTGCGCGCGTGAAAGAGATTTTCAATGGCGACGCAGTCCGGCCCGACGTCGGCGAGCAGATGCGTGAGTCCGCTGTGAATAGTCTGGAGCTTGGCGGGAAACGAAGCGCCGGCGGGAACCGTCAGCACCCCGCACATCACGAGGCGATGCCGGCGCCCGTTCGTCTCTACGCAGCCGTAACCGGTTCGAAGGGACCCGGGATCGATCCCGAAGATCCTCACGCCAGCGAGGCCTCGATTTCCTGTTCCTCGACGTCGAAGTTCGACCAGACGTTGCGGGTGTCGTCGTGGTCCTCGAGCGCTTCCATCAGCTTCAGCATCTGCTGCGCGGCGCGCCCTTCGAGCTTGACGTAGTTCTGCGGCAGCATCGCGATCTGGGCGGTGTCGGGCTCGACGCCGAGCTTCTTGACGGCATCGACCACCGCAGGATGCGCGCTCGGCGGCGAGACGATCTCCCATGCGCTGCC
>JBLNGH010000105.1:0-29776 GCA_050264575.1 Acidobacteriota bacterium | reverse complement strand
ATGCCCGGCGGCGTCTGTGCTTCCTGCGCTCGAGCCGGCGCCGCGAGCTGCAAGCAGCTGAACAGAAGAAAACACGACAGCGCGACGGCCCGGAAGGGAAGGCGGCGATCGCCGTGAGACGCAACCGCGGGGTGCATGGGGCCTCCTGCCTCAGAAAACCCCAGTATCTTAGCCACCTGCATTGGTAATTGGTAATGGGTAATTGGTGATGGGTAATTGGTGATGGCGACAAGGGCATGAAAGCTCTTGATCTTCAATTACCTATTACCAATTGCCCATTACGAATGCCCGTGTCACTCGTATCTCAGAGCCTTGACCGGATCGACGTTGGCGGCGCGCAGCGCCGAAATGGCGCACCCCCACGGCCACGCACGTCAGCAGGAGCGTGAGTCCGGAGACCGTGCCGAAATCTGTCGCGCTGACGCCGAAGAGCAGACCGGTGCTCGCCTGGACACGCGTGACCGCGACACTGAGCACGAGTGCGATCGCCAGCCCGGCGCCGACGAGCGTCATCCCCTGGCCCGCGCGAGCAGCAGGGCCGATGTGTTGGCAGCCTACAGCTACAAGGTGTTGGCAGTCAACAGGTCCGGCGCCAGCGTCAGCGGCGGGTGCGCGCGTGCCTCCACGGGTTCGAGCGGACTCTCGAGAGGTCACCGCCATCAGAAATCCCCTGATTTCCGCGAGAAATCAGGCGGGCATCCATCTTGCAGACTTGACCGATGAAGGAGGCAATGATGCGGAAGATTCTCGCGACTCTTGGCGCAGCGGTCGTCGTCGTCGGTCTCATCGGAAATCGATCCGTCATCTCCGCCCCTGCCGATGATTCGAGTCTGCCGCGCGCGATCAGGGTTCCGGCAGGCACGGCGCTGCCGATCGTGCTCGACAGTTACGTGGCATCGGACACCAGCCGGGTCGAAGATCCCGTCCGCGCCAGAACACGGCGGCCGATCGTCGTCGACGGCTACACGGCGATTCCGGCCAACAGCACGCTCATAGGCTACGTCTCCAGCGTCCAGCGATCGGGTCGTGTGAAAGGGCGCGCGCGAATCGCGCTCCGCTTCCACGAGCTGGTGATGGCCGGATCGGGTGAACGCGTCCGCATCAGGACGAGCGCGATTGCGCGCCAGGCGCCGGCCACGAAGGCGCGGGACGCGCGGACGATCGGGATTCCTGCGGCGGGAGGCGCGATCGTCGGCGCGCTGGTTGGCGGGAAGAAAGGCGCCGCGATCGGCGCAGCCAGCGGCGGCGGCGCAGGCACCGCCGTGGTCCTCTCAACGCGCGGCCGCGAAGTGCGCCTCGGCCGCGGCGCGACCGCCGCGGTCACGCTGCTCGAGCCTGTGACCGTGCGGTAAACGAAATGACCTCGGAGGTCCTTTCCATTTAAGACCTTCGAGGTCATTTCATCTCGGGCGGCACCCGTCGCTTCGTCGCCTGCTCGAACGCAAATGCAATTTCGATGAGGCGCGGCTCGCTGCACGGCAAGCCGACAAAGGCCGCGCTGTAAGGCGACGGCTTCGGATCGAAGCCGGCCGGAAACGGGTTCCCGCCACCGGCGCCGCCTCCACCTGAGACCAATCCAAGCGGCACGACGATTTCGGGATATCCGGGCCGTGCCGCAAGATTCGAAATCTGCCATCCCGGAAACATCAGCGCGTCGAGGCGATGCTCGTCGATCGCCGCTTTGAAGCCGCGCTCGCCCCCGAGCGCGACATCTCTTTTTCGATCGGCCTCGTACCGCGCGCGGTCCTGCGCAAGATCCATCTCGTCGGAGATGTCCAGATTGCTCTGCCCATATTTGATGGCGCCGGCGCGTGCGTGCGCCGTGTTGAACGTCCGCAACTCGGTCAGCGTTTTCACCGGCGCCGACAACCCAAGCGTCGCCAGATACGCGTTGAAGTCGCGCTTCATGCCGTACTTCAGGACGACGGAGCAGTTCGCGTCCTTGCCTTTCGCGTTCTCCATGCCCGAACAGATCGAAATGAGCGCGGGATTCTTCTGCGGATCCGGATCGAGCACGCTCGGCAGGTTTGCAGGATCGACGATGACGGCGCCCGCGCGCTTGAGGACGTCGATCGCGTCCGCCATCAGCTTGGCCTGCGCGTCGTTCAATCCGCCGCGTCCGCCGCCGCGCCCGCCTCGTCCCTCCGCAGGCGGCGTGGCTGGAGTCGGCTCTCCGGGCGCGACCAGCCGGTCGTAGTAGAACGCGCGCGGAATCCCGATGCGCGCGCCGCGCAGGCCGTCGGGCTTCAGGAACTTCGTGTAGTCGCGTCCCGGCGGCGGCGTGCATCGGCGCGTGGCCGCGTCGTTCGGATCCGGCGCCGCGCTTTCGAGCACGCCGAACAGGATCGCGGTGTCGGTCACCGTGCGCGCCATCGGACCCGCCGTGTCCTGGTCGGCGGTAATCGGCATGATCCCGTACCGGCTGATCCGCCCGGTCGTCGGCCGGATGCCGACGAGCATGGTGAGCGCCGCCGGATTGACGACGGAGCCGGCGGTATCGGTGCCGACGTTCGCGGCCCAGAAATTCGCGGCGGTGCCGGCACCGGAGCTCGATCCGCCCGTACTCAGCACCGGGCGTCCGTCGCTCGACTCCCGCGGATCCGGCCTCGGGTCGTACGGATTGAACGCGAAGCCGCCGACCGCGCTGTAGTTGCCGGGCATCGGCGTCGGCGCGCCGGCGACCCAGTTGGCCAGCTCGGTCAGCACGGTCTTGGCGATGATCACGGCGCCCGCCTCGCGCAGATTCTTCGTCAGCGTCGCGTCGTACGGCGGCGTGAAGTTCGCGAAGGCGAGCGCGCCGCCGGTCGTGACCATGTCGATCGTGTGGATGTTGTCCTTGATCGCGATCGGAATCCCGTGCAGGGGACCGCGAACCTGCCCGCGCGCACGCTCCGCGTCGCGCGCGTCGGCCTCTGCGAGCGCGCGTGGGTTGATGGTGATGGCGGCGTTGATCCGCTTCTCGTAAAGCGCGATTCGGGTCAGGTACTGCGAGACGAGCTCGTGGGATGTCACGCGACGCTGCGCCATCGCGCGCTGCATCTCCGGAATCGTCGTTTCGACGACGGAGAAGGGGGTCAGGTCTTGTATTGCAACATTTCCGAGAAGACCCAATATTGAAAGACAAAACGGGATGTGCCAACGAATGTTGCAATACAAGACCTGACCCCCCTCATTCATAACGCAGCGCCGTCATCACCGGCACCCGCGTTGCGCGCCGGGCGGGCAGGTAGCAGGCGACGAGCGCGAGTGTCCCCAGCCCCGCCGCGACGATCCCGAACGTGATCCAGTCGGTCGCATCGACCAGCGGCAAAAATCGCGACAGGATGCGGCTCATGCCGGCCGAGACGACCAGCCCCACCAGAATCCCGATGACCACGAGCTGCACGCCCTGGCCGACGATGAGCCGGAGCACGTCTCCCGGCCGCGCGCCGAGCGCGATGCGAATGCCGATCTCGCGCGTGCGTAAGCTGGCGCCGAACGACACGACGCCGTAGACGCCCAGGATCGCCAGGATGAGGCCGAGCAGCCCCATGCCGCCGGCCTGGATGGCGCCGAGGCGAAAAATCAGAAAGCCGAAAATGCCTTCGAGCGACTGCGTCATGGTTCGCAGATCGGCAATCGGAAGGTCCGGTGCCAGAGCCTTGATTTCACGCTCGAGGCGCGGCGCGAGCGCCGCCGGGTCGCCTGCCGTGCGGACGTGCAACGTTCGCAACGATCCGTCCCGGACGAGAGGAAGATACAAATACGGCCGCGCCGCCTCGAACACGAGCACGTACTTGCTGTCTTTCGCGACGCCGACGACCTCGATCATCGGGTCCGTGACGTTGAAGATCTGCAGCCGCTTGCCGATCGGATCCTGACCGGGCCAGTACTTCTCCGCCATCGACTGATTGACGATGGCCACCTTGCGGTTGTTCGATCGATACTGCTCGTCGTCTTCCACGAACGCGCGGCCTCGCACGATCGGGATCCCCATCGTCTCGAAGTAGTTGTGCCCGACATGATTGATGAACGATGCGGGCGGCTGGCTCCCCGCGGCGACCGGCTGACCCTCGATGTAGATCGCGCCGCCGGCAAGGAGATAGCTCATCGGCGTGGTGAACGCGACCGCAACGGCCGCGACGTCGGGCCACGCCGCCACGCGCCGCTGAAGCTCCTTGTAGAACTCGTTCGTCCGGTCCTCGTCGTAGCCGATCTGTCTCGGATCGAGCCTGGCGGTGATGAGATGCCGGGCGTCGAAGCCCAGATCGATGTCCTGGGCGGCCGTCAGCGTCCGGACGAAGAGCCCCGCGACGACGAGCAACGCAAGGGCCCCGGAGATTTGACCGATCACCAGCACACGGCGCAACCGCTGCCGGTCGACGCCATCCGAATGGCTCTTACCGCCGTCGTGCAGCGCCGCGCGGGCATCGGCCCGCGACGCGCGCCAGGCCGGCCAGAGGCCAATCGCGACGCCGGTCGCGACGGCGGCGCCGACCGAGAAAAGAAAGACGTTCAGATCGAAAGTCACGTCGAATCGAAGCGGCAAATCGGCGCCGAGATCGAGGCGGGAGATGTACGCAGAACTGACCCACTGGCCCAGCACATAACCCGCCACTCCACCGAGCGCCGAGAGCACCAGGCCCTCGGTGATCATCTGCCGCACGAGCTGTCCTCGGGTCGCGCCCAGTGCGGCACGCACGGCCATCTCACGCTGGCGGACCGTGGCGCGGACCAGCAGCAGGTTCGCGACGTTCATGCAGGCGAGCAGAAGGACGAGTCCGGCAATCGCCAGACCGAAGAACCGGACGAGCGGAATCGCCTCTCTGACCGCGCGCATCGGCATCGGGCGCGCGATGGGTTCGGGAATCACGAGCGCGGCAATACCTTGATCGCTCTCCGGATGTTCTGTCTCGAGGGTCGTCATCAACACGTTCATCGCCGCCTGCGCTTCGCTGATGCGCACGCCGGGCTTCAATCGTCCGAAGAGCTGCAGAGGTCTGGCCTTGCGATTGTGGTACAGCCACCGCTTGACGTCCGGCGTGATCACGCCGAGGTCATCGAGCGTGAGGTAGCCGTCGATCTCGACACCCATGATGGGTCCGTTGAACGACCTGGGCACCACCCCGGTGATGACCGCCGGCATCCCGTCGATCCGGACGGTGCGGCCGATCGCATCAGGATCGCCGCCGAACGTCTTCATCCAGAACGTGTGTCCGAGGACGACATGAACCGGCGATCCCGATGGGCCGGTGAACAATTTCCCGGCCGCCGGCGTGACGCCGAGGCCGGAGAAGAAGTTGTCGCTCACGGCCAGAAACCAGAATTGGAACGCCTGCCCCCGGCTCGACAGGCCGCCAATGCGCGCCATGATGCCGACCACGTCGCTGAACGGCTCGGCGCGCTCCTGAAAATCCTTCAGCGCCTCGAGTGAGAACGAGTACTGGAATCCGCCGGTCTCATCGCCCTTCGTCTCGGCGGCAATGGTCACGATCTGTTCCGGATGAGGCAGGTCGAGCGGCCGGAACGCCGTGTTCAGCAGTCCGTACAACGCCGTATTCGCGCCGAGCCCGATGGCCAGCGTCAGCACCGCGGCGGCGGTGAATCGCTTGTGGGCCCAGAGAAAGCGGAGGGCGTAGCGGAGATCGCGCATGCCCGGATTGTACGCGCGAGCGAGGCGGAACTTGTTTTCGAGACGCGCTAGCCGCCACCCCGCAGAGGGTCCGCCGCAACCCCCTCTTTCGTGATCACGACCGGAACGATGAACCCCTTCTCGTCGAATCGCAGCTCGTCGATGCAGACGACGCGGTGATTTCGATCGGTCTCACCCAGCGGCCGGCGGTGATAGACGATGTACCACTTGCCTGACGTCGGTCCCTGCAGCACGGAATGATGGCCGGCGCCGGTTGCCACCGCGGGATCCTGCTGCAGGATCTTGCCCACGCGCTCGAAGGGACCGGTGGGTGAACTGCCGACGGCGTACGCGACCGCGTAATTCGGCCCGGTCCAGCCGCCCTCCGACCACATGAAGTAATACTTGCCGTCCTTGAGCAGCATGAACGCGCCTTCGACGTAACCCTGCGGCGTGATCTCCTTGAACGTCGTGCCGTCCGCGAACGGGACGAATCCGGTGAAGTCGTCGTTCAGCTTCGCGATGTTGCAGTGGCGCCAGCCGCCGTAGACGATGTAGTACGAGTTGTCGCGATCCTTGAAGACGAACTGGTCGATCGGCTGCGCGCCGTTGTGAAAGCGATCGATCAGCGGCTTGCCGAGGAAGTCCTCGAACGGTCCCTGCGGGTGTCGCGCGCGGGCGACGCCGATGCCGCCAACCTGCTGATCGTTCTGGATGTCGTTGGCGCCGAAGAAGAGGTAGTACCACCCCTCCTTCTGCACAATTGACGGCGCCCACACCGCACGACGGGCCCACCGGACGTTTGCCGTCTCCAGCACGCGCGGATGCTTTTCCCAGGTGATGAGATCCCCGGAGGAAAACGCATCCAGGAAGACCTGCTGATCGTACGGAGCCGAGTACGTCGGATAGATCCAGTATTCGTTTTCGAACACGTGAGCTTCCGGGTCCGCATACCAGCCGGGCAGGATCGGATTTCCTGACCGGGCGGATTGGGACGCGACGCTGGCCGAACACAGCGCCAGGCACGAGACCAACAACACGTTTCGCATGGCGTTGTCGCGAGAACAAGGTAACATCGTCAGCCTCCCCTTTACCGTTCAACGCGGAGCGTCTTTCATGCGGACCTCGCACACCAAACACGGTCGCTTGACTCGTCTATTCACGGGCTGGCTCATCGCCGGCATCTTCGCCATTGGCGCCGAAGCCGTTTCGGCAACCTCGTACATTTCGGTCGAGCCGGTCCCGAACGTGGATGTGATTGGCCAGGCGAGCCTGAACAGCCTCCGCGGCATTGGCTACGCGAATCTCGAACTGTGGAGCCAACGGCTCTTGAACGAGTGCGGCGCCGTCGACAATGTGATCGACGCGCTGACCGCCAACGGGGCCATCACGACGATCACGCCAACCAACACGCGGTTCGTCGTCGCCGCCGGAGGCTTCGAGGGCACGACGAATCCGTCGTTCGTATTCACGATTCGGGATGTCGGCGTCAATTCGGCGAGCCAGGCCGACGTCAACGTGCTGAGCAACGCGCTCGGCTACGTGCAGAGCCAGGGCGGCACCGCGCACTTCAGTCCGGACAACGCGAAAGCGTACGCGTTCGCGCTCGACTACGCGGTCGTGACGTTCAGCGGGTCACTCTCCGGCCAGCAGGCCGGCGCCTTCTTCGAGCACCTGGGTACGATCGATCCCGCGCTGTTCAGCGGCACGTTCGCCGGGTTCACCCAGATCAACTTCGGCACGTCCCTGACGAACAATTCGATGCTGTTCCTCCAGCCGGCCGTGAGCAAGAACCGCTTTATCTCCGGTCTCTTTGCCGCAGCGTCCGACGATCCGCGAGCGACGTACTCACCGCTCAAGAGCAACGGAACGCCGACGACCGCGCAAGCAGGGATCGCATTTCCTGAGAACGACTGGCTGGCGTTCCCGAACGGCGATCAGTACCTCGCAAACATCCCCGCCTCGCCTCAACTGCTGGGCGAGTTGGCGGCGCTTCGACTGCGGCACCTGGTAGCTGTCGCGAATCTGCTGGACGCGATCGCGCGGGATAAGGTCGAGGTGTACCTCAATCATCAGTTCAGGTGTCCGGAGTAGCGGCGCTATCGCCCGACGGCGGCGGGCCAGTTGCTGAGCAGAGAGATCGTCGCCGGCGTTTGCTCGACCAGCGTGTTCACCAGGAAGCGCCCGTCGGGAGAGACGTCGTACGGGAAGGCGTCGAGCCTGTACCTATAAAACTGAAACTTGAACAGCGGACGAATCGCCCCGATGTGCGCCGCGGTGGCCGTCAACTGGATCGCGGCCGACATCAGGCGATCATCCGGCGCCAGAAAGTAGATCTCCGATGAATCGCGCCGCCACTGCGGATATCGTCCGCCCTCAATCGATACCTGCTGCCGCGAGCCTGGCCCGGGAAACGGCTGCACGTACACCTCGCGGCGTGACGACACGTTCATCACGTATGCAAGCCATCGCCCATCGGGTGACAGTCGCGCCTGCGTTTCGATGGCCGGCGATTGAAGCACCGCGAACGGGTCGCGGCTGCCGCTGACGCCGACCGCCCAGACGTCGCTTCGCGCGATGACCCGTCCACCGGCGATAAAAACCAGCAGATCGTCCGGCGACCACGTGGCGGCGAATTTCCCTACGTCAAGCGCCGGCGTCGCGATCGGAGCTTCCGTGCCTTGGGCACTCGACTTCACCACGAACAGATCGACACGCCCCTGTCGTGCGGACGAAAAGGCGAGTCGATCACCGGTCGGCGACCACACCGGCGCGAAATCGTCGGCGGGGTCCGAGGTGATCCGCTCGCGCGTCCCGCGTCCGACGTCGAACACCCAGATGTCTCGAGTTCCGGACGACGGGTCGAGCATGCTCACGGCCGCCCGCGAGCCGTCGCGTGAGAGGGTGACATCGGCGTAGTCCGCGTCGCCGCCCAGTGCCGAGAGACGCTTGCCGGTCCGGTCGAACCAGGCGAGCTGCATGTGCATCGGCGTCACGGACTGGTAGGCCAGCAGGCCGTTGGCCGATGCGCTAAAGGCGCCGACGGAGAAGCCTCCTCCGGCACCGCCACCTTCCTGCACGCCTTCGGCAAGCTGAACCGGATCACCGGCGAGACGGAGGCGCGTGACGTCGAAGAGCTGGGCCATGAGCCTCCCGGAACGGACGAAGAGCACGTGTCCGTTGGAATACTTCGCGCTGCTGGTGCCCTCGAGGAGCATCGCGGCCGGCTCGCTTCCATCAAGCGATCCCACGAAGACGCCGCGCGTCGCGGTTGCGCCAACCGTTCGGCTGCCAATGACGGAAAACAGGAAATGACGGCCATCGGGCAGGAAAGACGGATGCGCGTGCTGCACATCCCCGCTCGTCTGGTCGAGTTTTGTCACCGGCGATGAGGCGCCGCCGGAGGCCGAGATTCTGTGGATCGGAGAAGTGCCGGTCGGCGTGAACAGGATGACACCACTCTTGTTCCACGCGCCGCTGGTGCTCAGACTCACGTCCGCGAGCGTCGTGATTTGTCCGCTCGCCAGATCGATGCTCTTCAGCTTGGCCGGCGTGCCAACCAGTCCTTCCGACAGCTGACGGGTGGTGAACGCAATCGATCCGGAATCGGCCGACCAAAACGGGGACGACGCGCCCTCGGTTCCTGCGAGCGGTTGCGGCACCCAACCGTCAATTGGTCGCACATACAGATGCGGTTCGCCTGACCCGCC
Organism: Acidobacteriota bacterium; assembly: GCA_050264575.1. Lineage (GTDB taxonomy): Bacteria > Acidobacteriota > Vicinamibacteria > Vicinamibacterales > SCN-69-37 > DASQFI01. The sequence goes on along the minus strand of JBLNGH010000105.1, from coordinate 20,455 downwards.
ATTCGCCACGATCGCCAGGCGGCGGCCGTCGGGCGAGATCGCGAACCGGCCTGATGGGTCTTCCTCGACCGACAGTCGCACGTCGGCAGGAAACAGGATCGACGAGCGGGCGGGCACGCCGACGGCCGGGCTCGCCGGAGCATTTCGCGGCCAACTCCATGCAAGCACGGCGATGACGATGCCAGCCGCTGCCGCGATCCATGCCAAACGCTCTCGCACTCCCATCCGTCGCGGAGCTGTCGGCGCGGGCTGAGCGCTCGGGGGCTCCTCCGGTCGCGACAAGGCTTCGTCCAGCTCGATTCGCGCGTCCGCGATGTCGTGCAGCCGGCGGCGTGTGTCTTTTTCCAGACATCGTCTGAGCAGCCATTTCACGCGCGGCGGCGTGTCGGGCGGCAGCTTCGAGAGGTCGGGCTCGCGGGTGAGAATCCCCGCAAGCGTGTCGGAGATCGTCGGCGCTCTGAACGGCGATTCTCGCGTCAGCCCCTCGAACAGCAAACAGCCGAACGACCAGATGTCGGTGCGCTTGTCGAGCGGCAGGCCGCGCGCCTGCTCCGGGCTCATGTACGCCGCGGTCCCAATCACGGCGCCGTGCGCGGTCGCTTCGACCGTCGCCGTGAGGTCGCCGCTCTCCGGAACGATCGTCTTGGCGATGCCGAAGTCGAGCACTTTGACCAGTCCCTCCGGCGTCAGCGCGACATTTCCGGGTTTCAGATCGCGATGGATGATTCCTTTGTCGTGTGCCGCCTGAAGGGCATCGGCAAGCTGCCGGGCGATCGCCATCGCCTCGCGCACGGGGAGGGCGCCGCGCTCGAGTCGATCCGCCAGCGTGCCGCCGGCGACGAGCTCGAGGATGAGGAATCGTTGGGCGTGCGAACGGTCGCCGGTACCAGGAAGCTCTTCGAGGCCGTAGATCGCGGCGATGTGCGGATGGTTCAACGCGGCGAGAATCTGCGCTTCGCGTTGGAAGCGGCCGATCCGATCGGCGTCGATGAGCGCGGCGTCGGGCAGGACTTTGACCGCGACGTCGCGTCCGAGCCGCGTGTCCCGCGCCCGGTAGACTTCGCCCATTCCGCCTTCGCCCAGCTTGGCGACAATCTGATACGGGCCAATCGTCTTCCCGATCACGGCCGTGGCCTCATGTGACGTCAGTAATGTAGTGGATCGCGGCGTCAGCCTGCAGAGGCTTCCTTGACGGTCGCTTCGGGAATGCGATTCGTGGGTTCGAGCTGCGCGAAAATCGCGGCCGAGGCCATCGTGACCAGCCCGGCGCACACGAAGCTCCCGCGAAACGCGCCGAGCGTTCCGTGTCCAATGCCGGCCTCGGTGCCGCCGAACCCGGCGAGCAACGCCGCCGCGACCGCGACGCCAAGGCTCATGGCCAGCATCATGACCATCGACAAGAGGCTGTTGCCGCCGCTTGCGAGGTCGCCGGCGAGGTCGCTCAACGCGAGCGTGTTCATCGCCGTGAATTGCAATGAGTTGACGCACCCGAAGGCGGCGAACTGCAGCGCGTACATCCAGATCGGCCGGCCCGGCGCCACCAGCGCGAAGCTGATCATCGCCAGGCCGACGAGCAGCGTGTTGCCGACCAGCACGCGCCGGTAGCCGACCCGCTGCACGAGCGGGACGACGATCCGTTTCGAGAAAATGCCGGCAGCCGCGGCCGGAATCATCATCATGCCCGCGTGCATCGGCGAATAGCCGAGCCCCACTTGCAGCAGGAGCGGAATGAGGTACGGCATACCGCCGCTCCCGACCCGCGAGAACAGATTGCCGAGAATGCCGACGCTGAAGCTGTGCACCTTGAACAAGGCCAGCGGAAACAGCGGCCGGTCAGCGCGCGCGGCGTGAAGCCAGTACGCGACCAGCGCCGCGAGACCGAAGACGAGGAGCACCAGGCCGACGCCGTACTGCGGCCGTTCGGAGAGCACGTTGAGCGAGAACGACACGGCCACCATGCCGAAGGCGAGCAGCAGGTATCCGAGCAGATCGAACCGCGAGACCGGGGCGCGCAGATCCGGCATCAGCCGCATCGCGGCGAGGCCGCCGACGATGCCGAGCGGGACGTTGATGAGGAAGATCCAGTGCCACGAGGCGGTCTGCACCAGCCACCCGCCAAGCGTCGGGCCGACGAGCGGACCGACGAGGCCGGGCACCGTGACGAAGCTCATCGCCGGCAAGAATTCCTCGCGCGGCAGCGCGCGCAGCACCGCCAGCCGTCCGACCGGCAGCAGCATCGCGCCGCCGACCCCCTGCAGCACGCGCGCGGCCACGAGCCACCTGAGCTGACGCGACATCGCGCACGCCAGCGACCCGGTCGTAAACACCACGACGGCGGCGACGAACACGCGGCGAGTCCCGACGCGATCCGACAGCCAGCCCGACGCGGGAATGAGCATCGCCAGCGTCAACGCGTACGAGATGACGACGGCCTGCATGCGCAGCGGCGATTCGCCGAGGCTCACGGCCATCGACGGCAGCGCCGTGTTCACGATCGTCGTGTCCAGCGTCTGCATGAACACGGCGACCCCGACGAGCCACAGCAGCGGACGAAAGGATGGGGGGTTCAGCGCCCGAGTCCGGATGTCCAGTTCAACACGACCGCGAGAGGATTAGCCGCGGCACATTGTACCGTGTCGATCCGATCAAGGCGTGTCTTTATGGAATTTGCAGCGGACCCACAACGTAGGGACGCATCATCTCGTTGTCCTCGTGTTCGACGATGTGGCAATGCCACACGTAGAGGCCAGGGCGATCAAATGTGGCCTTCACACGGACGATCTCTCCCGGCAGCGCGATCACCGTGTCCTTCAGCCCGGTTTCCCACGCCTCCGAAGGCCTGCTGGCGCCGGTCGCCATCGTTTGTCGGCCGATCACTTCGAACATCACTTCATGAATGTGAATCGGGTGCGCGTCCTGCGTGAAGTTGTGGATGGCCCATATCTCGGTCGCGCCAACTGCTGGATTCTCCGTGATCGCATCCTGCCACTCACTGGGTTTGCCGGTCCCGTCAGGATTCAAGCCCCCGAGGAGGGCCATGGTGGGACCGAACGGGACCGCATCCGGCCGCGCACAGTCGACCTGAATCACATGGCCGTTGCCCCGGGAGATGATCCGGACGGTAGCCGACTCCATTTCGTTCAACGAGAGGTTGCGCGTCAGAGTCGCCGCGGAAAGCGCTTGTCGAGCCGGCAGGATCAGCGAGTCCGGCCGCACGGTGGTATCGACGGAGGCCGCAGGAACGACGCGGAACTGCATCACGAGCCCGGTAGATTCTCGGTCGGCCGGCTCGAAGTCGATATCAGGCTCGCCCTCGCCGAACGGCTCGTCGGGACCGAGATTGCTGAGGGTGATCCGGCTTCCCACGGGCACGTCCGTGAAGTCCACGATGACGTCGGCGCGTTCGGCCGGGGCGAGCAGCATCTGCCGTCGCCTCACCGGCGCATTGAGAAAGCCGCCTTCGGCGCCAATCTGCCAGAACGACAGGTCAGGCCAATCGAGCTGGAGGATCAGGAACCGGGCGTTGCATCCGTTGAGAAATCGAAATCGATATCGCCGCGGTTCGACGTCCAGGTAGGGCCACGTCCGGCCGTTCACCACCATCGTGTTTCCGAAGAACTCGGGGTTCCAGATTGGAGAGACATCGCTCAGGCCACCGCAGCCACTCTCCGGAATAAATGGAATCTGCAGCTGACCTGAGGTGAGGCCTTCGAAGAATGCACGGCTGTCGGGATAGAAGAGTGAACCGTTGGCGTCGAACGATCGGTCCTGGATGGCGATCGGGATTTCGTAGTACGAGGTGCCGGGCGCATCCCCGATCGCCGGAGCGGGGCCAGGCAGAATCCCGGCCGGCAGGTCATGACGGTCGCCACGAATCAGATAGAAACCCGCGGGCCCCGCGTAGACATTGAGACGCGTCATCCCAAGCGTGTGATCGTGGTACCAAAGGGTCGCCGCGGGCTGATCGTTCGGATAGTGGAACGTCGCCGAGCCCGGCGCCCACAATTCGCCCCACTTGGCCGCGAACTTCTGCCTGAAGTGTTCGTACCAGGTCCCCTCCGTTGCATACCTTTCTGGAATATTGGCCGCGTCCGGCAGGAACCACGCTTCAGCGAACCCGTCGCTCTCGTCGTCGCTGTGGCCGCCGTGAAGATGTGTGACGATGGGCACGGGTCCGCGGTAAGGCTGAGCATCGCGGCCGCGTCGATCGCGGCCTTGGATGCCGCCCGGCGGATTTGCCCAGTGCAACGTTTGATCGACGTCGAGCAAATGCGGCAAGTACTGCCCACGACCGTCAATCAGTTGGTTGATCCACGTGACACGTGTCGCTCGTCCAGCCGTCGCTTCGATCGTGAATGAGGGGTAATGAAACGTCGTCGGATTGTCGACGGAGCCATAGCCCCAGACAGTCGTGCGCGGCATCGACGCCGGGAGAATCTGCTGACGGAATTGTCGGACACCGATGCGAAAGTAATCGGTCGCGACGTCCGACCACGTCAGGGGCATCGCCGGCGGAATCACAAGAGGCTCGACGAACTTCGGGATGATCCTGGGCGGCAGCGTCCCACCGGGAATCTGTGCAAGCAGGCGAGTCCCGGAACCGAATGGTGATGTCAGGTACAGGCCGCCAGCGCCTGCCGCGCTGATCCGGATGAACTCGCGCCGCGTGTGCATAGGGTGCCTTTTGTCCGGGCACCCTGTGTGCAATGTCTGTACCCCGCTCGGCTGACTCCGTCGAGTCGGCGTGAAACAGCATCGTGCAACCGGCTGCGGAAATGTCCGCGGTACCTTGTAATTCTCAGCGGCGTTTGCCGCCGGCGACGTCACTTCGACGTCGGGCTAATCATGGGTTCCAGATAGGGCCAGACAGTTTCGGCGATCCGCTGAGCGCCGGCCGCATTGGGATGGACGCCGTCGCGGCCATTCAGACTCGGATTGAGCGCGACGCCGAGCAGGAGGAACGGCACGAGCGGGAGGTCGTACTTGGCCGCGAGCCGGGGGAACAGATTGTGGAATCCGATCAGGTAATCAAAGTCTGGCCCGGGTGGCACTTCCATGCCGCACAGCAGCACGTCGATGCCGCGATCCCGCGCTTTCTCGACGATCGATGACAAGTTCTGCTCGATGGTCGCGAGCGCCACGCGGCCAATGCCGTCGTTCACCCCGAGCTCCAGGACGATCACGCCGACGTCGTTGCCAAGCAGCGCATCGACCCGCCTCAGCCCGCCGGCCGTCGTATCGCCGCTGATTCCGGCGTTCGTGACGATCCAATTGAGGCCACGCTCCTTGATGCGGGTCTGGAGAACGGCGGGGAAACTTTCACCTCGCGTCGGCGTGACCGCGAGGCTGTCACCGAGCACGACGATGCGCCGCGCCGATGGGTCGGCCGGTGAAGGAGAAGTCGCCTTCGCTCCGCAGGCACCCGAGAGGGCCGCGGCGACAAGGGCAGAGAGAGCGGCCCGCTTCATTGCGTCTAGGGCGGGTGAGGCTGTCAATCTCAAATGTCCAATCTGGGAATCTGCAATCTGGACTGCAATCGGGGAAGCTGGCAATCTGAAATCTATCGGGGAATCTGGAATCTATCGGTAATCTGAAATCGCGAAACTATCGAGAATCTATCGAGAATCTGAAAAGGGCGATTCGCCGATTCCCGATTCCCGATAGATTTCAGATTCCCGATAGATTCCAGATTCCCCGATTTCCGATTACAGATCCAGATTGCAGATTCCCCGATTGCAGATTTCAGATTGTCTGCCTCCCCTATCGATCGGCCAGCGCCAGACGAAATGCGGCCATTTCCTCGCCGTTGCGAACGAGCAGGACGTCGCGCACGAGAACAGGATGATTCCACGTCTTGCCTTCGATTCCGGGGAACCGCCCCAGCTCTTTGAACTGATCGGGCGTGGCGCTGACCAGTGCCAGCTCGCCGTCTTCTGAGACGACCAGCAGCACGTCCTGGTCGGGCAGGAGCAGCATTTGACCCGCGCCGAAGCGGCCGCCTTTCCATTTCCGCGTGCCGTCCGAAAGGTCGATGCACGAGAGGATGTTGCCGTCGAAGCCGAACGCGTAGCCTTTGTGAAGCACGAAATCGTTGAAATACGGCTTCAGTCCCGTCGATGTCCAGCGCTCCTGCACGGTCCAGCCGCCGGATCCCTGGGACACCGCAAGACGCCGCATGCCCTGACCACCGGTCGGAGAGATCGCATTAATGAGGATGTCGCCGTCGGGCGTCTGCGCCGGCTGCACGATGGCGCCGCCTTCCCAGGCGTGCTCCCACAGCACTTTGCCGTCGGCCGGCGAGACGCTGATCACGCCCGGCGCGGTCAGCAGGAGGATCTGGTCGACGCCATTGATCGTCACGCGCTGCGGTGAGCTGTAGCTCATGCCGCGCGCCGGACCGGACCACTGCAGCTTGCCGGTGCCGAGATCGTAGCCGGCGAGCGTGCCGGCGGCCGCGACGATGACTTTGCCCTCGACGATGAGCGGCGAGCTCGAGAAGCCCCACATCGGAACCTTGGTCTTGGTATCAGTGGCCACGTTATGTGACCAGACGACGGCGCCCGTGCGTTCGTCGAGGACGTTCAGGATTCCGGTCGCGCCAAAGGAGTACACGCGGCCGTTGTCGAGCGTCGGCGTCCCGCGCGGACCGGCGCCGCCATTCGACTCGTAAAACCTCACGGGGTCACGATGCCGCCACACGGGCTCGCCGGTGCTCATCCTGTAGCAGGCGACGATCTCGTCGTTGCCGCGCTGCTCCTGGGTGTAGAGAAAATCGCCGCGAACCGCGAACGACGACCAGCCGGGTCCGATCCCGCGATGCCAGAGCGCGACCGGCGGCGATGCCGACCAGTCGGTCGAAATGCGTACTCCGCGGACGAGACCATCGCGCCCGGCTCCGCGAAAGCCGGGCCACTCCGCGGGTGATTCCGGGACGGGCGATCTGACGGGTTCGTTCTTCGCGGCGGCTGGCGTCGCAGGCAGCGCGCCCTTTTCGTTTGCGGGTTTCGCCGCGCTCGGTTCCTTCGCGACCTCCGTCGGCGCTGCTGGTACAGGAGGAGGCGCGGGCTCGTCCGCGCCGCGCTCCAGCAGCCGTTCTTCGGCGGTTGGAATCCATCGCCACTTGAGCTGCGGGCCGCTGCCCTTGATGCCATCGGTCCGCAACAAGGCCCAGAATCCGCAGCCGAGCAGCAGTGCCGCGACCACGACCACATATCGAGACGTCCGGGCGAGACTGCGGCTCACGATCACAGCGATCACGAACGTGAGGCACATCAACATCACCGACATGGCGGGGAACATGACCCCCATGCCGGCGCCCAGAATCGACTTGTCCATCAACGGCCTGGCGGCGAATATGACCGCGGCCAGCACGGCGATCACGCCGAGCCGCTCGAACCAGCGCGCACGGCTGAAGAAGAGCCACCAGAGGATGATCACGAGGGCGCCGACCGCGCAGGCAAGCAGGCCGACGTCGCCTGCCGGCGGATAGACGATCGCGACGAGAATCCCCACGAACTGCACGGCCGCGGCGAGCACGCCCGGCCACAAACGAAGCGGCTTACGAGGTTCGCGTTCCATGGTGTTGTCCGGCTACTCGGATCTCAGGGCCTGCAAGACGTCCACGCGCGCCGCTCTCGCGGCAGGCATCAGCGACGCAACCACCGCGGCGCCGACGAGCACCGCCGCCGCGGCCACGAGCGGCAGCGCCCCCGGACGCTGGATGCTTTCGACGTACTGCGCGGCCACGCCGGCAGACGCGTACCCTGCCGCGGTGCCAGCGGTGATGCCGACCATGACGATCAGGACGCCCTCGCGCAACACGAGCATGAGCAACTGGCGCGGCGCCAGGCCGATCGCCAGCCGCACGCCGAACTCGTGCATGCGCGCGCTCACCGAAAACGCGAGCACACCGGCCACGCCGACGGCGGCGATCAGCAGCGCGACGCCGGCGAACCCGGTCAGGACGACGGCGTTGAGGCGTTCCGGCGAAAGCACGTCGGCGCGAATCTCTTCGAGCGTCGCAGGATGCTCGACCGGCTGGTTCGGCGCGACTTCGCGGATCGTCTTCCTGATCGCCGGCTCGAGCGCGTGCGGATCGCCGGCCGCCCGGACGAACATTCGTGCGGCATAACCCATCTGCCGAACGGGCTGATAGATCGTGAGGGCCGGTCCACCCACGACGTGCTCATCGTCGACGTCGGCAACTACACCGACGATGCGACAGGCGTGCATCTCGCGGAAGAGCGGGTCGGTCCAGCGGAACTTTCGATTCAGGATGTCGCCATGCGGGAAAAGACGCTGGGCGACGCTCTGGCTCACGATCGCCACCGGCTCTTTCCCGTCGTCGGCGTCGGTGAAATCGCGCCCGGCGATCAGCGGCACACCAAGAACGGCGAAAAAGTTCGGGCTGACAATTCGCAGCCGTCCGTGCGGATTCTCGTCGCCGTTCGCCGGCGTGTATCCCTCGACGGCAAACTGGAAGTGTGGAAACGTGCTGTCGCGCGCGTCGCGCCACGGCGCGAAGCTGCTGGTCGCAACGCCCTGGACGCCGGGCAGCTCACGAACCCGGCGAGTCGCCTCCCGCACGAATGTGATCGTCGGCTCCCGGGATGCGCCCACGACGGAAGGCGGGACGTCGAGCACCAGCACCTGCCGCATTTCATAGCCCGTGGGTGCCGTCCGCATGGCCATGAGCGTCGCGATCAGCGCGCCGGCGCCGGCGAGGAGCACGAATGAAAACGCGATTTGGATCGTTGCGAAGACACGCAGGCGCCGGTTGTTTCCGGGTGTGATGCGCAACCCGCTCGGCCCTCCGCCAGTTCCGCGCGGGGCGGTTGCGAGACCGAAGCCGGTCGCCGCGTAGGTCGTCGGCAGCCGCGGAATGTAGGCGAGCAGCACCGCCGCGGCAATCGCCAGCCCGGCGCCGACCCAGAGCACGCTGTAATCGACCGTGACCTCGAGGGCGCGGACGGAAAAACGCGAGGCAAACTGCGCGACGACCCCGACGAGGGGACGCGCGACCGCGAGCCCCAGCAGCGCGCCGGCGCCGCAGAGCACCAGGCTTTCGGCGAGCAGCGTCCGCCGCAGCGCACCATGACTCGCGCCGAGCGCGGCGCGCACGGTCAATTCGCCCTCGCGGCGCACCGACCGCGCGAGCAGCAGATTCGCGACGTTCGAGCACGCGATGACGAACACAACCGCCGCCGCGGCCAGAAGCAATATGAGAATCGTCCGCGCCGGCGCCGTAATCTGATCGCGGAGCGGCGTCACCGTCAGCCGCACATCAGCCTTGGCGGAGTAGGCCTCGGGGTGCTCGTGCATCATCGCGGAGTGCACCGCCGTCAGCTCGGTACGCGCCGACTCGACCGTTGCACCGGGGACCAGCCGTCCAAAGAGCTCCGTCATCCGGTGCGTCCGGCCCGTGACCATCGTCGCTTCCTGATGATGCGGACTCGTCACGACGTTCGCGATGATTTCCGTCTGGGTCGGATAGGGCACCGACGGCTCGAGCACGCCGACGACGATCGTGTTGCGGATGCCGAGGCGGATCTTCTTGCCAACCACGGACGGATCGCCCTTGAGCCACGTCGTCCAGAAGCCATACGTCAGGACGGCCACCGATGCCGCGTCGGGCCCGTCGTCTCCCGCGTCGAGCAGCCGTCCGAGCACCGGGCGAAGGCCCATGACGTCGAAGTACGAGCCGCTGACGACTCCCGCCCTGACGACGCGGGGGTCGCCGAGACCGAGCATCGTGAACTCGACGACCGAGAAGTCGCCGAACGCGCCGATCGACGTGACGCGGGATTTGAAGTCGGCGATCTCCGGCACCGAGAACGTCATGTTGTCGGTGCCGAATCCCGGTGCGCTCTGGCGGATGTAGACCAGGCGATTCTCGTCGCGATTGACCAGCGGCCGCAGCAGCACGCCGCGCACGACGCTGAAGATCGCCGCGTTGGCGCCGATGCCGAGCGCGAGCGTCACGATTACCGCCACGGACAGGCCTTTGGCGCGCCACAGCGACCGGAATCCGATGCGAACGTCCTGGACGAAGTTGGCGGCGGCGTCGAACCAGCGGCTGTACCAGACGCGGCGCATCGACTCGCGCGCGTCGGGGATGTCTCCGAATTCCTGCAGCGCACCGAGGCGCGCGGCCTTCGGATCTTCCCCGCGCTCGATCCGCTCCTTGATGCTCAGCGCGAGATGGCCCTGGATCTCGTCGTCGAGCTCGCGTTGATCGGGCCGCATGCGCTAGTCCTTGCCGGTGGGCGCCGGGTTCATCACGCGGCCGATCGCGTGCACGAGCTGCGACCAGCGATCCTGTTCGCGTGACAGCTGCGCCTTGCCCGCCGCGGTCAGCCGGTAGTACTTCGCGCGCTGGTTGGCCTCGCTCACGCCCCACTCGGCCTTGAGCCACCCTCGCTTGACCAGCCGGTGGAGCGCGGGGTACAGCGAGCCGGTCTCGACTTTCAAGAGGTCGTCGGATTGCTGGCGGATGGCCTGGCCGATGCCGTGGCCATGCTGTGGACCCCACTGGAGGGTCCGGAGGATGAGCATGTCGAGGGTGCCCTGGAGAAGCTCGAGGCGCCCGTGGTCCTGAGGTTTGGCCATAGTCGTAGACAGTCTAGGACTATGGACGTAGACCGTCTAGGACTTGTTCCCTGGCGCTACTTCAACGATCCGCGCTGGCGAACGGCGTGCTCGAGCGCGTCATTCAGCGAGCCCCGGAGGATCAACAATTTGACCTCGATGGCGGTGCGTTGTCCGGGCTGGAGCGACGTTTGCGGATCGACGTGCTGGCAGGTGAGCTCAGGATTGCTCCACACGTTGCCCGCCTCGCGGGACACGCTGGCGACCACCCAGGTGCCATCCGACGAGCGCGTGGCAATGAACGGCAGATCGACCCCCCGCGACTTGTTGTAGTGCGTGAGGCCGCCCTCGCGCGGCTCGCGACGTTCAGCGGGGACGGGCCACCTGAACGACGCCAGCACGCGCGCCGGCAGCCATTTTTCCAGCGGCATCGTCAGCCGTTCGGGCACTTCGGACGCGAGCAGATCGAAGCCGTCCTGGTGATGGACGTACGTGCGCTCCAGCCGGACATCCTGAAAGATTCCGGTCAGGCGCGGATCGGTGACGGCAGTGATCATGCTGAAGACGACGGCGGACCCGTTCGCGAACTCATAGAAGAACCGCACGCCGTCGTTTTCCAGCGTGGCGCGCGCGGTGAACAGCACCGGGCCGGGCAGCGTGCGTTGGTACTCCAGCGCCGAGCCCTTTCGTCTCCACGCCGGTGCATTCGGCTCGGCGTCGGGCCGGAAGAGATACAGCTGTTCGGCAGTCGCGCTTCCTTGCTTCACGGCGGTGACGTGCTCGGGGACGAGGACTTCGATCGACGAGTCCGGCGTCGCGGAGTCCGGCAGGACGATTCGAAGTCTGGGCTCTGCCGCCACTGGGGCGAGCATCTGGAGGCCTGACTGGCTGCGGACGATGACGGATTCTGCTTGTCCAGCGATGGATGGACCCATTGACGCGGTTACGAGCGGCGAGCAGCCGATCGCCCACGCCAGGCCGACCGCGAACGCGCGGCCGCGCGGAGTCATCGGACCAATGATCGTTGGAGGCCGATGGGATTGCAAGACAAGGCGGACGGCAGTCCGCACGTCCTCCGTCAGGCGATCGCCAGCTCCAGGCCGTCCCCCATCGCGCGAGAGTCGGCGTACTCAATGTGCAGCACCCGGCGCGGAAGATCGGTCTCTGATTTCGACGAGGAATGGACGACGAGTGGGCGCATGGCGACGATTCCGCCGGCCGGGACCACGCAATCCACCGCGGCTACGTCCCGGCTGAGCCGTCCAATCTCCGCGTCCGAGAGTACGCCAAGCGTGTGCGTATCGGGTAGCACGCGAAGGGGTCCGTTGTCGGCGCGGGAGTCGTCGATGTGGAGTCGCAGCGCGATGACGCGCTCCAGCGCAGAGGCAGGGGCGTGGGCATAAGCGATCCCGCCCTTGACCGACCAGGGTCCCCATCCGGGCACGTCGCAACGGTCCCGCAACGGCAATGCCGTGTCCTGGTGCCAGACGACCAGCCAGTTGTTCGCGGGAGATTTATCGAAGAGCGTTGCGCGGAACGGTATCGGCTCCGCGTCGACGAAACGCCGCGCGATCGAGAGGAGTCGCGGATCGTGAGCGACGCGACTGACGATTGAATGACGCATCAAGTGACGAGCGCCGGCGCGGCTGCGATCGACTGTCTCCGCCCCGAGCGTTTCGACGATTCGAGCGAGTTCCGATCGATCGAGCACCGCTGGGACGACGTCGAAGCCGGACAGGCTGAACTGCGGCAAGGTCATCACCGCGGAAACGTTGGGGCTCGCGTGACCCGTTCCGCCTGCAGCAGGTGCCGCCGCTCGTGTTTCCAGATGATCTCCAGACCGGTCCCCACCGTGAAGCGAATCACCGAGATGAATGGATTCACGAACCGAATCCGGTTGACGTCGTACGCGCTCGCGCGGCGCACGAGATCTCGCGCCGCGTCGTTGCTCCGCAGAAAGAGATCGAGGATGGCCGGATCGACGTGCGGCGCGGGAACGGCTTTTCCGGGGGCCCGGCCACGCCGGCGCTGTGTCGCCGGGTCGATGTAGGTGCGGATGAACAAGCGGCCAAACCATCCGGGCGTGATTTCGTCCACCGGAGAGGGGGATTGTTTGTCCAGCGCTGACGCAATCGGCGGCAGATAGACCTGGTTCGTCTTGTACAGATGCTCCAGGCATTGCCCGACGCTCCAGGCGTCAGGCGCCGGCCGCCAGTTGAGCTGCTCGGCGCTCAGCCCGCGCGCGACATCGTTGGCCTGCCGGTCGCTGGCATCGAGTTCCGCGATCACCTGTCCAGACCACACGGGAAGAACCTCCGGCGTCATTTCGCCCGGCGCGCGTACTTGATCTCGACGGCCTTCCACTCCGGCACCGTCCCGAAGCTCAGATAACTGGCCGCCGTCATGGCGTCGGCCGACGTCAGCTGAATGAGCGTGCGCTGGTGCCAGGTGTCGCCGGCGAGGGGGTAGTCCGCCTTCAGCTCGAGTTGCTTCGTCTTTTCGTCGTAGATACCACTCTCCGCGATGCGCATGGTGTTCGTGCTCGAGATCCGCGTCGCCTCGTACTGATGCGTCGCCGTGTTGAAGCCGGTCCACGACAGCGTCGTAAACGGCGCGCCGTTCAAGGTGCCGTCAATCTTTTCCTCGATGAAGAGTCCATTGAGCAGTGGCCGGATCGTCGCCGTACCTTTCGTGACGACAGGCGGGGCGCCGGGCTTGAACCAGAACGTCATCTCGACGTCCCAGGTGCCGGCCATCGCCGTCAGGCGCGCGTGCTCCGGGCCGGCCTGCGGCGCCGTTGCTGCGGCCACGACCGTGCCCGCGGTGACGATGATGGTGAAGACGCAGATGGGCGCTCCTGTCATGGTAAGCCTGTCCTCGATGCACCTTTTATAATGGAACCGCGCGCCGGGGCGCATCCAGTCCGCGGAAAGGGCCAAGCCCGCCCGATCATCACAACTGACGCAGGCACGCACTTCCTCGCCTGATGCGGCGGACCACAGGCCACCAGCCCGCGACCAGCGGGCGAGGAGGTCGCTATGCCAATCCGTCCGCTGCCGAACGACCCGTCCCTCGATCACCTTCGGAAACAGGCCAAGCGACTTTATCGTGCGGTGCGCGCGGGCGATGGCGATGCCCTTGCGCAGCTCCGCGAGTTTCATCCGCGCGCGGCCGAGACCGTCGCCGCTTTTCGACTAGCCGATGCGCAGCTCGTCATCGCGCGCGCGTACGGATTTCCGAGCTGGGCGAAGCTCAAACAGCATCTCGCCGACATCGCGCCGTTCGTCTGGAATCCGCCGCCCGCGGGCGCCGCTGCGTCGTCCGTCGAGGTGTTCATGCGCCTCGCGTGTCTCACGTACGCCGGCTGGCACCCCTCAAATGCCGGCCGGGCGCACCGGATGCTCGTCGACCATCCCCAGCTCGCACAGGCGGACGTCTACACCGCCACGGCCGTGGGCGATGTCGCCGCCGTGCGCACGATGATCGACGCGAATCCCGCTCTGGTGAATGCGACCGGTGGACCGCTGCGCTGGCCGCTCCTGCTCTATGCCTGTTATTCGCGCATGGACATCGAGGGTGCCAGCCGCTCGACGCTCGAAGTCGCCCGGCTCCTGTTGTCGCGCGGCGCGGATCCCAATTCCGGCTTTCTGCTCGAGGGCAGCTACGCATTCACCGCGCTCACCGGCGTGTTTGGCCGCGGGGAAGATTGGGAGAATCAGCCGCCGCACCCGGCGTGTGACGCGCTCGCGCGGCTGCTGCTCGACGCCGGCGCGGATCCCAATGACGCCCAGACGCTGTACAACCGTCATTTTCGGGAGAACGACGACCACCTGCACATCCTGTTCGAGTACGGTCTCGGGCGGGACAAGGGCGGCCCCTGGCTGTCGCGTCTCAACGATCGGAGGCTGACGGCTGATGCGCTGCTCATCAGCGAGCTGTGCGCCGCGGCGGAACACGGTTTCCTCGGGCGCGTGCAATTGCTGCTCGAGCATGGCGTCGACGTCAACATTGCGGGTCTTCGCAATGGCCGGACACCCTACCAGGAAGCACTGCGGGCCGGCCGTGCAGAGATCGCCGAGTACCTGCTGGCCCGCGACGCCAAGAGGATCGATCTGGATCCGTTGGAAATGTTTGCGCTCGCGTGCATCAGCGGGCGCCGCGATGAGGTGCGCGAACGGCTGGTGAACGATCCGACGCTGCTCGATCGGCTGGGCCACGACGGCCGGGTGGAACTGTTGCATCGCGCGGTGGACGCGAAGCAGTTCGACGGCATTCGCCTGATCGTCGAGCTCGGCGTGGACATCAACGGGATGATCCCGGGCACCGGTTTCGATCGCGCCGTGCTGCACAACGCCGCCGGATGGGGAGGCCTCGACCTGGTCACGTTCCTGATCGCGCTCGGCGCGGATCCGCAGCTTCGCGACGAGCCATTCCGCTCGACGCCGATCGGCTGGGCGTTCCACAACCACCAGCGCGACGTGGTCGCCTACCTGATGCAATTCGCCACGATCATTGACGCCGTCCGCTGCGACGGGGTCGAGCACGCCGCCGCGCTGCTGCGCGAGAATCCGGCGCTGGCAAACGCGCGCGACGAGGGAGGCACGCCGCTGGTCTTCTACCTCCATCCTGAGATGGAGCGGCTCGACGAGATGGTTCGGCTCTTGAGAGACTACGGCGCGGACTTCAACGCACGGAACCGGGAGGGCAGGACGCCGCTCGAGCGCGCGCTCGCGCTCGGGTGGGTGGATGTCGCCGACAAGCTTCGAGACGCACGCTGACGCGGTTACTTCCGCTCGACGATCCAGATGTCCGCTGCGGCGCGCTCCGCGCCGTAATAGATCGTTCGGCTGTCCGGGCTGATTGCGAACGTGTCACTGACGGACGGTGCGGGAAGCCGCACATCGACGACCGTACGTTGGCGGGTGAGACTGTCGATGACCACGAGCTCCCGGCCGTTCTTCGCGAAATACACGATCCGGCGGCCGTCGGACAACCACTTCGCCGCCGACGACTCGTCAGAGGAGAGCATCGCGACCGAC
Organism: Acidobacteriota bacterium; assembly: GCA_050264575.1. Taxonomy (GTDB): domain Bacteria; phylum Acidobacteriota; class Vicinamibacteria; order Vicinamibacterales; family SCN-69-37; genus DASQFI01. The sequence continues at coordinate 4,829 of JBLNGH010000105.1, read as the reverse complement.
TTCGCTTGCATATCGTAGACGCCGATGCCCGCAGGCCGTCCGCTCTCTGCGCTGAAGGTTCCGGCGAGCTTCGTGCCATCGGGCGACCAATCGGTTGCCGTGAAGAATTTTCCGGCGACCGTCGTCCGCGGCAGTTGCGTCACTGTCGCGGGGTTGCGGTCGATCGACGCGATGAACGCGTCCCGACCCGAATCGCTGACGAAGACGATCGTGTCGCCTTTCGGGGAGATGTACGAATAAACGGCGCCCGATGGCGGATCGGCCACTTTGCGGAGTCCGCCGCCGTCGACGCCGATGATCCACGGGCCCCACTTGCCGTCCCGATTCGAGTAGAACATGAGCGACCGCCCGTCCGGCGTGAACACCGGCGCGCGGTCCCGCGCGGCATCATCGGTGATGCGCCGCATCCGCCCGTCCTTCGATCCGATGAAGAGGTCCTCCTGATGCTCGCCGATGGCGAAGTACGCGATCTGCGTGCCGTCCGGGGATACCCCGCTCGGAACGCGGATGTTGTTCTGCGTGTCGAGGAGAACGGGCGTGCCCGCGCGAAGCGTGACGGGGTCGAAGGGAATTGCCACGGGATTGACGGATCCGACGCGCGATCTGAACGCCAGCCGCGATCCGTCCTTCGACAACCGCGGCAGGGCGGCTGACGCCTGGACACCGGCGGTTACCGGCTCAGGCTCGCCCGCTGGCTGTCCGCTCGATTCATCGACGGCAATCCGCCAGACGTTCATCGCGCTGCCGCGATCACTCGCGAAGTAGACGAACTTGCCGTCCGGCGACCACACCGGGCACCAGTCGATCGCCTTGTCGTTCGTCAGCACCGTGGCGGGGCCGCCGGCCGCCGCGACTGTAAAGAGGTCGCGCTGCCCTCCGCGGTTGCTCCAGTACACGATGCGGCGTCCCGACGGCGACCACGACGGCTGCACGCCGTCGCCGTCGACGGCCTTTCGGGGCGCGCCGCCGGCGGTGTCGACGACGAACAAGGCGCTCTCGCCCAGGCGTGACGCCGGATCGCCGATTTCCTCCGTCGCGAACGCGATCTGTTTTCCGTCGGGCGACCACGCCGGATCGAATCCGATCCCGGTCAATCGCCGGACGGACTCGCCGGTTGCGCCGGCGACGAAGATGCCGCCGACGCCTTCCGAACGGTGAAACGCGATCTGTGAGCCGTCGGGCGAGAACGCCGGCGCGCCCTCGTCGTGCAGCGGATCGTTCAGGATCGCCGTCGCGTTGCGTCCTCCGACACGCTGGGAGTAAATGTCCCAGCCGCCGGGTCCGCGAGCGGCGTACACGACCGTTGTACCGTCCGGCGAAAGGCTCGGCGATGTTTCCTCGCCCGCCGCCTCCGTGATGCGCGTGAACTGATCCCAACGCGGCTCCGGCAGTGCCCGCCCGCCCCGCGGCCACCATGACACCAGCGCGGCCACAGTCGCCAGCACCGCGATCGTCCACGGCAGCCAGGACTGTTGCCGCTGGCGTGCGGGCGCCGGCACGTCCGCGGCCGCCGGCGTTGGCGATGGCGATGTCGACACGGTCGAGAGCGTCTCGAGCGCGAACGCCAGATCGTTCGCCGACTGGAACCGAAGCTCCGGCGCCTTTTCGAGACATCGGCGCACGATGCGATCGAGACCGGGTGCGACCGAGAGGCGCGCCGCGTCGAGCTCCGGCGGATCTTTCGTGAGGATCGCCGACATGCTGTCAGCCGCGGTGTCGCCGGCGAACGCGCGGGCGCCGCTGAGCATTTCGTACAGGACTGCGCCGAACGCGAACATGTCGGCGCGGTGGTCGACCGCAAGACCGCGGACCTGCTCCGGCGCCATGTATCCGAACGTGCCGAGGATCATGCCGGCGCTCGTCGTGGCGCCGCCCGCGCGCGTGAGGTCGGCGTCGCCCGTTTCGACCGGCTTCGCGAGCCCGAAGTCGAGAATCTTGACGTGATCGTCGGGCGTAATCATCACGTTCTCGGGCTTGAGATCGCGATGGGTGATGCCGCGCGCGTGCGCGGCCGCGATCCCTTTCGCAATCTGGAGCGCGTACGCGACTGCGCGACGGGCCGGCAGGGGTCCACGAGCCAGCCGGGCGCGCAGCGTCTCGCCCTCGACCAACTCCATGACGACGAACGCGGTGCCGGCGTCGTGCGCGAATTCGAAGATCGACAGGATGTTGGGGTGGGAGAGCCGGGCGACGCTCATCGCCTCCCGTTCGAACCGTGCGAGCGCGTTGCGGTCCACGGCGAGGCTCGCCGAGAGCACCTTGACCGCCACCTCTCGATCGAGCCGCGGGTCACGGGCGCGGTACACCGCGCCCATGCCGCCTTCCCCGATCGCCGCGACGATTTCGTAGGGGCCGAGGCGGGTGCCGGGCGTCAGGGACAAGGTCCGCGTATTCTACGCGAACGATCTACGCGGCTTTCGCGATTTCCGAGATCGCCTTGACGAGCGTGTCCAGCTCTTTCGGCAGGATGAAGACGTGCGGCGTGACGCGCACGCCGTGCACGCCAGCGGCGTCATTGTCGACCGGGTTCGTCCAGATCCGGTATTTGTCGAGGAGCGTCTTCGAGAAATCCGCCGGCGTGACCCCTTTGATCCCCACATTCGCGATCGCGCACGACCGCGCAGGGTCGGTCGGTGTGTACATGATCACGTTGGGCAGCGGCCGAACCTTGCTCGTCCAGTAATTCTGGAGGTACCGGAGCCGCGCTTCCTTCCGCCGGATGCCGATCATCTCGTGGAATGCGACGGCGTCCTTGATCGCGAGGTCCGTGTGCACCGGATGCGTGCCCGTGTGGTTCAGTTTCATGATGTCGGCGTCGTTCGTCATCCGGTAGTCGCCGTAGATCGGCCAGAGCGCCGGGATCTTCTCGCGCCGGACGTAGAGCATCCCGGTGCCAAGCGGGCAGCCGAGCCACTTGTGAAGCGACGCGGCATAGTAGTCGCAGCCCAGGTCCGAAATCTTGTAGTCGAAGTGCGCGAACGCATGCGCGCCGTCGACGAGCACGTCGACGCCTCGCGCGCGGGCCAGGTCGGCGACCTTGCGGACCGGCAGGATCTGCCCGGTGATGTTCACCATGTGCGAAATCATCAGCAGGCGCGTCCGCGGGGTGATTGCACTCTCGTACAGCCGCACGATCTCGTCGTCGCTCTTCGGATCGACCGGCACGCTGACGACCTTGTTGATGACGCCGTGGCGACGGGCCATGAGCCGGAACTGGGCGAGCATGTGGCCGTAGTCCTGCTCGGCCATGATCGTTTCGTCGCCGCGCTTCCAGTCGTATCCGGACACGACCGTGTCGATCGACTCGGTTGTGTTTCGCGTGATGCAGAGCTCCGCTGGTGAGCAGCCGGCCATGGCGGCGAGACTGTCGCGGATGGCGGCCTTGTCCGGCACCTGCGTCGTGCGCAGGTAGTAGGAACCCTGGTAGTTGATCTCGCGAACTTTCGCGATGAACGCCTCGAGCACCGGCGTGGCCTGGATGCTGTAGTAGCCGCTTTCGAGATTGATGTAGTCGGGCTTCAGCCGGTATTTGCTTCGAATGGCCGTCCAGAACGCCTCGTCTTCGGCGAGGCGATCGACGGGCACATCGGCAAATCGCGCCCACACCTCGTCGCCGAGGAGCACGCCGAGGCTGGCGGTCGCCGCCGTGCGGAGGAACTCTCGCTTGTTCATCGGGTGTCCGACATTCTATGCCCTAGGGGTCAGACCGGGGTCAGACCGGGGTCAGACGAGGGTCAGACGAGGGTCAGACCGGGGTCAGACGAGGGCAGACCCCGACCGGCGAAGGACCTCGGGAGTCATTTCCGCGGAAGAACGCATCAGGAAATGACTCCCGAGGTCTTTTAGCCGATACGTCCCGGGCCCGAGCATCGTCGCAAACCCTTCGGCCACGAGCGCGCGGTTACCCCGTCCGGCGTCGCGGCGCGAGAGGCCAGTGACGCGAGCGAGCTCACCCGGGTACGTTTGTCCCGCGCCCATCAGAAAGCAGCGCGCGATTTCGCGAAGCGCGTCGTCGCGGCTGACGCGCCGGCGCAGCGCGTCCGGAAAGCGGCCGACGCCGAGCGACCAGATGTACGTGAATGGCTGATAGACGACGTCGCTGGGGATGACGAGCATCGCGGCCTGGAGCTCGTCGAGCGCGCGCATGAAGACCGCGCGATCCGTGACGCCCGACTCGGCGCGCAGATCCGCGGTGCCCATCTCCCATTCACGGCGGAGAACTTTGATAATCGCGCGCGCCTGTTTGCCGAACCGGCGCGCTTCCTCCACGCGACGGACGCCCCAGATCGCCTGAAAGTAAGGAACCATGCGCGGCGCGATGAAGGTCGTCTTGCCACCCGCGAGCTTCGCGTAGTAGACCTTCCCGCGGCGCAGCAGTTCGTCCTTGAGATTCCACGTCAGCGACGCCTCGGGATCCTTCTGGACGTGACGCGGCATCACCGCGTCGCGGCGCCCGCAGACGGCCACGTAGAGCGACGGCCCCGGCCGGCGGGAATCCGTCAGGCAGGCGGCGAATCCGACCTGCGAGACGAACTGCTCCGCGTCGAATGGCGTCGTGACCTGCCGCGTCGCTTCACGCCACCATCGCGCGTCGCGGTACTCTTCGATCTCCGCCGGCAGCGACGGCGGCGGGCGGCGGGGCCTTACTGCACGCGCCCGAGGTACTTGTCGAGCCACGCGACGACTTCCTGGACGAGCTGGCTGTGCTTGGTTGCGAAGATCTCGTGCCCGCCTGGATAGAGCACATGCTTCTTGTCCGAGGGCGTTGTTCCGAGCCCCTCGAAGAACGGCCGTTGCGTCGTGTCGACCGGAAAGATGAAATCTTCGTC
>JBLNGH010000104.1:0-2566 GCA_050264575.1 Acidobacteriota bacterium | reverse complement strand
ACGAGCATGTCCAGCACACGCGATCCGCCCGCGTCGGTCCTGAGCACGACCATCCCGTTCGGGTCGGCCAGCACTTCTCCGACGACCGCGGCCTCGCGGCCGTGCGGAGCGGCGCGCATCGCCGCCAGCGCGGTCTCGCTTTCGTCGGGCGGCACGATCGCGATCAGCTTGCCTTCATTCGCGATGTGCAGCGGGTCGAGGCCGAGGATCTCGCACGCGCCGCGCACCGTGCTCCGCACGAGAATGCTGGCTTCGTCGATGGCAATGGCCACACCCGACGCCTGGGCGATTTCATTCAGGCTCGTGGCCACGCCGCCGCGGGTGGGATCCTTGAGGCAGCGTGTGGACGGCGCGGCCTCGAGCAGGGCAGCGGCCATGCGGTGGAGCGGCGCGGAGTCCGATTCGATATCTGCTTCGATGTCGAGCGCCTCGCGGGCGAGCATGACCGCGATGCCGTGGTCGCCGATCGGGCCGCTCAGCAGGACGCGATCGCCCGGCTGCGCACCCGCGGCCGACAGCGAGATCTGCGGCGGCACGATCCCGACGCCGCTCGTCGTGATGAAAAGCCCATCGGCCTTGCCGCGAGGAACGACTTTGGTGTCGCCCGTGACGACCCGCACGTCGGCATCCGCCGCAGCCCGGGCGATCGAGTCGACAATCCGGCGCAAGGTCTCGACATCGAAACCCTCTTCGATGATCAGGGCGAGTGACAGCCCGATGGGGCGTGCGCCGGCCGTCGCCAGGTCGTTGATCGTGCCGTGGACGGCCAGTGCGCCGATATCGCCGCCCGGGAAGAAGAGCGGACTCACCACGTAGGCGTCGGTGGTGAACGCCAGTCGACCGAATCCTGGCGGCACGGTCAGCAGAGCGCTGTCGTCCTGCCCGAGCCGAGGATCGCCCCCGAGAGCCGGGATGAGCAGCCCTTCAATCAGCTGACGGCTGGCTTTGCCGCCGCTGCCGTGGCTGAGCGTAATGCGCGTCTCGCGCAGGATTGGCCGCTCGCGTCGCACCGTGCGCGCCCGTTCCATGCGGCCGACCTGGGCGCTCAGCGAGTCGTCGCCAAGACGCGTCATCGTGCCCTCGCCGTCGTCATCGCGGGCTTCGAGGTCTGCATCAGCGAGTAGCGCCCATAGCTGAAGTACGCGGCACAGGCCCCTTCCGGCGAGACCATGCACGTTCCGATCGGCGTCTCGGGCGTGCACGCGGTACCGAAGACGCGGCACTCCCAAGGTTTGATGACGCCTTTCAGGACTTCACCGCACTGACACGCCTTGGGGTCCGTCACGCGCACGCCCGGGACGGAGAATCGGACCTCGGCATCCCACGCGGCGAATTCGGTCTTCAATTTGAGAGCGCTCTGGGAAATGAATCCGAGACCCCGCCACTCGAAGAACGGCCGGAGCTCCATCGTCGCCGCCATCAGCTCGAGCCCGCGGCGGTTGCCGTCGGGCCGGACCACTCGCGCGTACTGGTTCTCGACCGCCACGCGTCCTTCCGCGCGCTGACGGAGAATCATCGCAATCGACTGCAGGACGTCGGTCGGCTCGAAGCCCGACACCACGATTGGCCGTGCGTACCGCTCGGCGACGAACGCGAACGGGCGCAGGCCGATAATCGTGCTCACGTGGCCCGGACCGACGAATCCGTCGAGCTGCATCCCCGGCGAATCGAGAATCGCTTTGATCGCCGGGACGATGGTGACGTGGTTACAGAAGATCGAGAAGTTCTCGAGGCCTTCGTCCCGGGCGCGGAGCAGCGTCGCGGCCGTTGAAGGCGCGGTCGTCTCGAACCCGATCGCGAAGAATACAACTGGACGATTGCGTTCCTGACGCGCGAGTTTCAAGGCGTCCAGCGGCGAATACACAAAGCGGATGTCGGCGCCCTCCGCCTTCGCATCGAGCAGGCTGCCTCGCGAGCTGGGCACGCGCATCATGTCGCCGAACGTCGTGAAGATCACATCCGGCTGCCGGGCGATTGCCATCGCGTCGTCGATCCGCCCCATCGGGATGACGCAGACCGGGCAGCCCGGACCGTGGACCAGGGAGACGTTCGGCGGCAACAGGTCCTGGAGACCGTGCCGGTAGATCGCGTGCGTATGGCCGCCGCAGACCTCCATAATCCGGACGGGCGCCGCGTCCTGCGCGAGCCGATGGATGTCGCGCACGAGCGACGCGACGAGATCGGGCCGGCGGTACTCGTCGACGAAGCGAAGGGCGGTGTCGCTCATGCTCGACCCAGCTCTTCCTGACACGCACCCAACAACGCGTGCCAGATCGTGGCATGGGCTTCCTGGATGCGCGGCGTGTAGTCGCTCGGCGCGGTCAGGCAGATGTCCACCGCGCCTGGTCGAGAGAGCGCGCCGCCGCTGCCGCCGGTGAGCGCCACTGTCAGCAGCCCTCGTGTCCGGGCGCCTTCGAGCGCGGCGACCACGCTCGCGGACTGGCCGCTCGTCGAGAACCCGATCGCGACGTCATCCGGCCCCGCGAATGCCGCGATTTGCCGCGCATATACGTGATCAAATCCGACGTCGTTGGCAACGGCGGTGAGCACGCCCACGTCGTTGGTC
>JBLNGH010000103.1:0-18655 GCA_050264575.1 Acidobacteriota bacterium | reverse complement strand
CCATCAAAGTCGAAGGCAAGGACATTGGCGCGGTCGATGTCGCGATGGATCCGAAGAATCCGCTGGTGCTGTACGCGGCAACCTACGACAAGGTCCGGAAGCCGTGGACGTTCGGTGAAGGCGGTCCGGGGAGCGGCATCCACAAGACCACCGACGGGGGCAAGACCTGGACGAAGCTCACGGGCGGACTTCCGACGGGGATGCTCGGCCGCATCGGGATTTCCATCTTCCGGCAGGATCCGAACGTCGTCTACGCCGTCATCGAAAACGCGAACTCGCCGAAAGTTCCTGCCGACGAGCGCAAGAAGCGGCTGGCGCAGGGATTCGGCGACGACTCGATCGGCGATCAACTCTGGCGGACCGACGACAGCGGCAAGACGTGGCGTCAGGTGTCGGGACCGGTCGATCCGTCCGTGGCGGCCGCGGCGGGCGCCGGCGCTCCCCCGCCGGCTGGAGGCGGCGGACGCGGCGGCGGCTTCGGCGGCGGGAACCCGCCGTACTACTACGCTCAGGTGCGTGTCGATCCGAACGACAAGGATCACGTCTACGTGCTGAGCGCCGGATCGCAGGAAACGCGAGACGGCGGCAAGACGTGGACGGGCGCCGGACTGGGCGGCGACAGCCATGCGCTCTGGATCAATCCGAAAGACAGCCTGCACATGCTGAACGGGTACGACCACGGCATGACGATCACGTTCGACGGCGGGCGAAACTGGTATCACCCCGACAACCTGCCGCTCGCGCAGTTCTACGCCGTCGGCATCGACATGGACGTGCCCTACAACGTCTACGGCGGTCTGCAGGACAACGGCTCGAAGAAGGGACCCAGCACGCGGCGCGGCGGCGGCAACATTCCGTTCGAGGACTGGACCAACGTCGGCGGCGGCGACGGGATGTACAACGTCGTCTCGTGGGCCGACAGCCGCTGGCTCTACAACGAAAGCCAGTTCGGCGTCATTCAGCGCGTCGATCAGCGGACCGGCCAGAGCCAATCGATTGCGGCCAACCGGCCGGCGCGTCCGAACGACGACCCATACCGCTGGAACTGGAACGCGCCGATTCTCGTGTCGCCGCACAACGCCGACGTCATCTATCACTGCGCGCAGGTCGTGCTGCGGTCGCCGTTCCGCGGCAACACGTGGGAAGCGATCAGTCCGGATCTCACGGTCAACGACAAGTCGAAGCGCGCCGATCAGAATCCGTGCGACACGTGCGGCAGCGGCAACGTGAGCTACGCGACCATCACCACCATCGACGAGTCGCCGATCGTGCCCGGCCTCATCTGGGTCGGAACCGACGATGGCAATGTGCAGGTGACGCGCGACGGCGGACGGACGTGGACGAACGTCCGCGACAAGATTCCCGGACATCCCGGCTACTGGGTCAGCCGCGTCGCCGCGTCGAACGCGGCGGCGGGCACGGCGTACGTCACCATCACGGGGCTGCGAAACGACGACTTCAAGCCGTTCATCTGGAAGACGACCGACTTCGGCCAGACGTGGGCGTCGATTGCCGGCAATCTGCCGCAGGAGGCGATCAACGTCGTCCGTGAAAGTCCCCGCAACGCCAGCGTCCTGTTCGTCGGCACCGATCTCGGCGCGTACGCGACGATCAACGGCGGCGGGACCTGGACGAAGCTTCGCGGCACGCCCGTGCAGGCCGGCGGCGGCGGCGGTCGAGGAGGCGGGGGCGGCGCCGGAGGTGCGGGCGCAGCCGGCGGTCGGCCGCGCGGCATCCTGCCGACGAACCCGGTCTACGACATGAAGATCCATCCGCGCGATCACGAGCTCGTTCTCGCGACGCACGGCCGCGGGATCTTCATCACCGACATCTCGGAGATCGAAGAGCTCACGCCGGCGGTGCTGGCCGCCGACGCCTACCTGTTCGAGATCGATCCGGTCATCGACTGGGTCGCCGGCCAGCGTCCCGAGACGAGCTCCGTCAACTTCGGCGGCATGAGCCGGCCGACGGACATGGGAGTCAGCTACTACCTGCGCAACGACGTCACGGGCGACGTGAAGGTCCGGATCTACAACGGGTCGCGGATGATTGCCGAGCTGGACGGCCCGAAGACGGCGGGCATCAACACGGTCCGGTGGAACCTCGAAGCCAGGCGCGAACGAATTCAGGGCGAAGCCGTTCCCACTGGTCGTGGCGGCCGCGGCGGCGGACGCGGCGGTGGCGGCGCGGGCGCCGGCGAAACGGCGCCTGGCGGCGGTGTCGTCTCGACTCCAGTCGAGCCCGGGGTCTATCGTGTGGTCCTGTCAGCCGCCGGCCGCGAGCTGACACAGAACGCGATCGTCATGGCCGATCCGAACGGCGCGGGGCGGTAACACGTGTAGGGCGGGGCTTCAGCCCCGCCAGCCCGCCGGCCCTGAAGGGCCGGCCTACACGCGCAGATCGATCGGTTGATAGATCGATGCAAATGTCTCTCGAATGATTGTGTGATCGCGTTCGGAGCCGGTGGAGATGATGGCGGCGGGAACGCCGCTCGTTTCCTCGAGGCGGCGGATGTAGCTTCGCGCTTCGGCCGGCAGCTTCTCGAACTTCGTGAGGCCCCGCGTCGGCGCGTTCCAGCCCGGCAGGGTCTCGTAGACCGGCTCGCACGCCGCCAGTTGCGCCGTGTCGCCCGGCATCTCCGTCAACAGCGTGCCGTTGTAGCGATACGCGGTGCACACGTCGAGCGTCTCGAGGCCGTCGAGGACATCGAGCTTGGTGATGGCGAGCGCGTCGAGGCCGTTGACGCGCACGGCATAGCGGACGGCCACCGCGTCGTACCAGCCGCAGCGGCGGGGACGGCCTGTGGACGCGCCGTATTCCTGCCCCGTTTCGCGCAACCGTTCGCCGAGCGGGCCCGTGAGCTCGGTCGGCAACGGTCCGGTCCCGACTCGGGTCGTGTACGCCTTCGCCACCCCGATCACCGTGCCGATCGTGCGAGGTCCGATGCCGAGGCCGGTCGCCGCGCCGCCGGCCGTCGCATTCGACGAGGTCACGAACGGATACGTCCCGTGATCGATGTCGAGCAGCGTGCCTTGCGCCCCTTCGAACAGCACGCGCTGTCCATCGGCAATCGCCCGGTGCAGGTAGATCGAGACATCGGTGACGAGCGGCTGCAGGCGCGGCCAGGAGCGCCGCACGTCGCCGAGCACCTGTTGCCACTTCATGTCTGCGTTGCCGACGAGCCGGTTGCGCGCGGCGACGTTTTCGCGCACGGCGCTGGCGAGCGGCCCGTCGTCGGACTGGTCGGCCAGATCACCGACGCGGATGCCGCGACGGCCGATCTTGTCTTCGTACGCCGGGCCGATGCCGCGCGAGGTGGTCCCGATCTTTCGTTCGCCCCGCCGCGCTTCGGCGAGCACGTCCAGCTCGCGGTGATACGGCAGGATCACGTGCGCCCTGTCGCTCACGAGCAGCCGCCCGCTCGCGTTGATGCCTATCGCGGCGATCTCATCCAGCTCCGCAAACAGCGCGACCGGATCGACGACCACGCCATTGCCGATGACACAGATCACGCCGGGATGAAGGATGCCGGAGGGAATCAGATGCAGGACGAATTTCCGGCCGCCGACGTAGACGGTGTGGCCGGCGTTATGGCCGCCCTGATACCGCCCCACGATCTGGAAGTGCGGCGTCAGCAGATCGACGATCTTCCCTTTGCCTTCATCGCCCCATTGGGCGCCGAGCACGCACAGATTCATGCGGCTAGATGATAATCTGCAATTTGAAAGCGGGAATCTGTAATCTGATCGGGGAATCGGGAAATCGAGAATCTGCAAACATACTGTCGCAGAGCTAATCAGGGCCGCCTCTGATCGTGGATTCCTCGATTGGAGATTACTACGATTGGAGATTCCCCGATTCTCGATTCCCGATAGATTGCAGATTCCCAGATAGATTCCAGATTCCCAATTACCCGATTACAGTTCAGATTGTAGTTTCCCCGATTCCAGATTTCAGATAGACACGAATCTCCATGGTGCTTCTAGACGGCGCGACACTGACACTCGACGCTCTCGAGCGGATCGCGCGCGATCGCGAGCCGGTGGGCATTGCGCCGGAGGCCGCGGCGCGTGTCCGCGCCTCGCGCGCGGTCGTCGTCGATCATCTCGAGCGCGCGACGCCCGTCTACGGCGTCAACACGGGATTTGGCGCGCTCGCGGACGTCGCGATTCCGGCCGATCAACTCGCCGCGCTGCAGCTGAATCTCCTGCGTAGCCACGCGGCCGGCGTCGGCGAGCCGCTGACGGTGCCCGCCGTGCGCGCGCTCATGGCGCTGCGCGCGAACGTCCTCGCGAAAGGGTTCTCGGGGATCCGGATCGAAACCCTGGAGGCGCTCATCGCGCTGCTCAACGCCGGCGTGCACCCGCGCGTGCCGGCGCGCGGATCGGTCGGCGCAAGCGGCGACCTCGCGCCGCTCGCCCATCTGGCGCTCGTCCTCGTCGGCGAGGGCGAAGTCATGGAAGACGAAGAAAGACCTCCGGGGTCGCTGTCGGCCGGACGGCGAGAGCCCGCGCGCAGCTCGACGACCCCCGAGGTCTTATCCCGCGCTGGTCTCAAACCGATGACCCTCGGGCCCAAGGAAGGCATCGCGCTCATCAACGGCACGCAGGCGAGCGCCGCCGTGCTGGCGCTTGCCTGTTCGGACGCGCGCCGCTTGACGCGCACGGCCGACATCGCGGCGGCCATGTCGATCGACGCACTGCGCGGGTCGATCCACCCGTTCGAGGCGCGGATTCACGCGGCGCGCCCGGTCCCGGGCCAGGCGGCCTCGGCCAGCAACCTGTGGGGGCTCGTCGACGGCAGCGGGATCAACCGATCGCACGAGACCTGCGGCAAGATTCAGGACGCGTATGCGCTGCGCTGTGCGCCCCAGGTCCACGGCGCGGCGCGGGAAGCCCTCGAATTCGCGCGGCGGCTGGCGGAGATCGAGGCCAATGCGGCCACCGACAACCCGATGGTCTTTGCCGAGACCGGGGACATCGTTTCGGGCGGCAACTTTCATGGAGCGCCCGTCGCGGTCGCGGCCGACACGCTGGCGATCGGGCTCGCGCAGCTCGCGACGATCAGCGAGCGTCGCACGGATCGGCTCATGACTCCGGATGAAAGCGGGCTGCCGCCATTCCTCATCCGCGAGTCCGGGCTGCATTCGGGTCTCATGATGGCGCAGGTCACCGCCGCGGCGCTGGCGGCAGAAATCAAGACGCTCGCGCATCCCGCCTCCGTCGACACGATTCCGACGTCGGCCGGCCGGGAGGATCACGTCAGCATGAGCATGGGCGCGGCGTTGAAGGCGGCCGCGATCGTGGACCGGACGCGCGCCGTGATCGCCATCGAAATCCTCGCGGCAAGTCAGGCACTCGATTTGCTTTCCCCGTTGACGACGTCGGCGGCGCTGCAGCGCGTGCACGCGACGGTTCGCAAAAGCGTGCCAACGCTCGTCGAGGACCGGCCGCCGGCGCCGGACATCGAACGCATCGCGTCGATGATCGCCTCGGGCGAGATCGAGCGCGCGTGCGGCATCGATCTCCGGTAATTTTCAATTTGCAAGAGTTTTTACTTGGTTGACACGCGTTCACGTCGTTCTTTAGAGTGTCGGTTTCCGCAGTTTCTTGATGCCTTCTTCAATGCAATGAGTGCTTGGAGGTTTCGATCCGCGTGATGAGCGCGTGGTCGAAGCCTCGGTAGGTTCATGCGCACTGCTGTTCCCGTCGTTCGAGCGCCGCGCGGCACGACACGGTCGTGCAAGGGCTGGCCGCAGGAAGCGGCGCTGCGAATGCTCATGAACAACCTCGACCCGGACGTCGCCGAGCGTCCCGAGGACCTCGTCGTCTACGGCGGCTCGGGCAAAGCCGCGCGCAACTGGCCGGCGTTCGACGCGATCGTCCGCGCGCTGCGATCGCTCGAACACGACGAAACGCTGCTGGTGCAGTCCGGCAAGCCCGTCGGCGTGTTCCGGACGCATCCCTGGGCGCCGCGCGTGCTCATCGCCAACGCGTTGCTCGTCCCGGCCTGGGCCACGTGGAAGAACTTCCGCGATCTCGAGGACCGCGGACTCACGATGTACGGTCAGATGACGGCGGGATCCTGGATTTACATCGGGACGCAGGGGATTCTGCAGGGAACGTACGAAACGCTGGCGGCCCTGGCGCGGCGGCATTTCGGCGGCACGCTGCGGGGTCGCTTGACGGTGACCGCGGGCCTCGGCGGGATGGGCGGCGCTCAACCGCTGGCCGTCACCATGAACGAGGGCGTCGCGCTCGTCGTCGAGGTGGACCCCGCGCGAATCGCCCGGCGGCTGGAAACGCGGTATCTCGACGAATCGACCGGCTCTCTCGACGAGGCGCTCGAGCGCGCGCAGGACTATTGCCGGCGAGGAGTCGCGCGATCGATCGGCCTTGAAGGCAATGCCGCCGACGTCATTCCGGCGCTCGTCGCCCGGGGCGTGACGCCGGATGTCCTCACCGATCAGACGTCCGCTCACGACGCGCTGCAGGGCTACGTACCCAACGCGATGTCGCTCGCCGACGCAGTCCGCCTGCGCGAGCGCGCGCCTGACGACTACGTGCGGCGTTCGATGGCCGCCATGGCGGCGCACGTGCGCGGAATGCTCGCGCTCCAGGCGCGAGGCGCGATCACGTTCGACTACGGCAACAACATCCGCGCGCAGGCCGAGCAGGCCGGCGTCGATCGCGCGTTCGACATTCCGGGCTTCGTGCCCGAGTACGTGCGGCCGCTCTTCTGCGAGGGGAAGGGACCGTTCCGGTGGGCGGCGCTGTCCGGCGATCCGGACGACATTCGCGAGACGGATCGACTCGCGCTCGAGATGTTCGCCGACAACGAACCGCTCTGCCGCTGGATTCGCCTGGCGGGTGAACGCGTCGCGTTCCAGGGTCTGCCGGCGCGGATCTTCTGGCTTGGGTATGGCGAACGCGCGCGGTTCGGCCTGGCGCTGAACGACCTCGTGCGATCGGGCCGCGTGAAGGCGCCGATCGTCATCGGCCGCGATCACCTCGACTCGGGGTCGGTCGCGTCGCCGAATCGGGAAACGGAAGGGATGCGGGACGGCAGCGACGCGATCGCCGATTGGCCCGTGCTCAACGCGTTGCTCAACACGTCAGCCGGCGCGACCTGGGTCTCCGTGCACCACGGTGGCGGCGTCGGCATCGGTTACTCCATTCATGCGGGCATGGTTGCCGTCGCCGATGGATCGCAGGAGGCTGCCGCCAAGCTCGAACGTGTCCTGACGTGCGATCCCGGCATCGGCATCGCGCGTCACGCGGACGCCGGATATCCTGAGGCGATCGCCGCCGCCCGCAGACATGGGCTTAATATTCCAGGACTCACCGGATCGTCGGAGCCGACGCCGTGATCATCGAACGCCCCGCTTTCGAACGCCGCATTCTCGCGTCTCTCGACGCGTCGCGAATTCCTGTCGTCCTCGGCGCCTGCGGGATGGGACGCACGTCGCTGCTGCTGCGTCTCGCCCGCCTGCTCGGCGAGGGCCGCGCACAATACCTCGATTTCGGCGCTGCCGCGACGACGCCGGAAATCTGCTACGCCGCGATTCTGAAGGCCAGCCGCCGGGCACCTGACGCCGCGACGCCGCCGGCGACGGCGCGCGACGCCTTCGACGCGCTGCTTGCGTTCTTCGACGGGACCGCCGCCGATCGAGTCGAGCCGTTCACATTTCTCGTCGACGAAGTCCTCGACATCCGGACTTTCGAAAGTTTCCCCGGACTCCGCCACGTCCAGCGTGAGCTGATCACGCGCCTCGCCGCCAGTCCCGCGCGGTTCGTGCTCGCCTCCCGCTTCACGACGAGGACCCACCGATGGCTGCGGGACGCGCCCGCGCGGTTCGAGGTCGTCCACGTGCCGCCGCTCGACGCGCAGGAAGTGCTGTCCCTGGCGCTGCTCTTCGACGGCGGCCGGCATGATTGGGCCGCGCAGATCGCGCCGGCGGTCGCGGCGCTCACGGCCGGCCGCGCGGCCTACGTGCACCTCGTGGTCGAATCGCTCTCGACGATGGGGCCGGCGACCGATCCGGTGGCCGCGCTCGCCGCGCTCTTCGCCCCGGCCGGACGATTGACCGCGCGATGCCGCGAGAGCTACGAGTTCCGCCTGCATCGCGCGCGAGGCTACGGCGCGCTCAAGGCGATCCTCGGCATCCTCGCCGCCAACGAGCCGCAGAACCTGACGGAGATCTCGCACCATCTGCGCCGCACGCCGGGGTCGACGAAGGACTATCTCTCCTGGCTCGAGGACGTCGATCTCGTGACGTGCCGCAGCAAGCGCTACTCCTACGAGGATCCGCTGCTTCGCTTGTACGTCCGGCTCTACGGACGGCCGGTCCCGCCGACCGACGATGAGATCGTGAGAGAAGTGCAGGCCTACGCGCAGTCGCGGCTCGCGCAGATGCCGCCGCGGCCGACGGCCGAGCCCGCAGCGGTCAGTTTCGAGCGATTTGCAGAAAGTCAAAGGCGGGATTCAGGAATTGTCGAGATTGATTGAGAGCTGACGCTTGTCGGTTCCGGGGTTCCGGAGTTCCGGGGTTCCGGAGTTCTCAAAGACCTAGACGGTTCCGGAGTTCTGGTTCAGCAAGAACCCCGGAACTTCGGAACCTCGGAACCACGGAACCGATTGGCGCTAGCGTTCTGCTTTTAACTTCGCGAGCGCTTCTTTGGCGGCCTGCTGCTCCGCATCCTTCTTCGACCGTCCCGTCGCGCGGCCGGCGACCGTGCTGCCGACCATCACCTCGATGTCGAAGCGCTTCCGGTGATCCGGCCCCTCGGCTGACGCGAGCCGGTACACGGGCAGACCGAGGCCGACCGATTGCAGCCATTCCTGGAGCGCCGACTTCCAGTCTTCCGTGAACGCCGCTTCGGCGGCGCGATCGCCCGCGGCGATGACGAGCGGCGCCAGCCGCGACAGGATGAAGTCGCGCGCCGGATCGATGCCGCCGTCGAGGTAGATGGACGCGATCAGCGCTTCGAAGCTGTCGGCGAGAATCGCGTGCTTCTGGCGGCCGCCGGTTTTCTCCTCGCCCCGGCCGAGGAGGACGTAGCGCCCGAGGTCGATGTCTTCGGCGAGCCGCGCGAGCGACGCCGACGAGACGATTCCCGCCTTGACCTTCGACTTGTAGCCTTCGCTGTGCGTCGGGAACTGCGTGAAGAGCAGATCGGCGATCACGAATCCGAGCACGGCGTCGCCGAGGAACTCGAGCGATTCGTTGTCGATCACGCCGCCGGACGCGTCCTCGTGCGCGCGCGATCGGTGCGTCAGCGCGTGCTCGAGCAGACCGAGATCGCTGAAGTGGTATCCGATGCGATCTTCGAGCGGACCGAGCGTCTCGCTGAGGCGCCGCACTTCGGCGGCGGCGGCCTCGTCGAGGTGCCCCGCGATCAACTCGCGCGCGCGGCCGGCCGCCGCGCTGGCCACGGTGATGCGGAACTCCGCCTGACCGAACCGCATGGGAAAGAGCGACGGGGACAGCGCCGAGCCCACGCTTGCCTCGATCCCGTGCGCGTCGAGGAGACCACGCACCACCTCCGCCTCGACGGACGAGTGCGTCCGCAGCACTTCGACGGGATCGACGTTGGTGGGCCGGCGCTGACTCATCCGCGCGCCCTCATGCCGCCTCACCGGTGGCGGTAATTTTGATCACGACCATCGTCATGTCGTCGTGCGGCTCGGCGTCGCCGACGAACGCCTTCACCTCGCGCAGCACGCGCTCGCGGATACCGGCGGCGTCGAGGTGCTGCTGGCTGGCGAGCACGTGCGCCAGCGCGGTGTCGCCGAAGAGCTCGCCGTCGGCGTCCATCGCCTCGGTGATGCCGTCGGTGTAGAGCACGATCACGTCCCCGACGGCAATCGGGCGCGAATGCTCGCGCAGCATCTCCTCGAATCGCTCGCCGGCGCCCGGCAGGCGCAGCCCCAGCACCATCCCCTCGGGCGTGATGAGGTGGCTCGCCCCGCCGGAGACGACGATCGTCGGCGTATGACCGGCACGCGCGAGCGTCAGGGTCGCCGATTCGAGATCGATGATCGCGTAGGTCATCGTGATGAAGCTGCGGTTGTCCAGATGTTCGGCCAGCCGGCGGTTCACGTCAATGAGCAGCTGGCGGGGCGATCGCTGCTGGTGGCTGAGCGCCAGCATCAGCCCCTTGAGCTCGGCCATATAGAGCGCCGCCGAGGTGCCTTTGCCGGACACGTCGGCGACGAGCACCCCCAGCTGACGCGGTCCGATCTCGAAAAAGTCGTAGTAGTCGCCGCCGACTTCGCGTGCCGGTTCGCAGAGGTCCGCGATGGCGATGCCGGACATGCGCGGCGGTTCAACCGGGAGCAGCGATTTCTGAATGTCCCGGGCAATGCGAAGCTCGTCGTCCAGCCGCTGCTTCTCGCGCTGTACGTGCAGCAGGTGCTCGATGCTGGCGCTCATGCGGTTGAAGGAATCGGCCAGATCGCCGAGCTGGTCGCGCGATTCGATCTGGATGCGGTGGCCGAAGTCCCCCTGCTGGACGCGGGCGGTACCGACGAAGAGCTCGTGCACCGCCGACGTGATCGATCGCGCCAGCGCGGCGCCGAAGAACAGCGCCGATCCCTGAATGATGAGGAAGAGCACGCCGAGAATGCCCAGCACTGACAGGAACAGGTCCCAACCCAGGTCGGCGCGTGCCTTCTGGGCCGAGGCCAGACGTTCGTAGAGCCGGCCAAGTGGCGCATCGAGCGCAATCGACACGCGGCCGGTGCTCTTGGTTTCCCAGTCGGTGCAGTCCATGAAAAAGACCGACTTCCGGAACAACGAGAAGACCTGCCCTCTCGGCGCAGATCCCTGATTCTGACTGGCCGTGCCGCCGCAGGCCGAATCGACGGTCATCTCGCCCATGCGCGCCCCGGTCTGGTCGTCGAGCCTGGCCACGACATCGGTGTCGACCGGCAGATCGGCGAGGACCATTCTGGTCTTGTCAGGCGTCGGAACCGCCGCCCGCACCAGCAGATGTTCGTCGTCGGGCTGGCCGTTGGTCGTGTAGGTCAGCACGCCCTGAAAGCCGCCGGCGACGGCCACCCACTGCGGGACCTCCGTCGGCGGGGGCACGTGTTTCCACGCGCCGGCGTACACCAGGTGCTCCTGAGGACTCTTGTCCGGAGCGCGGGTCTGACGCGCGCCATCTTTCTGGGCCGGCTGCGCTGGACCGGGAATCGGAAGCACGGCCAGCGACAGCGCCGGGTACTGCTGCACCAGATTCGTGACCTTGCGCTCGATTGCGGCTTGCGTGGTCTGCGGACTGCGGCCGATCTCAATGGCCGATGTCTCGGCAATCTGCTGCACGTCGTCCTGGAAGTTCTTGAAGCCTTCGCGGAAGACGTACGCGGCGACGTTCGTGTACAGCACGAACCCGCTCGTGAGCGCGAAGATCGCCACGAGCACCACCGGCACGAACCCGAGCAGCAAGTACGAAAGAATGAGCTTGCGGCGGACGCGCCAGAGCAGCAGCCGCCGGTTGTATCTGAACACGAGCGCGCCGATCCAGATCGCGGCGACGATGAACGCGAGCGAGACGACCTTGCGGAAGATATCCAGGATCTCCGGCAGCGTCACGAAGGCGCGCATGACGAGCAGCACGACCATCAGCGCGCCCGACAGAATCAGGAGCCGGCCGGGAAGGGTGTCGAGATATTCGAAGTCGCGGGGCGACGGCGGCGCGCCTGGAGGTCTTACGCCGGAGGCCGGCATCAGTCGATCGCGTTCGTCAGCGGCGCGATGCGTCCTCTGGCGGTTCAGCCACCGTCTCACGGGATTCTGCAAATTGCAAATCGCATGATAACAGACTATCGTTAGGCTCCGCGGCGGCATGAAGCTCACGACGCGCGCACGCTTCAGTACGATCTGTCTCCACGCCGGTCAGGAGCCCGACCCGTCGACCGGCGCGATCATCACACCGATTTTCCAGACCGCGACGTACGTGCAGGACGCGCTCGGCCATCACAAAGGGTTCGAGTACGCACGGACGCAGAATCCCACGCGCAGCGCGCTCGAGGGCAACCTCGCGGCGATTGAGGGCGGCAAAGCGGCGTTCGCGTTCGCCTCCGGCATGTCGGCCATCGGCGCCATCGCCGGCCGACTGTCCTCAGGCGAACACGTCGTCGTGACCGACAACACCTACGGCGGAACGTTCAGGCTGTTCGACAAGGTGCTCACGAGATACGGACTCACGTTCAGCTTCGTCGACACGTCGGATTTCACGTGCATCGAGCGCGCGTTCACGCCGCGAACGAAGCTGCTCTTCATCGAGACGCCGACCAACCCGGTGCTCCGTCTGACGGACCTCGCGGCCGCGGCGAAATTCGCGCACGCGCGCGGCGCGCTCGTGGCGGTCGACAACACGTTCGCCAGCCCGTGCCTGCAGCGGCCGCTCGATCTCGGCGCGGATCTCGTGGTCCACAGCACGACGAAGTATCTGAACGGCCACAGCGACTCGGTCGGCGGCGTCGTCATCGCCAATCGCGACGAGGACATCGAGTGGCTGAAGTTCATTCAGAACTCGGCCGGGGCGATCCTCAGTCCGTTCGACTGCTGGCTGGTCCTGCGCGGCACCAAGACGCTGCCGCTGCGCATGGCGCAGCATTCCGCAAACGGGCTCGCGCTCGCGCAGTACTTGAGCACGCACCCGAAGGTGACGCGTGTGCTCTATCCGGGGCTTCCCGGGCACCCGCAGCACGCACTGGCCCGGCGGCAGATGCCGAACGGGTTCGGCGGCATGCTTTCGTTCGAGGTGGAATCGTTCGAGCGGGCTCGCGAGGTGCTGAACCGGTTCCGGTTGATGTCGCTTGCCGAGAGTCTCGGCGGGGTCGAGACGCTGGTCTGCCATCCCGCCTCGATGACGCACGCCTCCGTGCCGGCGGATCGCCGCGCGGCCATCGGCATCACCGACAGCATGATCAGGATTTCGACCGGGATCGAAGATATCGAGGATCTGAAAGAGGACTTGGCGCAGGCGCTCGGATGATCACGACTCGGCTCTCGGCCCGACGCTCCGCTCCACCCATCTCAGGTAATCCTCGCTGCCGTCGACCACGGGGATGACGAGAAACTCGGGGACGTCGTATGGGTGCCGGCTGCGGATCACTTCCCACAGCGCGTCAACCTGCTCGGTCGTTGTCTTGATGAACAGCTGCTGCTCCTGGTCCACCTGCGGCACGCCTTCCCAGGTGTAAATCGATTTGATGCCCGGCACTACATTGACGCATGCGGCGAGCCCGGCTCCCACGAGGTCCTGGGCCAGCGACGTGCTGTCGAAGTCGCCCGGGAGTGTGGTGAGGGCCATGACGAGTTCGCTCATGGGCCTATTTTCCTCTTGTACAGGGGTCGAAAACCTGATAGAAAGATGTCCTTCATGAATTCTCTATCGCCGGCTGAACACGAGGCTCCCAAGACCCGGCCTCGTGCCAAGCGCGAGCTCCACAACATCCCCGATGTCCGGCAGGGCCGGCGCCGCTGGCTCACGTACGCCCTCTTCGTCGGCTGCTGCGTGCTCATCGTGAATGCGCTGGTCGGCGAGAACGGGTACCTGGCCACGCTTCGCGCCCGGACCGAGCACACCGCGGTGCTGACGTCGTTGACGAAGCTGCGGCTCGAAAACCAGCAACTGCGCGAAGAGGCCCGGCGGATCCGGGAAGATCCGGCGGCGATGGAAGAAGCGGCGCGACGCGAGCTCGGCTTCATCCGCCCGGGCGAAACCCTGGTCATCATTCGCGACTCGCGGCCCTCGACGACGGCCCAAGTTCCGCGCTGACTCCGTCAACGATCCACATCAACCGCCGTCTCTGCAGGTGCGTGCCTCCGTCTGCCTGACCTGACGATGCCGGAATTCGTCGAATACATCCTCCACTTCGACCGGCACCTGGCCGAGCTGGTCAATGCCTATGGGCCGTGGGTCTACGGGCTGCTGTTCGCGATCATCTTTGCGGAGACCGGGCTCGTCGTGACGCCGTTCCTGCCCGGCGATTCGCTGCTCTTCGCCGCCGGCGCGCTGGCGGCAACAGGGTCGTTCGAGCCCTGGCGGCTGACGGGCCTGTTGTTCCTGGCCGCGTTCACGGGAAATGCCGTGAACTACTCAATCGGCCGCGCGATTGGCCCCCGGGTGTTTCGCCAGACGGATCAGTCCGGCATGATCCACCGGCTGCTGAACCGCCGGCATCTCGAGCGCGCACATGCGTTCTTCGAGGAGTACGGCGGCAAGGCGGTGATTCTGGGCCGGTTCGTGCCGATCGTGCGGACGTTCGTGCCGTTCGTGGCCGGCGCGGCGCAGATGACGCCGCGGGCGTTCGTCTTCTACAACTTCGTCGGCGCCGCCGCCTGGGTCGGTCTCTGCATCGGCGCAGGTCTGCTGTTCGGCAACGTGCCGATCGTCAAGAAGAACTTTCCGCTCGTCGCGCTCGGTATCGTGTTCGTTTCGCTGCTGCCCGCGGTCTACGAGTACTTGAAGCACCGCCGGAAGATGTAGGCCGGCCCTTCAGGGCCGGCGTTCCTTTTTCAACAATCGCGCTTTTCGCTTCGATCCCCACCGATAGCCGCCAGCCCCGCCGCTCGCCGGAACCACGCGATGACACGGCACGACGAGCGCAACCGGATTCGTCGCGCAGGCGCGGGCGACCGCGCGGACCGCGTCAGGCTTGCCGATGGACCTGGCGACCGCCGCGTAGGTCCGCGTCTCGCCGTACGGAATCTGCTGAAGGGCACGCCAGACACGTCGCTGGAACGCAGTCGCCGCAACGTCGATCGGGACCGAGACGTCGGACGGCCGTCCGTCGAGCCCGGCGAGGATCGCGTCGATCCACTCGAGGAATGCCGCGTCGCCCGGAGTCTTGCGGGCGGTGACCTCTCGCCGACCGGCGTGCGGGAATTCGCGAGCCAGATCGGATGCGAGGCGTGCGGGCGAATCGCCGAGGGCCACCTTGCAGACGCCTCGCGCGGTGCTCGCGACGAGCAAAGTCCCGAACTCGGTGTCGCGAATCGAGTAGCGAATCTCGATCCCCTGCCCGCCTTTCTGGTACGCGCTCGGCGCCATGCCGAGATGCGCCCGCGCGCCGGCCTGCGCCCGGCTGGGCGCGCTGTACCCGGCGTCGTACTGCGCATCGGTCACGCTCGCGGTTCGACGAAGCGACGTCCGGAAGCGGACCGCACGACGCTCGAGCACGTACTGCTTTGGCGATACGCCGAAGGCGCGCCTGAAAGACCGCTGCAAGTGACCCGGGCTGAGACCTACGGCGCCTGCCAATTCCTGCAGCGATGGCGGCGTATCAGGCCGCGTGTCGAGCAGCGCGCGCGCCCGTTCGAGCGCCGCAAGCGCCGGCAGCGAGGCGTCGGCCGGCCGGCATCGACGGCAAGGACGGTATCCCGCCCGGCCGGCGTCGTCCGGCGTGACGAAGAACTCGACATGCTCGCGACGCGGTCGCCGCGATCCGCAGCCGGGCCGGCAGTACACGCCGGTCGTCCGCACGCCATAGACGAACCGGCCGTCCAGACGATGGTCGCGTGTGACGACGGCGGCCCACGCCTGGTCGTCCGGCAGTGCGAGAGGAGTGGTGACGAGAGCTGTGCGATCGAGAATGCGCGCGGTCATAGCCATGACCCAACTATAAGAATCGCCAGTGCTGTCCGCGACCCGGATGCTGCGGTCGAATCCGGGCTCTGGTTGCCGGGCCTAAAGGCCCGGCCTACATCTGAGCTCGCGACCACACCTGATACGCGAACGCGAGTCCGAAAAAGATGCTCGCCAGCCCTGCCGCGAACCCGAGGCGGCGGCTCGCCACCTCCGAGCGCGCACCGGCAAAATGAAACGCTGACGCGATGCTGACGGTGATCAGCATCATCCCGGCGATGGTCCCGACGCCGAAGACCAGCAGATATCCGATGGCCCATCCTGGATCGCGAACCGCGGCGAGGACGAGCAGCGTCACCGCCGCTGAGCCTGCGAGGCCGTGAACGATCCCGACGACGACGGGACGCGCGTGGCGGTAGAGCCGCGACGCGCCGAAACGCCGATCGATGGCCGCAAGCGGCGTCTGGTCGGGCTGATGCGGGTGCACGTCCGGCGAGTGCCCGTGCGGATGCGTGTGCACGTAGTCTCCGTGACTGTGCGCGTGCGAGTGGATCAACTCCGCAGTCCCCGGGCCGGCCCGGCGCCAGGCGCCCGGCCGCAGGTTGAAGAACGCGGCGATGTTGAACAGGCCCAGGACGACGAGCATCAGGCCGACCGACAGTTCCATGCCTATGCCGATCCAGTTCGGGATAGTCAGATTGAAGAGGATGATCGCGGCCCCGACCGCGACGAGCGTGAACGTGTGCCCGATGCCCCACAGCAGTCCGGTGACCGCGGCCGACGCGACCTCCCGCTGGCGCGAGACTATCGTCGTCACCGCCACGACGTGGTCGGCGTCGGTGGCATGGCGCATGCCGAGGAAGAAGCCGAGCGCAAGAACCACCGCAACGTCCGGCATGAATCTCCAGTCAGCGGCACTGCACACGCGGTCTCGCGCGGGCCCGCCGAACACTACAGCGTAACGTACCGCGACGACATGACAGAATTCGCGCGTGGACGTCGCCGCCCTCCGATTGCGGAATCAGAAGCTGATACGAACCGGCTATCGCAAGCCGGAAGAAATCGTCGGCTGGCTCGGCGCGATGCAGGCACAGGACTCTGCAGGCGCGAGATGGGCGATCGGACTGCGGACGAACGCGGTCACCGATAGCGACGTCCAACGCGCGTGTGATGACGGCCGCATCCTGCGGACACACATCCTGCGTCCGACGTGGCACTTCGTCACGCCCGCCGACATCCGGTGGATGCTCAGCCTCTGCGGTCCGCGACTGCACGCCGTCAACGCGCCGTACTACCGCAGAAACGGCCTCGACGAGGAGACGGTCAGGAGAAGCCGCTCGACGATCGCGAAGGCGCTTGCAAAAGGAGCCCACCTGACGCGTCACGAGCTGGCGTCAGTGCTCGCGAAACGCCGCATCCCGGCGGCGGGTGAGCGGCTCGCGTACCTGATGATGCGCGCCGAGCTGGACGGGGTGATCTGCAGCGGCGCTCGCCGGGGCAATCAGTCCACATATGCGCTGCTCGACGCGCGCGCGCCCGCGGCACGCATCATGAAGCGTGACGAGGCGCTGGCCACTCTCGCCGTCCGGTACTTCACCGGGCACGGACCGGCGACGCTCCGTGATTTCGTCTGGTGGTCAGGTCTCACGGTCAAGGATGCGAAATCCGGCGTCGACGCCGCCGGCAAGTCGCTCGCGCACGTCACTGTGGACGGGCTTGCCTATTGGTTCAGCGCCAGGGCGACCGCCAAATCGACATCGGCATCTTCGGTGCGTCTGCTTCCAAACTACGACGAGTACCTGATTGCGTACAAAGATCGCGGAACCATCAGCGACCCTCCATCGCGTGCGGGCAGCGCGGTGTCCCTCGAGTTCGGTCACTTCTTGATCGTCGACGGTAAATTGCGCGGACGCTGGAAGCGGACGCTCGGCGCGAACGGCGTCGTCATTGCCGTCAAGCCCTTCCGGCCGTTGACCGCTGCCGAGCGGCGCGATCTCAAAAGCCAAACGGCGCGGTACGGCAAGTTCATGGGACGGCCGGTGACCATCGACAGCCGCTGATGCCTCACACCAGCATCAGCGTGACCCCGATCGCGAGACTATCCGTGAGGTAATTCGTGGCGAGTGTCGCGACGACGAGCGCGCCGGCCTTCACGGCGATCGCGACGGGTCCTCCGCCGTACACCCGCTTCAGCGCTAGCACCAGGTAGGGACCGATCAGGATGAGCACCACAGCCGACGCCACGCTATCGGAGGTTCCGAATTGCCGCGTCGCACCGGCCAGGATCGTCACGAGGTATTGAAACGAGACGAAATGCAGCGCCCAAATCACATGTGCGCCGAACGGCCTCCGCCGGTAGAGCCCTTGCAGCACCAACGCTGAGCCGAGGACCATCGCGCACACGCCGCTGATCGAGTAGATCGATCGCAAGAGGAGATCGAACCGTGCCTCGAACTGTGGCCGGTTCAATCCACGCTCGGCCATCTGCGCCGAGACACGGGTCAGAAGCGTCCCGGACGCATCGTGCTCGATGAGCGACGCAACCGGCCCACGGCGCGGCGAGGAAGAAGATGGCCGCGCAGACGAAATAGACCTTGATCGGAGTGAGATACGGCTCACGCCGGCCCGCGAGATACTCCGCCGTCAACGCGCCCGGCCACAGCAACAGGCGCATCGTCCGCAGGGTCTTGAATCTGCTGCGGAAGCTCGACAACTCGTCCGCCAGATCGCGGACGATGCGGCGGGCCGAGAGATCTTCCGTCCGAATCCGCCGTTGACCGCATGCCGGGCAGTACTCGCCTGACACGTCCGCCGAGCAGTTGGGACAACGCGTCATTCCGCGTCTGCGCGAAGCCGATGGAGCGTGTACTCACAGGGCGCGTAGCCTTCTGCCGTTGCAGCGGCCAGCACGTCATCTGCGACGCTCGCAAGCCGCTGATACACCTCCAGCCCTTCCGCCGCATGGAGCCGTTCCGCAACGCGCCGGAAAAGCGTCAGTGACGACACAATCTTCCGCGCGTCGATGTCGGATCCCATCAGCGCACGGAGCGAGGCTG